>JAQWKT010000002.1 GCA_029247685.1 Crocinitomicaceae bacterium | reverse complement strand
CATTAGATGATGCAATTTATACGCCTGGTGTTACGATTGACGGATCAAAAAATGATTTCATGATGGGCTTTGGTCTTGGAGCAGGAATGGACTATTATATTTTAGATAATGTATATGTTGGGCTTGAGTTAGGGCTAGGTTTTACTTGGGTTGATGAAGGACCAACTCTTGGATCAGCGACTGCTGCGTCAGTAACAACTGATTTTATGGTATCTAATCCTACAACCACATCAATTGGAATTGGTTCTGGAGCAATCCGTTTAGGATGGAGATTCTAAAAAAAGAATAATTAAACGATTTAAAGGGCGGTGAAAATCGCCCTTTTTTTATTTTAATTCAATAGGGGGAAGGCAGCTTCCCTTTATGCATTTATACAAAATGACTTTGTTTTTCTTTGTTTTATATTCGGCAATTGGAAGAGTTGGTTTTTCTCCCCCACAGAGTATTCTGCTTGGATGGTATGCGGCACTAAAAGAACCAAGATGCTTTTTTGCATTTTCTCCAATAACACAAACCTCCTCGACTCCATTCACAACATGATGCATTAACATGGCCCAGTTAGAATACCCTGGGGCATATTGATTCATATTAGCCTGCATGTTTTTAATCATTTGTTGCGCATTTTTAATCCACTCCTCATTTCTATAAAAATGCCCCAAATGAAAAAGATTTGTTGCCATAACAGAATTACTAGATGGAATAACGCTATCATAAACGTCCATTTTTCGAGCAATTAAAGAGGTGTTTTTAGCTGTAAAAAACATCAGTTTGGATTCTTTATCTAAAAACAACTCCAAACTTTTTTCGGTTAATTTTTTTGCTTGCTCAAGCCATTTTTCTTCCAATGTTATTTGATATACAGAAATAAAAGCCTCAATAACAAGTGCATAATCTTCTAAAAAACCATCAATGTTTTTATTGCTTGTTTTACAGTGAAAAAGAGAATCGTTGTTGGTTTGTTCCTCGACTAACCATGTTGCATTTTTTAAGATTAACTCCAATAAGCTTTTGTCTTCATAAATAGGATATGCATCACAAAGTCCCTTAAGCATAATTGCGTTCCAAGAACTTATTTTTTTATCATCAAGCCCAGGCTTAATTCTTTTATCTCTAATTTCATTAAGCGCTTTAATAACTCGACTCTTTTTTGTTTTAAACTCTTCTTGACTCCATTTCATTTTTTTTATAAAATCAATATCTGTTTCTGTTTTAAGCAGGATGTATTTATTCTCTTCCCAGAATCCCATACTATTGATGTTATAGTAATCAGAAACCCACTCATAATCATCTTTCAAAACACTTTTAATGTCTTTTTCTGACCAGCAATAATATTTACCCTCTTCTCCTTCACTATCCGCATCCATTGCGCTGTAAAATGCCCCTGATTTATCTAGCATTTCTTTTTCAAGCCACGATATTATTCCATCACAAACTTCTCTATAAAACGGGTTTTTAAAATACTTAAATGCATTTGCATATAAGCTTAACAATTGCCCATTGTCATACAGCATTTTTTCAAAATGAGGCACTTTCCAATTTTCATCTACGGAATATCTTGAAAAACCACCACCAATTTGGTCATAAATTCCTCCCATTGCCATTTTATGAAGTGTCAACTCTGTGTAATTTAAAATCCGTTCATTTTCATGTTGAACGCCCACTGCCATTAAAAAGGATAAATGATTTGGCAATGGAAATTTGGGGGATCTTTTCAATCCACCATTTTCCCAATCGAATTCTTTTTCCCATTGGGATATGTTTTTTTGAAGAAGCAACTCGTCAGCCTCGAAAGTCATATTATTATTCATAATAATTCCATTTTGCTGTATTCCTTTGCTCAATTTTTGTGCATATTCCTCTATTCTTAAAGGTTCTCTTTCTGCTGTTTTAACAATGGCTTTCATGACATCCATCCATTTGTTTTTTGGGAAATAAGTGCCTCCGTAAATGGGTCTTCCATCAGCCATCGCAAAACAATTCAAAGGCCATCCGCCTTGTTGGGTCATTAATTGTACAGCATCCATATAGATTTGATCGACATCGGGTCTTTCTTCTCTATCAACCTTGATGTTGATAAAATGCTCATTCATAAATTCTGCGACTTCTTGATCTTCAAAAGATTCGTGTTCCATTACATGACACCAATGGCAGGCAGAGTAGCCAATGCTTATCAAGACCAACTTGTTTTGTTTTTTTGCTTGATCAAATACATCGTCTGACCATGCTTGCCAATGCACAGGGTTTTGGGCATGTTGCAAAAGATAAGGAGAGCTTTCGCTTGATAAATTATTTGTCGTTAATTGCATTGTTGAAAAGAAAAGAAAATTTTTTTAAAAAAATGTAGTTCTGCTTAAAAATAAATATGAAATTTGACATACTTAATAAATTTAACAAGAAAAAGATAGTTTAAGATGAAACAATACCACGATTTATTACAGCATATTTTAGATAATGGTGTTAAAAAAGAAGACCGAACAGGCACAGGTACACTTTCTGTATTTGGATATCAAATGCGTTATGATTTGAATGCAGGGTTTCCTTGTGTTACTACAAAAAAACTACATCTAAGATCTATTATTCATGAATTATTATGGTTTTTAAAAGGAGATACGAATATCTCTTATTTAAAAGAAAATAAAGTTTCTATTTGGGATGAATGGGCAGATGAAGATGGAAACCTTGGCCCGGTATATGGTTCTCAATGGAGGTCTTGGCCAAAAGCAAATGGGGAGTCCATTGACCAGATTACACAGGTGATTAATCAAATCAAAAACAACCCTGACTCCAGAAGGCTTATTGTTTCTGCTTGGAACGTTGGGCAAATTGAAAACATGGCTCTTCCCCCTTGCCATGCATTTTTCCAGTTTTATGTTGCAAATGGAAAATTAAGTTGTCAATTATATCAACGCAGTGCCGACACATTTTTAGGGGTTCCCTTCAACATTGCATCTTATGCATTATTAACCATGATGATTGCCCAGGTTTGTGATTTGGAGCTCGGTGATTTTGTTCATACGCTTGGAGATGCCCATTTATATTTAAATCACCTTGACCAAACTAAATTACAGTTGCAAAGAGATTGTAAAGCGCTTCCATTTATGAAAATGAATAAAGAAATAAAAGATGTTTTTGATTTTACTTATGAAGATTTTGAGCTTATAAATTATGAGCCACATCCTCACATTAAGGCAGCGGTTGCAATTTAAATAATAGCGATGTATATTTCATTAATAGTAGCAATGGATAATGATCGTGGAATAGGGCGAAATAACGACCTTATGTGGCACTTGCCCAAAGACATGCGTTTTTTTAGAGAAACAACCTTGGATCATGTAGTAATAATGGGTAGAAAAAATTACGACTCCATCCCACTAAAGTACCGCCCTTTAGATAGAAGAGAAAATGTAATCCTTTCTCGTAATAAATCTTTTCAAGCGCAAAATTGTAAGGTCTATCATTCGTTAAATGATGCAGTGGAATCTTTTAAAAATGAAAAAGAAAGAAAAGTGTTTATTATAGGAGGAGGGCAAATATATAAAGAGGCACTTGACCTTGATATAATTTCAGAAATGTACATTACAGAGGTCAACTCCACTTATGGTGCAGATACTTTTTTTCCGGATTTTGATGTTTCAAAATGGAATAAAACCTTTCTTTTTAAGCAAGAAAAAGATGCAAAACATGCCTCTTCATTTTCTGTCTATCGATATCTAAAAAAGAGTAATTAAACTTAAATGATACCTTTGTTTTAGTAAAAAAATAAATATGCAACTTTATAATAAAATAACCTTGTTTTTTTGGTTTGTTTTTTCGGTGGTGTCTTTTTTAATTGTTACTTATCAATCGATAACCATAGGCTTTGATAGATGGGCTTATTATTATCTTATTCCTTTTGTAACATTAATGATGTTTTTTCTTAAAAGATGGATGATGAGAAGAATGATTGCACATCAAAAATTTCTTGCGGAAAAAGCTGCCGAAGAAATAAAAAAATAAAAAAGCACCTTTTTGTGATTTTTGGCGTTTTATTTGTTGTGGTTTAATAAATTAAGTGATTATTCTGTAGTGAAAATTAATATATTCTTTGTTTTTCTTGCTTTGTTCTTCTCTAGTTCAATTTTTTCACAAGTTCTTGTAAAAGGATTGATTTCGGATGAACGAAATTCTCCTATTCCTTTTGCAAAGGTGTTTGTCAAAAATGCTCCAGATCTTAGGACAATTTCTGATGCAAATGGCAATTATGAAATGCGGTTAATGCCGGGTGAATATTATTTAATATATAAGGCTGGAGGATTTCAGCAAAGAGAGTCTTATCTCACGGTTAATGAAGGAGGATTGAGTAGAAATGTGCAACTTTTTCCATCCATGTTAGATATTGAAAAAGTGGACGTGAAATCTAAAAGATTTAACCCTGGTAGAGACATTATGCTAAAAGTGGTTAAGAAACGAGAAAAAATAAATCTTTGGAATTACCCCCACTCGGTAGATGTCTATATTAAAGCAAGTGAAACCGTTAATAAAAAACAATCAAAAAAAAGAAAAAAGAAATCAGAAGAAACAGCAGACCCATCTGGCATGGAAGATCCCTTTGCAAGAAATAAAGAAAAAAACGAAAGCCTTGCAAATAACATGAATATGGCAGAATTGCAGGCGACAAGATATTGGGCTCCACCTAAAAAAGTCAAAGAAATTAGAAATGCCTATGAATTAAGAGGGAGTGACAGAAATTTGTATTACACGACAACCGTTAAAACCAATTTTAATTTTTTTGAAAATTTACTTCAGCTTGACGATTTGCATCAAAATCCAATTTCTTCTCCTGTTTCGAACCCTGGGATACTCTCCTATAAATACCGATTGACCGATAAATATGAAGAGGATGGACAAAAAATTTATAAAATAAAAATATTACCACGAAGGACTGCTACTACTACTTTACAGGGGTATATTTATGTGGTAGATTCTTTATGGCTTATAAAAAAGATGGAATTTTCTTTAAACAAAGGAAACTTATTAGTGTATGATTATTTTACGATTCTTCAAGAATTTGATGTTTCTTCGGACACTCTTTGTATACTCAAAAAACAAGAATTATCTTATGGGGTAAAATATAAAGGGGAAAACAGATTTGGCTACACCAATGCTGTTTTTAGTGGTTATAATTTTAATCCAAGGTATGCAAAGCGATTTTTTGGAACAGAATTAGCCGTTACAGAACAAGAGGCTTATGAAAAAGATACGGCATTTTGGTCGGCAAAAAGAGAAATGTCTCTTACGCCTCAAGAACAGCGATTTGTTATTGTGAAGGATAGCATTCGGGATGCACATAATAAAAAGGAATACTTAGATTCGGTAGATGCGGTTTTCAATAAAGTTACCGCATTAAAAGTTTTATGGTGGGGGGTGGAACACAGAAATAGAGTAAAAAAAACACAGTGGCAAATCAGTTCCCTTGCCGCCATGGCAAGGCCTATATATATAGCTGGTCCAAGAATAGCTCCAGGTTTTTATTTTTTTAAAAAATGGAAAGATGAAAGAATGCTTGATGGGTATACCGAATTAACATATGGGTTTTTAAATAAAGATATAAAAGGAAATAGTTGGTGGGATTTTAGATTTGATCCATTTCATTTTGGCACACTGGAATGGTCTGTCAATCATGATTTTGATGTGATAAGAGGCTATGATGCAATTACTCAAATCTATAAAAGAGAAAACTTTATAGAGGCGACAAGCATGTCTCTTGGCGTAGAGTACGAATTACTAAACGGCCTTTATTTAGACATTAATTCTGAGTTTACAGAAAGAAGAAGTTTAGATGGCTATGAGTTTATAACCGCTTTTGATGAAGATTTGCCAAATACCGATCCAAATGAATTTGAATCTTATCAGGCGTTTATAGCAAGGGCCTCTTTAAGTTATACGCCTCGGCAAAAATACATGCGGGAACCAAATAGAAAAGTACTTCTTGGGTCCGCATGGCCTACTTTTTATTTAAATTATGAACGCGGAGTACCTTCTTTATTTGGAAGCGATATTGATCATGAATATTTAGAGTTTAGCTTTATGCAGACGCTTAAAATAGGAACTCTAGGAACAACCACATATAGAGGGGCCGTCGGAAAATTTTTAAGTTCAAACAATCTAAGAGAGCCCGATTATAAATACCAAAGAAGAAGCGATCCTATTTGGTTTTCAAATCCACTATATTCTTTTCAAGGACTTGATTCGACATTACCAACCAAGGATTACACCTATGAATTTCATCTTGTTCATCACGACAATGGTGCCATTATAAATAAGATTCCTTTTATGAAAAAAACAAGAATAGGCCTTGTTCTTGGAGCTGCTGCATTGTACGTCAAAGAACACAATTGGCAACATTATGAAATTTTGTCTGGATTGGAAAGAAATTTTAAATTTTCCAGAAGAAGACTTCGGATTGGGGTGTATGGAGTTTTATCATATGGAAATAATTTTAAACCGCAGGCAACCTGGAAGGTATCCTTTGCCGTCTTAGATGATAGAAACATGAAATGGAACTTTTAATTTGTTGGTCTGCAAAGAAAAATTTTGTAAATTTGTAACCTTATATTTAATCTGCCGTTAAAATTAAGACCAACACAAACAACAAGATATTATGAAAACTTCAAGAATTTATTTAGTATTAGCCGGGATGATTTTAATAGGAACTTTGATTTCTTGCGGAGCAGGAAGAACGGCAGGATGTGATGCTTATGGACAAGAGATTCAAGTTGAACAAAATCAAGATCTCGCTTCTAAATAAGAAGGCATTCAAAAAAACTTAAGGCTCTTTTTAGAGCCTTTTTTTTGTCTTAATCTACGTATAATCACTTATATTTTTATTCAGTATTCCATGTATATTGCCATATAAGTCTTCCTTATTTTAGGATTCTATTATTTAATAGATCATTTTTGAGGAAACAAACAAACAATGAGACAAAATAAGATTTACTTACTATTGGTGGCGATGATATTGGTTGGAAGCTTAATTTCTTGTGGGGTTAATAGAACTGCAGGATGTGATGCTTATGGACAAGAGATTCAAATGGATCAAAATCAAGATTTAGCAATTAAATAGTTTTACTAGATATACATTCTAGCATTTTTATTTCAATTAAGTGCATAACTTTGCCATTCAATCTCGCAGAATGAGTGAAAAAAATCATTTAAAAAGTGGTTTAAAAAAATAGGATGGTTGGGTTTTTTATTTTTTTGAATAAAAGGCTTGTTTTGGATTTTCCTCTCCCTTGGTTTCTATAATTTTTTTTAAAAAAATAACACTCTGTTAAGTAATCAACGTTATTTTATATAATAGCATTACTATCATTTTTAAAAGTATTTTGTTATATTTAATTATTGTAAAATAAAGTAATTACTAAATCTTCTGAAAAATGTCAATAAAAAACAAAATTTTATCTAAAGATCAACAACAGTCACTTACTCCAAATGATGCATTAAATGAATTAAAAAATGGAAATCAAAGGTATGTGAATGCTTTATTCAATGACATTGATATTACAAGTTTAAGAACCGATAGTGAATCAGGTCAAAACCCTCATGCAATTGTATTATCATGTATTGATTCAAGAGTTGTAGTTGAACAAGTTTTTGATCAAGCACTCGGAGATATTTTTGTTGCAAGGGTAGCGGGTAATTTTGCTAATACAGACATAGTTGCTAGTATGGAATATGCTTGTAAAGTTGCAGGAAGCAAAGTTATTGTTGTCCTTGGCCATGAAGGATGTGGAGCTGTAAAAGCTGCTTGTGATAATGTTGAATTAGGAAATATAACGTCATTGTTAAGTAATATATCGCCTTCTGTTAACGCCGTTAAAAGTGTTGTTTCTGGACCACACGATAGTGGAAATACTACATTTGTTAATGCTGCAATTAAAGAAAATGTTTCTCAGACAATTGACAAAATTCGTGAAATGAGTCCCATTTTAAGTTCTCTTGAAGAAAGTAATGAGATAATTATTGTTGGTGGAGTTTACAATCTGGCTAGTGGTAAAGTTGATTGGCATTAAAAAAATGTTTTTTTATTCTTTTAGATATTAAATCCCAAATTGGATCAATAGTTTTTTTGACTTATACAATCAAAATGAACTATTTTAAATTTTAGATGTTCAACGTTTATGATTTATATAGTTTATATTCTACTATCATTTATTAGCATGCAGCAAGAAACTATTTTTGATTTTAATAAATCTTCAAACATTAAAGATTGGAGAGTCATCAACGATGGCGTAATGGGTGGGCTCTCAAAAGGCTCTTTTGATTTGTCATCCGAAGGCCATGCCATATTTCATGGACATGTTTCCACGCGAAATAATGGTGGTTTTTCCTCCGTTCGATTCTCTAGTTTAGACGTTAAAGCGTCTAAAAAATCCAAAGTTATCCTAAAGATTAAAGGCGATGGAAAAAAGTACCAGTTTCGAATTAAAAACAACAAAGAAAATTATTATTCCTACATAACGACATTTCAAACTTCAGGAGATTGGGAAGAAATTGTTATTCCAGTTAAAGAGATGTTTCCTTCTTTCAGAGGTGGAAAATTAAATCAACCAAACTTTTCTCACAATACAATTGAGGAAATCGCTTTTTTAATTGCCAACAAAAAAGAAGAAGACTTTAAATTAACAATTGATTCCATTGACTTAAAATAATTTAAAGAGTCTTTACAACCTAATTATATAGATAATTATCCGTATTTATCCCAACCTTTTTTGTGTTGTGTTGTCTTATCCTAAATTTATAACATGATTTGCAAAATAATACCGAGTTTAATTTTCTTCCTTTCATTTTTTAGTAGCTTTTCTCAAACTTGGGAAAAATCTTTTTCCGCAGGGGATTTTGATATAAATGGCAATTTTTTAGGAGGTTCAGAAATAATGAACTTGCTTAGTCATAAAAACAAAGTATATGCTTCTGTTGGATATTGGCAAGACGCATCCAATATTTGGTATGGAGGAAGTAATCCGTCCAACGGATGGGGTCAAATAATCAGTTTGTCAGGAAAAAACATGCCTTGGAAAGAGGATTTTAACTTAGGGGCAAGTTTTTTAAGACCCGAAGTCTTAAAACAAGTAATATTTACCAAGGATTCTTTTGGCAATAATTTATCTGCTCCAGACACGGTATTAATCACCGCTGGGTATTCTCCAAATTACCTAACTAGTCAAGTTTCTGCAAAAGCGTTTGTTAAAAATGACCAAAGTGGTTCTTGGGAAGAGAGCTTGATCTTTCAAGGTCCTTTGCCATCCGGTGAAAGTTATTCCATAAGAGATTTGTTGGTATATACAGACCCAGTAACAGGGATTGAAAAGATTTTCTTGACAGTTGGAACATATGGTGTTTTTGTTGGCACATATAAGGCAAGTTTATTTGGAAAAATTCAGTGGTCACAGATTCCAGAGCTAGGCCAGGTAAGTGTTAGGCCTTTAGGAATGGCAATAGCAAATGGAGAACTATACCTTTCTTCGGGAAATAAAATTTACAAAAGAAACAATGGCTTTTCGCCAACATATTCTATTTGTCATGATTTTGCAGATTTGTCGGCAAACATCAATTCAGCAGTTGGTGGAGTTAGGGGACTAACTACCGTTGCCAATCCCAATGGAACAAATGAATCTCTATTATTAATGTGGTGCCCAAATGGGCAATCAAAAGGCATTGTGTATCGTCTTGACCCAACTGCTTCTGGGACATTTAATCGGGTATTCGAGGAAAAGATAGCCACGCTCATGGAAAATTATTTACCAGGAATTAATGTGGATTATCTTCTTGGGGCATACAATGAGTTCTATTTATATGAAAATCCAATTAGCAATGAATCTTATCATATTTTAGGTTTTGAGTCGTTAGTTACGGGGCAATGTCCAATTTGGAATTCGTATTACAGAGGTGCAATGTTTGCAAAAAGAGATGCTAATTTAAATTATACACTTGAAGAGATAAATGGGGCCATTGGAGGCAATGATTCCCCTTTAGTGGCAACAAGATGTTATGTGAAATCTCCTTTTGAAGAGGCTCTTTATTTTGGAGGCTTTGATCCAAATAGCAATATTTCAACCAACAACGCATGGATATTTAAAAAAACAATGAATAATTTAAATTCAAATGCATCATTAGACTTTACTAATGAAATAAAAATACATCCAAATCCAGCTCAAGATTATGTAACTATTGAAAATGAAAGCGCGAATGCGCAGGCGTTTAAGATTGTTTCAACTTTAGGAAAAATAATGCTGCAAGGCGATCTTCCACAGGGGTCAAAAATAATTGATTTATCAAATTTTTCGCCGAATGTTTATTTTATTCAAACGCCATATTATTCCATAAAATTTGTGAAAACGAATTAACGATATTTGAGAGCTTAAAACAAGCCTTTTTTAAGGCCAATTTCCTTCATTTCTGCTTGCATCCTTAAGGCTTCCATTCCTGCACATTTTGCAAAATCGTCTTTATTAGAGGCATAGATAATGGATCGAGAGGAATTAATTAATAATCCACAATCATCATTCCATCCAACTTCAGAAATATCGCTTAAACTTCCCCCTTGTGCCCCCACTCCTGGAACGAGTAAAAAATGATTAGGAGCGTGTTTTCTAACAAGGCTCATGTATTCAGGTCTTGTGGCTCCCACAACAAACATTAAGTTGTCTTCATTTCCCCATTTTTTACTTTTTATTATTACTTGTTCAAAGAGATGTTCTCCTTCTTGATTTTTGATAAATTGAAAATCATTTGCTCCCTTATTTGAATTAAGTGCTAGTAGGGCAACCCATTTGTTTTCAAAATTCAAAAAAGGTTGAACACTATCTTCTCCCATGTATGGAGCAACGGTAATGGCATCACAGTTATAGGTTTCAAAAAATGTTTTTGCATAATAAGACGAAGTATTTCCTATATCGCCTCGTTTTGCATCTGCGATGCATAAAATATCATCTCCTATGTAGTCCACTGTTTTTTGAAAAGACTCCCATCCTTTTGGCCCATGACATTCATAAAAGGCAAGATTAGGTTTGTAGGCAACGACAAATTTTCTAGTTGCATCAATAATTGCTTTATTAAAAGCAAATAAAGGATCTTCTTCTTTTAAAAGATGGGCGGGGATTTTGTTTAAATCTGGATCTAAGCCCACGCATAAAAAACTTTGTTTCTTTTTTATTTCTGAGATAAGTTGACCACGATTCATAAATTTTCTCCTTTAAGTTTCTCTGCATTTTCTGCAACTTTCAAGGCATCAATCATTTCTTGAACATCTCCATTCATAAAGGAGCTAAGGTTGTACATGGTTTTGTTGATTCTGTGGTCAGTTATCCTTCCTTGTGGATAATTATAGGTTCTAATTTTTGCGGATCGATCTCCTGTAGAAACAAGTGACTTTCGTTGTTCAGCACGTTCATTATTTAAACGATCAAGTTCTTGTTGATATAGCCTGGATCTAAGCACAGAGATTGCTTTTTCAAGGTTTTTATGTTGTGATCTTCCATCTTGGCATTCTACGACTGTATTTGTTGGAAGGTGCGTCAATCGAATGGCTGATTCCGTTTTGTTTACGTGCTGTCCGCCTGCACCTGATGCTCTATAAGTATCCCGTCTAACATCGCTCATGTTTAGTTCAAAGTCTACATCTTCAGCTTCTGGAAGAACCGCAACGGTTATTGCGGAAGTGTGAACTCTTCCTTGTGATTCTGTTTCCGGAACTCTTTGAACCCGATGAACCCCAGATTCAAACTTTAACATTCCATAAATGCCATTTCCTTCTACACTAATAGAAATTTCTTTATAGCCTTTTGTGGTTCCTTCAGAGCTGTTTAAGGCTTCAAATTTCCAGCCCATTGTTTTAAAAAACATGGAGTACATTCTATAGCAATCTTCCACAAAAATACAGGCCTCATCGCCTCCAGTACCTGCTCTTAATTCTACAATTGCATTTTTATCATCTTCAGGATCTTTTGGAATCAAAAGAAATTTAATTTCTTCTTCCATCTCTGGTTTTTTCTCTTCCAGTTCAGAGATTTCCATTTTTGCCATTTCTCGCAATTCTTCGTCTGTTTCTTCTGCAAGAATTTGTCTTGCATTTTTTATGTTTCCAAGAAGGTTGTGATAAGCAGTGAAATAATCGTTAACCCCATCTAGTTCTTTGTATTCTTTATTTAGTTTGATGTACCGATCCATGTCGGCAATGATATCTGGGTCCACAAGAAGTTTCCCAACTTCTTCAAATCGGATATGAATGGCTTCTAGTTTTGTGTATAAATTATCCATTAATTAGTTAAAGATACTTATTGCAGTTTAATAGTGGAAAGTCCCTTTGTCAGAAACAATAGTTAATTCTTTTTTTTCAGAAGCTTCGACTCTTCCAATTATTTTTGCTTCTACATTAAAAGAGTTAGAAATGGCAATTATTTCTTTAGAAATTGCCTCAGGCACATAGAGTTCCATTCGATGCCCCATATTAAAGACTTTATACATTTCTTCCCAAGAAGTTCCAGATTCTTTTTGAATTAAATCAAAAAGAGGGGGGATGTCAAATAAGTTGTCTTTAATTACATGAAGATTGTCGACAAAATGAAGAACCTTGGTTTGTGCACCTCCAGAACAATGAACCATCCCATGAATGGATTTTTTGTGTTTTTTTAGAATAGTATTAATGATTGGAGCATAAGTTCTAGTTGGAGACAATACAAGTGAGCCAATGTCTAAATCGACGCCTTCTATTTTGTCCGTTAGTTGATTAGAACCAGAATAGACCAATTCATTTGGAACTAATGGATCAAAACTTTCTGGAAAATCCCTTGACAAGGATTTATCAAAAACATCGTGTCTTGCAGAGGTTAAACCATTGCTTCCCATACCACCATTGTACTTTTCTTCATAGGAGGCTTTTCCATATGAAGAAAGCCCAACAATAACATCTCCAGGTTTTATATTGTCGTTAGAAATTACTTGTTCTCTTTTCATTCGGCAAACCACCGTAGAGTCCACAATAATTGTTCTAACTAGGTCTCCAACATCTGCGGTTTCTCCTCCTGTAGAGTAAATTTCTAATCCATGAGAACGTAAGTCAGATAAAATTTCTTCTGTTCCATTGATAATGGACGAAATAACTTCTCCTGGAATAAGGTTTTTATTTCGACCAATAGTTGATGAAATTAAAATAGGTCCTGTCGCTCCAACGCAAAGAAGATCATCAATATTCATTATTAAAGCATCTTGAGCAATTCCTTTCCATACCGAAAGGTCTCCCGTTTTTTTCCAATACATATAGGCAAGTGAGGATTTTGTTCCAGCTCCATCTGCATGCATAACCACACAGTAGTTTTCATCTCCAGTAAGGTGGTCGGGGATTATCTTGCAGAATGCTTTTGGAAACAATCCTTTGTCTACATTCTTGATTGCTTGGTGAACGTCTTCTTTTCCTGCGGAGACTCCACGTAAATTATAACGAGTATCTGACATATAATTAAAGCAACAAAAATAGGAAATTCATAAGACAAGAACTGTTGGATTTTGTTTTTTTTAAATCGAAGGGTGTTATTTATCTAGGTCAAAAAACATGGTGATTTTGGTTCCTTGGTCAACTATACTAGAAAACTCGCCATTTATCTTGGCAATTTTCATTCGATGTTTTACATTTTGAATACCAAGCCCTTCTTTTATTTTCCCTTCTTCAAATCCCACTCCATCGTCTTCGATTTCAATTTTTATCTGATTTTTTTGTTTTCTTAATCTAAAATAAATGTGTGCTGCCCGGGAGTGTTTTATTGCATTATTGATGACTTCTTGAACAATTCGGTATAAGTTGAACTTATCAACATGTGAGATGTCTTCTTCAACAACGTCTTTTTCAATTTCTATAAAAAACTCCAATCTTCCTGTAGCATTAATTCGGTTTGCAAAACGATTAACGGCATTTAAAAACCCTCTTTCTAACTCTGGCGGTAAAAGGTTATAGGCAATCTCTTTAATTTCTTTGATGCAGTTTTGAATAATTTTCGCGACTTCTGAATGATTTTCTTTTTCTTTTTCAGGGACATTCATGTTTTGAAAAAGAAGGTTAAGAAGCACCATGTTTTGGCCAATTCCATCGTGAAGTTCTCTTGCTATTTTCTTTTTTTCGCTTTCTTCTGCCTGAGAGATAATGTCAAACTTGTTTTTCTCAAAAAGAACTTCTTCTGTTTTATCATCTATATGCGCAATAAAGGATAATTTTTTTTGTTCTAGTTTATTCAAGTGTAAATCCACCACAATTTCTTCTCCAGACTTTTTTTTCTGAGAAAATTCTTTTCGAAAAAAAGTGTTTTTTTCTATGTTTGTGAATCTAAAAGAATCCTTGTAATTGAAGGAATAAAAAGATTCCCCTATAATTTCTTCTTCTTGTATTTCATAAAGCAATAGACTTGCTTGGTTAGCCATAACGATCTTTAATTCTTCTCCCTCTAGTTTAAACATTGGAATTGGAGAGTTGTTAAATACATCGCGGTATTTTTTTTCAGATTGTTTTAGTTTTAGGCTAAGTGTTTTTCTTAAAATTCCATACCGGATAGTTTTTTTTAGAAGTTCTGGGCCAACTTCACTTTTTAATAAATAATCCTGAGCTCCTTTTGAAACAACTTCTGAAGCAATGTCTTGATCATCCATTCCAGATAAAACAATAACCGAGCAGTCGCTATAAATACTATTTATGGAATCATAGGTTTTTATGCCATGAGAATCTAAAATATTTAAATCTAATAAAATAAGGTCCGGAGAAAAATCTTCGCTTGCTTCTTTTGCCTCTTGAATAGATTGAACAGATAGGGAGTCTCCAATTTGAAATCCAAGGGTAGATAATTGAAACTGTAACAAGTCTGAAAAAGATCTATCGTCTTCAACAATCAGTATTTGTGCAATTTCCATGAGTTATATCTATTTTCTTTTGAAGTATTTGTTTGTGTTGCTAAAATAAACTTTATTGTTATCCGTCAATTTGTCTATCGTGCTTAAAAATGAAGATACATCTTTTTCTTCAAAACAATTCAAAGGAAAAAATAATTGAATGTCTTTTATGTAATCAAAATAAATAGATTGTTGATGAATACTTACTTTTCTTAATCCTTTTAAATAAAGAGAAATAACCTCTCTGTCGGCAATAAAAACAGCTTTAGACGTTACAATAACCTTGAATCTGTTAAACCCAACAAAAACAAAAAACAAAGAATCTAACGCGCTAATTATAAGCATGCATGTCATGGCTATAGACGTGTTTGTAAGCGTGTAAAATGCATAAGCTAAAATAAGCAAGAATAAAATCTCGATAAAAGTGTAAGTGATAATTCTATACTTTCTTTTTGTTGCCAATTTATAACTGAATTTAAATTGCGCTTTTTGACTAACAATGTATAACGCAGTCCACCTTTTAAGGCTTCGAAAAAAATGCAATAAAAAACAAATAAAAGCAGCGCATAAAAAAACACGTTCTTTATTTGGAATTTCTTGTCCAGTTATCCCTAGACTGTCTATAGGGATGTCAAGTCCGATATAAACACTGAAAAGCAATGTTGGGACTAGGATTAATAACGATATTACATTAACTAGTTTATTCATTTGGTATGGCTCTCATTAATTTTTTCTGAAGCTCTATTTTGTTTTTTATAAGGTTTACTTTTTCTTGTGTTTGTTCAATAAATTTTTGAGAGCCTTTTGATTGTGAGAAAAAACTGAGATTTCGTTCAATCTGAAGCATTTCATTGGTTAATCGTTCTATATTTTTTTTAAGTTGAGTTTTTTCTTTACTTAAAATGGTTGTTCTATTTTTTCCGGATGGGATGGCATCTATTTTTGATTTATATAAAATAATTTCTTTTTTCTCCGGACTAATTTTTAGTTTGTTGTATTGTTGATCAAGACTTTTCTTAAATGAGTTATAAATTTCTTTTCTTGCTGCATTTGGTAAACCCCCAAGTTGTTTGTATTCCATTGAGAAATTTTTTAAATTTTCAAGATCTTCTTTTGTTTCTCCACTTGGACTAAATTCATTGATATCTTTAATCAGTTTTTCATAATGGACCACATTTTCTTGCTTTTCTTTTTCTAATGATTTTTCAAATGCCTCCTTTGTGTTAAAAAACTGGTCACAGGGTTTTCGAAAAGCTTTCCAAAGTTTGTTTTCGTGTCTTGGGCCAGCATTTCCAATTTTCTTCCATTGTCTTTGAAGTTGAATGAATTCATTGGTTGCTTCTTCCCATTCTTTAGATTCACAAAGCGTTACTGCTTTTTCTATAAGGTTTTTTTTCTTTTCAATAAATTCACTGTAATGTTTTTCAAGCTTGTTGTTAAAAGCTTTTTTTTGCGCAAAAAACTCATCACAATGTCCCCTAAATTCTTTCCAAACCGCATCGTTTTCTTTTCTTGGGCCAAAACCGATTTGTTTCCATTTTTGCTGTAAGTCTTTTATTTTATTGGTTTCAGAATTCCATGTTTTTAGATGATCCACTTCTTCAATGCTTGAAAGAATAATTTTTATCTGCTCGATAAGGCCTTTTTTTCTTTCGATGTTTTCCATCATTGCAGACCTTCGTTCACTATAAAACTTGTTTATTTTGTCATAAATTGATTTAACAGCACCCCAATAAGATTCTTTTATTTTTTCCCACTCTTCATTTGGTACAGGGCCAATCTCTTCCCATTCATCTTGATGTTTGCGAAGCAAGTCCTCCACCTCTTTAATTGATTTAAGGTTTAATAAGCTTTGAATTTCTTTTATTTTCTCTTTTTTTAATTGTGCGTTACGGTGATAGTCATGCTCTTTAAGTTCTCTGTAGATTTTTATATTATAAAAGAAAAGCTCCATTAATCTGGAATATTCTTTTTGAATTTCATCTCGTTTAACCCTAGGAATTTCTCCTGTTTTTTTCCAAGTCTCATGGATTTCTTTTTGAATGGAAAATGCAGCTCCGATTTTCTCTTCGTTTTCAATAACTTCCTTGAGCCTTTGAATAAGACTTCTTTTTTGTTTTAAGTTTTCTTCTTCAAGAATCTTAACTATTTCCAATTGTTTTTTTCTTTTTTCTTGAAAATTTTGAAAGCTTATTTTAAAAGCATCTTTTTCATTTTCAAAGCTAACTGGAGTGTATTCTGTTCCTTTTTCTTTCGCTTCGAGTTGTTTGACTTGTTCTACTCTTTCTTGTTCAAGGATATAGTCATAAAATTTACCTCTTAAATCTTGCGCATCTCTACCAAGAGAGATTAAGTCTTCTTGCTCGAGCATTTTTTCAATGGAATCAATAAAAGAAAGCTTTTCCATGTTGGTTATAATTTACTTGGTTTGAAATGAAGTTAGTTTTTCAAATTCAGAAATTCGGTTATTTAACGATTCTGAACTTATTTCTGTAAGTTTTTGTGTTCCAAATTTTTCAACACAAAAAGAAGCTAAAGCAGATCCAGCAATTATTGCTCTTTTCATGTTTTCAAAAGAAGAATCATTACTTGCAGCTAAGTATCCCATGAATCCACCTGCAAAAGTATCTCCGGCTCCAGTTGGGTCAAAAACTTCTTCTAAAGGCAAAGCTGGAGCAAAAAATATTTCTTCATGATGGAATAGAAGAGCGCCATGCTCTCCTTTTTTGATTATTAGGTATTTTGGCCCCATGTTTCGAATGATTTTTGCGGCTTTAACCAAAGAATAAACCCCAGATAATTGCCTGGCCTCTTCATCGTTAATAATAAGAACATCGACAAGGGCAATTGTTTTTTTTAATTCATCTAAAGCAATATCCATCCAAAAATTCATGGTGTCCATCGCTATTAGTTTTGGTCTGATGTTTAGCCTTTCTATTACTGTTCTCTGAACTTGAGGGGAGAGGTTTCCTAGCATAAGGTATTCGCAACCTTGGTAGGAATCAGGAACAATAGGGTCAAAATGCTCCAAAACATTTAACTCCGTAACCAGAGTGTCTCGGGAGTTCATGTCGTTGTGGTATTTTCCTGACCAAAAAAAAGATTTTTCTCCAACTTTTATTTGTAAACCCTTGGTGTCAATTCCTCTAGAATTCATTAAGTCAATAGTTTCACTTGGGAAGTCATCCCCAACAACAGAGACAATGCCTTGTTGTTTAACATAAAAACTTGATGCAAGTGAAATAAAGGTGCCTGCTCCACCAACAATTTTATTTGTTTTTCCAAATGGAGTTTCAATAGCATCAAAAGCAACACTACCAACTGTAATTAATTTCATAATTTAAATAAATAACAAATTTGAGGGCAAAGATAGTCAAAACCCAAGTTTAAAAATTAATTATGCCTTTAAGTTCTTTATTTTCAAATGAATTTTGTTTAAAACAGCCAAATATTAACTAATATTGAGCATGCAAGATTATGGTCTATTAAGTTTGTTGCCACCTATAGTAGCTATTTTTTTAGCAATAAAAACTAGACAAGTTTTTGTTTCTTTATTAACAGGGATATGGATTGGTTGGCTTGTTGTTTCAGATTTTAATCCATTTGAAGGAACCATAAATACCATTAATGCGATTGTTGCTGTTTTTCAAAATGAAGGCAATGCAAGGGTTGTTTTATTTACTTTATTTGTTGGTTCATTAATCGCATTTATGCAAAAATCTGGAGGGATAGATGGATTTATAAATTACATGGGAAGAGTAATTAAAAATGATTCGTCTAAACTCAACAAAAACCGGAAAAAGGTGCAAATTATGGCCGCATTAACTGGTGCCTTTATCTTTGTTGAATCTAATATTTCGGCCCTTACTGTTGGAACTGTTTTTAGACCAATCTTTGATCGACTCCAAATATCTAGAGAAAAACTAGCGTATATTGCTGATTCTACTTCAGCACCATCGAAACTTTTATTTCCTTTTAATGGTTGGGGGGCCTATATTATGGGGTTGCTAGCTATTTATGTGGAGAATCCCTTTTCAGCCTTATTAGGTTCTATGGCTTATAATTTTTATCCAATTATTGTTTTACTTGTTTTGTTTTTTCTAATTGCAAAAGGAAAAGATTTTGGGCCAATGAAAAAAGCCGAAAAGCGAGCAAATTTAGAAGGGAAACTTATAGCAGATGGTGCAACTCCAATGGTTTCGGATGAAATAACCCTCATGAAAGCCAAAACAGGGGTTATTCCAAATGCATTTAACATGCTTTTGCCAATTGTTTCCATGGTTCTTTTTATGCCTTTGATGCTAATGTATACCGGTTGGGATGCTGCTGCTAATCATTCTTCATCAGGAATATTCGACCGGTTTTTTGCAATTATAGGAAATGCTTCAGGATCAGCTTCGGTTTTGTATTCGGTATTGTTTTCTTTATTAATCAGTGCTATTTATTATAGATTTAATAAAATTTTAGGAGTAAAAGAACTAATAACCACAACAATTAAAGGTGTTTCTGGGATGACATCCTTAGCGATGTTAATCGTTTTGGCATTTGCCATAGGGGCTCTTTGTAAAGAAATGGGCACCGGAAATTATGTGGCAGGAGTATTAAATTCTCATCTTTCTCCTGCTTTAATTCCCGCTGTTTTGTTTGTAACGAGTTGTATCGTTTCTTTTTCTACAGGTACTTCTTGGGGAACATTTGCAATAATGCTTGCCATCGCACTTCCTCTTTCCGAGCAAATGCATATCCCTTCTTCTTTATTAATTGCTGCATGTCTTGGTGGGGGGTTGTTTGGTGACCACTGTTCTCCTATTTCAGACACTTCTGTTATTTCTTCTATGGCAAGTGCTAGTGATCATATAGACCATGTTAAAACTCAGTTGCCATATGCATTGTTTGCTGGTGTATTCACAACTCTTATCTATTTATTGCTTGGGCTTTTTATTTAAAAACAACAACTTTTTTTGTTATATCGTTATTTATTATAAAAAAAAGGAGTATTAAAATAAGTTAAAAAAAAGGGAATGGTTTTATTTTATCGACTTTGTTTGATATGTTTGAAAAAAATTTAAAATATTAAAATTATGAAAAGAGTTATATTAGGATTATTTGTTGCAGGAACATTTTTAGTTTCTTGTGGAGGTCCATCTCCAGAATCTACTGTGGAAGGTACAGTTGAATTAAAAAAAGATTTAAATGCTTCATTAGAAGAAAAGCACACTGAACAAGTTGAAATAGCGAAGGAAAGATGTGAATTGAAAAAAGAGTGGGAAGAGGTTACTAAAAAAGAGCTTTTAGAAACATATGGTGGAACTGATAAGGGTGTAGAGAATATGGAGAAGAAAGTTAAAGCTGGTGAAGAGCAAGCAATTAAGGATTGGATTGCTTACAAAACTGCTGAACGTGCATATGATTTAGAAAAATGGGAAGTAGGTAATTCTTTAAAGTCTTTAAAAGAAGATATAGCACACAAACAATGGGCTTTTGATACATCAGAAGACTTGATGACCTTACTTCATGATGATGAAAAAAAGCATAAAGACGCAATTAAAAAACTTGAGGATGATCTTAAAATTCAAAAAGATAAATTAAATGATGCTAAGAAAAAGCTTAGTGAAGATTACGACAAATGGTACAAGGATGAGTTTAAAGGGAAAGAAGAAGATAAAGAACCTGTCGGATTTTCTTTTGAAAAGTCATCTGAAGGAGGAGCACATTAATAACTATAGTTTTTAACTATAAAAAAAAAAGCCACAAGAAATTGTGGCTTTTTTTTTTATATTTAAAAAAAATTTTTTAAAATGAAAAAAGTATCGATAGCATTTTTTCTAGGAGCACTTCTTTTAAGCTCCTGTGGAGGTCCATACCCAGCAAAAGATATAGAGGGAACCGTTAAAATAATGGAGGATTTACATTCCGCTAAAGAAGAAGAATTTAAAGATAGATTAGAGTGGAAAAAGGAATCATTAGAACTCGCAAAAGAATGGGAAGAAACGACAAAAGAATCGCATCTTAAGGAATATGGCGGCACTAAGAAGGGGTACAAAAATTTAGAAAAAAAGGTAAAAGCAAATGACGAGAAAGCAATTGAAGATTGGATTGCTTACGAAACAGCTTATAATGAATATAAGAAAGAAAGAGAACATCTAAAATATGAATATCGCATTTCAGATTGGAAAAAAATAGAAGAGTTGAAATGGGCTAAAAAATCATCGATAGAACTTCTTGATTTAATCCATAATGGAGATAAAAAGAAAGATTTTAAAGAAGATAAGAAAAAATTAAAAGGCGAATTAAAAATTGCTAAAGATAAGCTTGTAGAGCTTGAAGATGAATATTATAATGAGTTTAAAAAATGGCATGACACCGAGTTTTGTAAAAAAGATTGCAAAAAAACGTGGAAGCATGAAATGGACAATTATGAGAAATCTCCGGAAAGTCGACAAATAGAAGAGTTTCATGATAACCCTTTTACCCAAAAGCCTAAAAAGGCAGAAAACGAAAAGTCAAAGAAATAAATTAAAAAAAGAGAACATGAAAAAACATATAATAGCTTTGTTTATTGCTGGATTAGGATTAGTCTCTTGTGGAGACTCTTCTCCTGCTAAAGATTTGGAAGGAACCTTGAAAATTCAAGACGATTTAATAGAAGCTGAAGAAGAAAAACTTGAACTTAAATTTGAATTAATAAAAGAGTTTTTACAATTGAATAAAGAGCTTATAGAAACTAAAAAAGAAATCCTTTTTCCATATGGAGGGAAAATGGAAAATTTGATAACAAGAGTTAGAGCCAATGATGCGGATGCGATTGATACATGGATCGCATACAAAACAGTAGAAAAAAACCATGAGTGGGATATGATTGATCTGTCTATGAGCGCAAAATCTTTTCAAGAGGAGTTCGCACAGATAAAATGGGCCAAAAACACTTCGGTTAGATTATTAGGCTTAATCCATAATGGCGATCAAAAGAAAGACTTTAAGGAGGAGAAGAAACGACTCAAAGATGAGTTGAAAATAGCCAAAGACAAAATCAGTTTTATCGAAGGAGAATACCATGAAAAATACGAAAAATGGCACGACACAGAGTTTTGTAAAAAAGATTGTGATGAGTCTAAATATGGTGATCCCGACCTCTCTCATAAAAACCCTTTTGCTAAAGCACCAAGCTCAATCAAAAAAGATTATGGGTATTATGGAGGAAGAGATGCCACAGCAGAAGCAGCACCAGCAGAGTCTAAGTCTAGAGATTCAGGGGCATACTAAATAGATACTCCAAAGGAAATCATTTTAAAGCCGTAATATTTTGCGGCTTTTTTTATATAAGAAAAAGAGATTTATTCTCCTCAATTTCATAAAGTGTTTCCTTGATTTCATTTAAATCCATCGAGGTAACTAACTTCATTCGGTATGGTTTAAAATGCGATATTCCTCTAAAATAGTTTCCATAATGTCTTCGCATCTCTACAATTCCAAGAGATTCCCCTTTCCATTTAACGCTCATCTCTAAATGCTCTCGACATACAGCAACCCTTTCTTTCAATGTAGGTCCCTCCAGATGGCGATTCGTATTTAAAAAGTGCTTTATTTCATTAAAAATCCATGGGTACCCAATGCTTGCTCTTCCAATCATCACGCCATCTACGCCATATTCATTTTTGCAAAAAAGTGCTTTTTCGGGGCTATCTACATCGCCATTTCCAAAGACAGGGATGTGCATTCGTGGGTTGTTTTTAACGTCGCGTATAAGGCTCCAGTCCGCTTCTCCTTTGTACATTTGTTTACGGGTTCTTCCATGAATGGAAATTGCCTCTATGCCAACATCTTGAAGTCTTTCAGCAACCTCGACAATAAATTTGCTTTTGTCATCCCAGCCAAGTCTAGTTTTAACCGTTACTGGAAGCTTGGTAGTTTTTACAATTTCTGCTGTCATTTTCACCATTTTAGGTATATCCTGTAAAATTCCTGCCCCCGCTCCTTTGCAAGCTACTTTTTTAACCGGACACCCATAGTTGATGTCAATGATGTCTGGATTTGTTTTTTCAATGACTTTTGTTGCTTCAATCATGCTGTCAATCTGTGAGCCAAACACTTGAATACCAACAGGTCTTTCGTATTCATAGATGTCAAGTTTTTGAACACTTTTAGCGGCATCTCTAATTAATCCCTCTGAGGAGATGAATTCGGTATACATTAGATCGGCTCCATGTTTTTTACACAGGGCTCTAAATGGAGGATCACTAACATCTTCCATAGGGGCTAGCAAAATTGGAAAATCTCCGAGCTCTATGTTTCTAATCTTCACCATGAAATGCAAAGATACGACAATCTATATTTACAATAAAATAAACTAAAACACGTCTTTTTCCTATCTTTGATTGAATAATAGATAAATAGAAGAATATGTTAATGCCTTTTAACCTCCAGAAATGGATTGATGATAATAGAGATTTATTGAAACCTCCAGTTGGAAATAAAAACTTATACGTTAAAGCCGGGGATTTTATAGTCATGATTGTTGGTGGACCAAATGCTCGAAAAGACTATCATTATAATGAAAGCGAAGAGCTTTTTTACCAGATTGAGGGAGACATAACGGTTCGGATTCAACTTGACGGAAAGCCAAAAGATATTCAGATAAAAGAAGGTGAAATGTTTTTATTGCCTGCCAATATTCCTCATTCACCCATGAGAGGAGCAAATACAGTTGGTTTAGTAATAGAGTTAGTTAGAAAAGGAAGAGATTTGCAAGATGGTTTAATGTGGTTTTGTGATTCCTGTAATCATTCTTTGAAATCCTATGAATTTTCTCTTGAGAATATAGAGAAAGATTTTATTCCTCGATTTAAGGAGTTTTATAAATCAAGCGAAATGCGAACTTGTGATAAATGTGGTGAAGTGATGCAGGTGGACAAAAGATTTGTTTAATGTCTAAAAAAAACACCTTAAATAAGTTCATCAAATTTTCTTCTATTGGTATACAAATGGGAGCTACAATCGCATTTTTTTCATGGCTTGGCACATACTTAGATGAAAAACAAAAGATGGAAACTCCATGGTGGACTGTTGGCCTTTCTCTTTTTGGGGTAATAACTTCTTTGGTGCTTGTTATTAGAGAAGCAATGAAAATGAATAAATGAGCATTAAGTTAAAGTTTTTAGGAGCTCAAATAATAACTATTATTGGCTTGCTTTTTTTTTCTTTTTTGACCCTCCAATTTGATTTTTTATCTCTTGATAACAAAAAACACTTTTTTGTTGTGCTTTCATGTATTGGCTTTGCCATTATCGGCACCTCTATTTTATGGAAAGAAATAGGTCATAGAAAAAAAGAGTTTGTGGTTAAATTTATCATATCCACCACGATACAGTTCTTATATATGCTATCTGTTTTTTTATACCTGATTTATGGCTTAGAAAACACTAGGAATATGGTGCTTCACCTCTTGTTTCTTTTTTTAATTCAGATTGTAAGTCAGTCAATAATCCTTTTTTTGATTCAAAAAAAATGATTACCTCCGATTCGATTTTTTTTCTAAAACTAATTTATAGGAATAAGCAATTTTAAAAATCAAGTAATTTGTTGGATCGGGAAGATTGATTTTTTTGTCATACAAAATACTTAAGCCAACGGAATGAGGTCCATCAAGTTCTAGATCAACGCCAATGTTTGTTCTTATTTTATTAAATTGTTTTCCAAATTGTCCATTATCTGGATTATAATAAAATTCCACCGCTAAATTAGGAGTGAAAATAGAATTTTCAATATCGTATTTTAATTTGGGTTTAAATCGAAATGCATTATCAAAATCTGGCTCATAAGAAGAAGCGTTTAATCGGTTAAAAGCCCTTTGATATCGGATTCTTAAGCCTGCAGAAAAACGATCCTGCTTGTACGAAAAGCTGAGGTTGGAATTAATTCTATTGGATAAAAGGTAATTTCCATTTTGCTCTTTTTTGGAGATTAATCGGTAATCAATAGATGCGCTTAACCAAGAAATGACTTTGTACTTTGCGGTAAGTTGTGTAAAAGACGTTGCGAGCCCATTGCTTCCAAATCGATTATTAAGTTCAGCCTTTACACTAAAGCTTTTGTTTAATTTTGTTTGAAGGCCAGTTTCAAGCCATATTTGTCCAGCATTTTGCGAATAAACCATTTGGTTCATCAAGCAAGCACAAAAAACACAAAAAAGAAAAGATTTCATTAATACTTTCTAACGATTATCTCCCCTAAATCTACCACTTCATTTTTTCCGGAAATATTGATAGTATTCATTACTACGGTATCTCCACTCGCACAATTCTGGCATTCTTCGTAGACAAAAACTTGATAGTTTCCTTTTTGTAAATATCTAAATTCAAAACTTCCATCATAACTAGTTTTAACATCGTTGTCATAAAAGGAGTTTTCATTCCCATAAATAATATAAACATCTTCATCTGCCGCTGGATAAGTAGAAATTAAAGTGCCTGCGCTATTATAATTGTGGATGGTTATTTTTCCCTTGATTTTAGCAGCACCGCCTTCGCCTTCGACTTTAGAGCATGACGAAAAACATAAAATAAGTACTACTGGAATAAATAAGATGCTTTTTAATTTCATATTAATTTAAAATTTAGTTTACACAAAGATAAAAATTATGACATATAGCTTGTATAAGAATTCAAAGAATGAAAAAAAACCAACCTTTTTCCTTTAACTATCGTCTTTTGTTTGAAGTAAATAAGTCGAAATTTATAATTAAGAACTATTTACTTACTTTTTCGTTTATAAAATTAAGACTAAACAATTAATACTATATTTATACTCCAAGCCAAGCAATGAAAACTCGACTATCCATTTTATCCTATATTCTATTTTTTTTCTGCTTTTTTTCAGGAATTACAGTTTTCTCTCAATTAATTATCAACGAATATTCTACATCTAACAGAAATACGATTGCGGATTCCTATGGAAACTATGAAGATTGGATTGAGATTTATAATTCTTCTGCTACCTCTATAGATATATCCAATTGGTATTTATCAGACAAGTCAAGTAATATAACTAAGTGGCAAGTTCCAAACGGTTCTGTTCCTCCAAACGGATATTCTTTAGTTTATTTTTCAAAAAGAAATGAAGTTACGCCAGCTGGAGAAATTCATGCAAGTTTTGGATTATCTCAAACCGAAAATGATTGGATTGTATTAACCAATGACTTAGGAAATGTGGTGGATTCATTCAAAATAGTTCATAAAACGAAAATGGATCATTCTGTAGGACGCTCTACCGATGGCGCAGTAGACTTTAAATTATTTACGAGTCCCACTCCTGGTGCAAGTAATTCAGGTGCGCAAGATTTTTATACCTCCAAACCTATTTTTGATTTGGCTCCAGGGTTTTATGTTGGCGCACAAAATTTATCAATAACTTGTGCGGATCCTTCTGCTCAAATAAGATATACTACAAATGGATTTGAACCCAATGCGGCATCTCCTTTATATACGACTCCTATATCCATCACCTCGACTAAAGTTATTAGAGCAATCGCTTTTGGAGCAAATGAGCCATCATTTACAGAAACAAGTTCTTATTTTATAGATGTTACGCATACCGTTCCAGTTGTTTCTGTTTGTGGACAAGAGGTGATGCAACTTATTTTGGGAAATCAAATTACTCCAGTTGGTGGATTTGAATTATTTGAGGAGGATGGTTCTTTTATTGATGAAGGAGAAGGTGATTTTAATGAGCATGGAAATGACTCTTGGGCATATGATCAACGAGGGTTTGATTTTATAATGCGTGACCAATATGGATATAATGGCAGGGTTAATCATCCAATCTTTCCAAATGCTCCAAAACCAAAACATCAACGATTGATATTAAAAGCTGCAGCTAGTGATAATTATTCCTTTGAAAATGGTGGTGCCCATATCCGAGATGCATTTATACATACCCTTTCAATTAAGGCGAAAATGAAGTTAGACGAGCGGACTTCTCGATCATGTGTTGTCTATGTTAATGGGCAATATTGGGGAGTATACGAAATTCGAGAAAAAACCATGAATCATGATTATACCGATTATTATTATAATCAAGACAAATACGATCTTTACTATCTGAAAACATGGGGAGCTACTTGGGAACAATATGGAGGTCCAAATGCTTTAAATGATTGGAATGCTTTAAAAGCATATGTTGCCTCAAATAACATGGGAGATCCTGTTTTATTTAATTATGTAGATAGCCTTCTTAATTGGAAATCCATGTGTGACTATTTTATGTTCAACTCCTATGTGGTGAACAAAGATTGGCTAAATTGGAATACAGCTTGGTGGAGAGGAACAAATCTCAATGGCACTAAGAAAAAGTGGAGGTATACCTTATGGGACATGGACGCATCATTTGGACATTATACAAATTTCACTGGCATCCCAGATCCATCAGCTAATGCAGATCCTTGCAATGTGGAAAATCTTCCAGACCCAGGTGGTCAAGGCCATACTTCTGTAATACAAAAACTAATAAATGAAAACCCTGCAATAGAGCAGTATTATATAACAAGGTATGTCGATCTTGTTAATACCTATTTCTCCTGTGATTCAATGCTTGCTATGTTAGATAGTATGGTTTTGGTTATTGATCCAGAAATGCCTGATCAGGTGGCAAAATGGGGAGGAACATATGCTGGATGGCAAGCAAATGTTCAAACAGTTAGGCAGTTTATTAATGACCGTTGTGCAGCACTTCAAGCCGGATTGGTAAATTGTTATAGTTTACTTGGACCCTTTCCTGTTACATTTGATGTGAGCCCTGCAAATTCTGGAGAAGTTAAGGTTAATTCTATTTGCCCCCCTTCTTATCCTTGGACAACCGATTATTATGGAGGCATTGCCACAAATATAATTGCAAAACCAAATTCTGGATACGTTTTTGATCATTGGGAATATACTGTAGGACCTCTTTCAGAAATTGATCAGCAGGACACCAATAGTTTTGATTTGACTGCAGCAGAAACGATTACCGCATTTTTTGTTCCTTCTTTTCCAGATGCTGACGGCGATGGATTGTCTGATTCAGAAGAATTAACCCTGGGAACAGATCCAAATAATCCAGACACGGATGGAGATGGAATAAGTGATGGCGATGAAGTAAATGGTGGAAGTAACCCTCTTGATCCCTGTGATCCAAATCCAGCTCCAGGTTGTTTTAATGGTATTTATACCCCAACTGCATTTTCTCCAAACGGATTGGGGAATAATTTAAACAACACCTATTCCATAATCGTTGGTAGCGATATAAAGGCCATTAATTTTACAATTTATGATAGATGGGGAAATAAGGTTTTTGAATCTGCTCAAAAAGATTTTGTTTGGGATGGACAATTTAATGGAAAAGCGTGTAATTCTGGTGTATATGCATTTATGGTAAATGTTGAATACTGGAATGGAACAGTGGAAGTCAAATCTGGAAACATAACGTTAATAAAATAAAAGTAATGCGCAGTTTCATTTTTATTTTTTTTGTCTTTTTATCTTTTTTGCCTTTGGCACAAGATTTCCATTTCACCCAGTTTAATCGAACAGGGATTCTTTTAAATCCTGCTATAACGGGTGTTTTTAATGGTTGGGAGAGAGTTACTGTCGCTAATCGAAATCAATGGCTTGGCGCAAACACGCAGTTTAGAACAACTGCAGCAACTGCAGAATTAACCTTAGGAAAGGGGTATAGAAATGAAAAATCCTATTTAGGCTTTGGTTTTATGTTTTTAAATGATGTTGGTGGAGATGCAAGCTTTGGATTGCGAACAGGAGGGGTTACAATAAGTGGCGTTTTGCCAATTAATAGACTACACTCATTGTCTGCTGGTTTGCAAACTTCTTTTGGCAATCGAGTAGCTGATCTGTCCAATCTCACCTTTTTATCGCAATGGAATGGCAGTTATTTTGATCAGACAATCTTTACTGGTGAAGAAAGTGGTTTAACTTCATTTAGCTATTTGGATGCTGGTTTTGGGGTGCATTATCGATATGGAAAAATGCAAACAAAAGTAGTAAGAGAAAGGGATTTCTCCATGGAGGGAGGGATTTCGGTTGCTCATGTAAATAGACCAAGATTACGTTATAGTAATATAACAACAGATAGATTATACATGAAATTTCAAATGTATGCGAACTTATTTTTCACCTTTTCAGAAATATCTGGAATGGAAATAAATTTATTGCAGATGAAACAATCCAAACATTATCAAACTATAGGTGGCGTGTTTTTTAAAACGAGGTTTAAAAGTGCTTCTAAGATGACAAAAAATGCTCAAGACTCGTATTTTGGCATTGGCACTTATGCACAATCATCAGGTGTTTTAGCGCCAACTATTACTATTGATTGGGGGTCTTTTACCATTGGCATGTCTTATGATTTATCGGTTTCAAAAATAAGAAAAGCGTACACTGGTTCGGCCGAAATATCTCTAAGTTATCGAACAGCTAAAAAGTCTATTTTTGGACGTTAGGATTCTGTTTTTTCTACATGGATAATTTCGACATCTTCTTTTCTTAATGATATAAGGCTTTCATTTACACGTATAGCAATAGGGCCTGAAAATGCAGCACTTAGTTCCCAACGAATAATTTGACCTTTAAAGATCCCTAGTTCATATAACTTTGCTTTGTATGGGGCATCTTCGATTTTAATAATGGATAAGGGAGTGTTTTTTGGAGCAGAAAGTAATCTCATGTGAGTTTTATTGTTTTAAATCTTTTAAAACGATTCGAATAGTATTTCTAGTTTTTTGTTCTAAAATATTTCTTTTTCCTTTTGTTACAAAATCAATAGTTTTTTGATCGTGATTTCTAATAGTGACTAATTCGAGTCCTTCGTTATATCGGATTACATAATCCTCTCTAAAAGCAGAAAGAATTTCGTTTAAATTTATTTTGCGGCGGTCAAGTAAAATTGAAAAGCTCAAGGCAGAGTTTTGCATGACATTGATTTTTGCATTAATTTTTGATAATCTAGCAAAAATATCACTTAAATTTTCTTCCACTAGAAAAGAAAAGTCTTTTGGTTTTATGGAGAACAATATTTGATCGTGCTTAAAAATAAAAGAAGGGACTAATCGATCTTTGTCTTTTGAGCTATTAATGATTGTTCCTTTAGATTTAGGCTCTAAAAAAGATTTAACATAAAGGGGAATTCCTTTGTTATGAAGAGGTTTTATAGTTTTAGGATGAATGACAGAGGCGCCATAATAAGAAAGCTCTAAAGCTTCTCTATAAGATATTTGATCAAGTTTAATCGTGTTTTGAAAAAATTTAGGATCTGCATTTAACATTCCAGGAACATCTTTCCAAATGTATACACCATCTGCATTGCCACAATATGCAAAAATTGCTGCTGAGAAATCAGATCCTTCTCTTCCTAAGGTTGTTGTTTCTTCCAATTTGTTTTTGCCAATAAAACCTTGAGTAACTAGGATGGAGTTTTTTTTAAACAATGGCGGAACTATGTCATTAAATTTTTGTTGAGTTAATGGCCAAATGATAGAGGAGTCTATGTGTTTTTCTGTAGTGGTGATAATAGATTTAGCATCACACCAACTCGCTTTAATGTTTTGCTTTTTTAAATAGCAGCTTAGGATGTTTGACGAGAGGTATTCCCCAATGGAAACAATAGCGGAGTATATAGCTTGATTGTTTTTTTTATCTATTTTGTAACTTAGTTTAAGTTTATTTGTCGCTTTTTCGATCATCGAAAAAGTTTCTTTTTGTAGATTGAGATCGCAAATTATTTTTTGGTGAAAAGAAAAAAGTTGCTTTTTTAATTCCTCAAATTCTAGATTGTTTTTTGTTTCGATAATTTTTTCAAGAAGGTTGGTGGTTTTGCCCATAGCTGATACCACGACGATAATTTTCTCATTTTTATACAGAGATAGAATATCACAAACATTTCTAACCGCATTAGCATCTTTAACGGATGCTCCACCAAACTTAAATACTTTCATAGTAAAAAAAGAATTGTTAAAGGTAGAAAATTAGTCTCGTTTTTCTGTAAAAAACTTTTTTAAAAGTAAAGAGGATTCTTCTGCCATTAAACCATTTGTAACAAGTGTTTTAGGGTGATAAAGGTCGCTAGTACTTGTTTTTTTTCTTCGAGTGTCTCTAGCTGCAAAGATTACTTTGTCAATTTGAGACCAATACAAAGCTCCTATGCACATGGGACAAGGCTCAAGTGTGACATACATGGTGCAGCCTTTTAAGTACTTTGCGCCCAAATACTCAGACGCTGCTGTGATTGCTTGTATTTCAGCATGAGCAGTAACATCATTTAGTTGTTCCGTTCGATTGTGACATTTTGCAATTATTTGTTTGTTTGCTACAATGATTGCTCCGACTGGAATTTCATTGTTTTCATAAGCTGTTTTTGCCTCGTTAAGAGCCTGTTTCATGAAGTATTCATCGTTGTAGGGAGTAATCATTTTTTGTTTATTTGATAATGCTTACGCTTCCGGACTTATCCTCTTGATTTTGTTCATTTAGTTGAATGATGTAATAATAAGAACCTACCCCTAATGATTTCCCCTTGTGCTTTCCATCCCATGGATTTGTTGCATATTTTCCCTTTTCACTTTCAAAAAGAAGTTCTCCCCATCGATTGTATATTTTTACTTTATTTTCAGGGAAATACATGTCAATGTTTGGTATTTCCCAAAAATCATTAACAAGGTCTTTGTCGGGAGTAAAAGCAGAAGGAATAATTAAATTACAATTGTAAACCGATAATTTACATCGGATAATCGAATCACATCCATAAATATTTGTAAGTGTATCTTTGATGTCTCCTTCCTCTTCAAATAAATATCCATTGATGACTAAAGGAAGACTGCTCACACAAACACTAGTGTCTACATATAGAGCGGTTTGGTTTTCATAATTGTTGTTGTTTAAAACGGTTAAGTTTAAAAAAGTCAAGGAGTCACATCCATTTGCGTTAAGGGAAGAATCTATTTGCATTCCAGAGGAGTTAAAGTTCATCCCATTCCACATATATGGCAATTGACCCTCACAAATTGTGTCATAAATGGAATTAGTGTCCTGGGAGTTAATTGTCAAATTTAATGTAACTATAGAGTCACACCCTGCTGTACTAGTTAAAGTTATTGCTTGGGTACCAGCAGCATTAAAGGTCAACCCATTCCAGCTATAAGGCAATTGATTGTTGCATATCGTATCATAAATAGAATTAGATACCTGTGGATTAACCGTTAAAATTAGTGTGGCTAAAGAATCACAGCCATTAATTGATATCAACGTATCGGTTTGTGTTCCTGCGGTATTAAATGTTAACCCATTCCAGTTATAGGGCAATTGACTTGAACAAATAGTTAGGGAGCTTGTGCTCGTTGTTGGATTTGGATTTATTGAAGAGCAATTGTTGTTTAGATAAGCGATGAACGAAGAGTTTTCTAAATTATTTGGTTGGCCTGGTGTTTCCGCTCCTGTGGAACACAATTCACTGACCCAATTTGCTTGATTATCAGGATCATTAGAAATCTGATTTTTAAATGAATAAACTTTTCCAGAGGCCGATCCATTAAAGTAAATGGTGTTGTTTGTGTTATTGTTTCCCCAACTAACAGAATGAACGATAGTGGTTGGATTTGATGGATCAAGGGTTAAAAAAGAATCGTTTGAATTTGACATTCCAATGGACCACCAATCCCCGCCCTGAGTCCATCCAGAATTTGAGTAAGAACTAGAGCTATTATTTGGAGTTGAAGAATGCCGCTCAAATAAAGTAGAAGATATAGGGATAATAAGATTACAATTCCCATCATCTAAAAGAGTGTCAATTTGTCCAATTTGTGGATTCATGTCTGCATCGTTGTATATAGTTATTAGGGTACCTGTGGAAATGCAAGACCAATAAAGATTGTTTGAAAATCGGATGGCTCCTGGAGCAATGCCAACTCCCGAGCTAGGACCACCAGAAAAAAAACCATTATTGTCATCGATAATCCATTCTCTAAGGTCAATGCAGTTATGGCAGTTTCCAGTAGGAACAACTAAAAGTTCTACATATTCTTTTCCCCCACTTGATCCTTGAGAGATTTCATTAAGGATTAGTTTTTGAGAATAATAAAAATGATCGAGATTAAACAAGGCCAATAAAAGACAAAAAACTTGAAATGTTTTTTTCACCGATAAAAAGTTTAAAAAACGAAATTAGTTATTCTATTAAAATCTACCAAAAACCAAGTAAAGATAGATTTAATCAAATCGAATATAAAATAAAACTTGACAAGGGGGGGGGCAATGTTGTATATTTGGCTTCCTTTTTAAATTTAGTTGATATGAGTAAAATGAAATTGTCAGAGTTTAACTTTGATTTGCCTGAAGAATTAATAGCCGAACATCCTACTGAAAATCGTGATGAATCAAGGTTAATGGTTATCCATAAGGATACAGGAAAGATCGAACATCGCCAGTTCAAAGATATCATTGATTATTTTGATGAATCGGATGTTTTTGTAATGAATAACACGAAAGTTTTTCCTGCAAGAATGTATGGAAATAAAGAAAAAACAGGTGCTAAAATTGAGGTTTTCTTACTTAGAGAATTAAATAAAGAAAGTTTATTGTGGGATGTTTTGGTGGATCCCGCAAGAAAAATAAGAATTGGAAATAAGCTATATTTTGGAGATGACGAATCCTTAGTTGCTGAGGTAATTGATAATACAACCTCTAGAGGTAGAACGCTTCGCTTTTTATTTGATGGCCCATATGAAGAATTTAAAAAAGCAATTACAAGGTTAGGCGAAACCCCTTTGCCTAAGTATATAAAAAGAGATGTTGAGGAGGCAGACGAGAAAAGATACCAAACAATTTTTGCAAGTGAAGAAGGAGCTGTTGCTGCACCAACCGCAGGTCTTCATTTTTCAAGACAACTAATGAAAAGGCTTGAGCTAAAGGGAATTGATTTTGCAGAATTAACACTTCATGTTGGTCTAGGCACATTTAGACCAGTTGAAGTTGAGGATCTAACAAAACACAAAATGGATTCTGAGCAAGCGTTTATTTCTTCTTCAGCTGTTAACATTGTTAATGATGCAAAAATAAATAAGAGAAAGGTTTGTGCTATTGGGACAACTTGCATGAGGGCTATGGAAACATCTGTTTCAACCGATGGTTTACTTAAAGAGTATGCCGGGTGGACTAATAAATTTATTTTCCCTCCATATGATTTTGCTATTGCGAATTGCATGGTTACAAATTTCCATACCCCGCTTTCCACCTTATTAATGATGACATCGGCTTTTTGTGGACACCAATTAATTTTAAGTGCTTATAAGGAAGCGATAAAAGAGAAATATCGATTTTATTCTTACGGAGACGCAATGTTAATTTTATAATAAAAAATGAAATCTTTGAAGGCTCAAAAACATTTTTTGAGTCAAAGTAATCTGCAATTGATGGAGCTTGAAAAAGCATCAAAGGTTAGCTTTTTTGAAAAAATTTCTTCAGAAGGTTGTTTAAAAATAACCCCCCAATCAGCTAGTATTTTACAAATTAATTTGGGAAAAATGTGCAATCAGGTATGTAAGCATTGTCATGTAGATGCAGGGCCTGACAGAAAGGAGATAATGCAAAAAGAGGTTATGTTAAAATGCCTTACGGTTGTTTCTAAGGGGGATTTTAATATAGTTGATTTAACCGGAGGAGCTCCAGAAATGAATCCAAATTTCAAATGGTTCGTGGAAATGTTGTCGAAATTCAAATTGAAAATAATTGTTCGATGTAATTTAACAATAATATTGGCGAACAAAAAATTTCATTATCTCCCTGCATTTTTTAAAAAACATAAAGTTGAAATTGTATCTTCATTACCACATTTCTCGGCTAACCGAACAAATGCCCAAAGAGGAAACAATGTATTTGAAAAATCAATAAAAGCGTTAAAACTTTTAAATGATGTTGGTTATGGGAAAGATGATGAAGATTTAGTTTTGAATTTAGTTTATAATCCAACAGGAGCAATTTTGCCATCTAATCAAGAGTTGATGCAAAAGCAATATAAAAAAGAGTTGAAAAAAAGATTTAATATAGATTTCAATAGTTTATTCACGATAACCAATATGCCTATAAGTAGGTTTTTGGATTTTCTGATAAAGATGGATTATTTAAATGAATATATGGACCGTCTAATTGATTCATTTAATCCATTAAGTATCAATGGATTAATGTGTAAAGAAATGGTTTCAGTTAGTTGGGATGGTTACTTGTATGATTGTGATTTTAACCAAATGTTGGATATTAAGATAAAATCTGATGCAAATCATATAAATTCGTATACGAATAAAAAAATATTAAGCAGGGAAATTCAAATGGCAAATCATTGTTTTGGATGCACTTCTGGAAATGGCTCAAGTTGTGGAGGAGAGACATTGTAAATAACATGAAAGAAAATAATAAAAATATGCCCTTTCTGGAGCATCTTGAAGAATTAAGATGGAGAATTGCTCGTGCATCTATTGTTGTGGTATTAATAGGAATTATTATTTGGATCAAGCAGGAATGGGTAATGGAAAATGTGTTTTTAGCAATGAGTACCCCTGATTTTGTTTCGTTTCGATTTTTGTGTGAATATTTTAATATGTGTGTTAATGAGATTCCAATTAGCATGCAAAGCATGACTGTTTCTGGTCAGTTTTCGTACTCTCTATTGATGAGTTTTATGGGTGGGCTTGTTTTTGGATTCCCATTTGTTTTTTATCAATTGTGGGGCTTTGTTAAGCCAGGATTAAAAGAGAAAGAAAAAAACTCTTTTAAAGGATTAACTTTTTTTGTTAGTTTGTTGTTTTTTTTAGGGATAATTTTTGGGTATTTTGTTGTGGCTCCTTTAGCAATTAAATTTTTCGGATCCTATCAAATAAGTGAGGATATAGAAAACATTTTTACAGTTAACTCTTATATGAGTACGATAATTTCAACTGTTTTTTATTGTGGCTTATTTTTTTTATTACCAGTAGCTTCTTATCTGCTTACAAAAATAGGGGTGATTACTCCTGGATTTCTTAAAAAGTACAGAAAACATGCAATTGTTTCTGTTTTGATTCTTTCTGCTGTTATCACTCCACCAGATGTGGTTTCTCAAATAATCGTGGCAATACCAATTATTTTATTGTATGAAATAGGAGTTTTGGCATCTTCTAGAATTTATAAAAAAGAACACATATAAATAATATGGGGTATTGGTTTAGATTTTGTTTTTTTGTTTTAATTCTACTGACAAGTTTTGCCTTAAATGGACAGAAAACCATAATTTCAGGACAAATAACAGACCATTCCACCAAAGAGGCTCTACCTTATGTAAAAATTAAATTTTTAAACTCTAAGGTTGGTGCTCTTTCAGATAATCTTGGAAATTACCGTTTAGAAACCTACTATGCCACCGACACATTAGTGGTTGTTTTTCCTGGATATCTTCCTCAAAAAAAAGTTATAAAATTAGATAAAGAACAAGTGATAAACTTTGCCTTATCTTCTGGATTAAAAAACCTTGAAGAGGTTACCATTAATGCTCCTGCCGAATTATCCTCAACATCATTACATAAAAAACTAGTGGCCAACAAAAAGATTAATAATAAAGAAAAATTGGATGCTTACCAATACGACTTATACACAAAAACTCAAATGGATGTCAATAATTTGGGAGATAATTTCGCAAAAAGCAAGTTGATTAAAAATTTGAGTTTTTTGATTGATTATATGGATACGATAGATAGCAATAGTTATTTTTTACCTGTCATCTTAAATGAAAACTATTCT
>JAQWKT010000068.1 GCA_029247685.1 Crocinitomicaceae bacterium | reverse complement strand
TATTATAAAGTAAATCCATTCTAAATCCTTCTTGGTCTAATTGATAAGCACCTATGGAATAAACATTTTTCATCATTAAGTCCCATATTTTATTATTAGGATTCGTAATGGTAGGTTTAAGCAACTTTAATATTAACGCCTCTTTACCCGAAGCACCATCCGTGGATAATTCTCCAACTTGATAGGTTTCACCTCTATAGGTATATTCATATGCAACTGCTAAAACCTCATCGTTATTAAGTGGAGAGTTTAAAGAAATTGTTCCTAATAAAGCATTATAAGAAAACTCTTGATCGGATAATTTCCTTGCGTTTTCTACTTTTTCATAATGAACCGCCTGATTAAAAGGCCCTGGGGCGGTAACTTGAGTACTTAAAACACTTACCGAATTAGAAAATGCTCTTATGACCGGCTGGGTGGAGGCCCATTGATAAAGAGAATTCGACGAATTATCAGGCATTTCAGAGGGCGAGTATCCTCCTGGATCTCCTTGACAATTGTCTTGTTTAGATTCTCCTATGTCTGAAAAAGCAACTATGTTTCTGGTATTTTCTGTGTTATTTGTTCGATTGGTTAACCAAACTTCTATTCTTGTAATATATGCAGTAGAGCTAACAACAGGAAGAGTAGACATTGCCTCATCATAATGTTGATGATGGTATAAATTTAAAAAGTAATGCCTATTCGCTTCATAGTTATCCGCATTCATCTCAAATTGCTGAATTTGTGCCTGGCCAGTAATGTTAATTTCTTGTCGTTTCCCCTTGGAAGATGCCGCTATTAAATCGATGGTTGCTCTACCAAATTTTAATTGGGTTTTTGCTCCAAAAAGTGTTTGTGAACCTTGTATTAGTGCTGTAGGCAAATCTAAAGAAACATTTCCAAGTGCAATTTTTTGAAGTATTTCATCCTCATCGCCAGTATGTTCTAATTTTGAAATATTATCAAAGTCAAAAGCAGCTTGGGTATTATAACTTGTTCCTATTTTAAGTTTAGTCCCTATCTGGCCTACCAAGTTCATTTGAATTTGTTGTTGAAAATCAAAACGAGTTATTCTTCTTTGAGCCAATGGAAGAATTGGATTATCATATCTTGAAGAATTTAAACCAAATGAAATCTCGACAGAGCCTTGAGGGCGAATCGTAATTTGATCGGATCCAAAAAAGTTTTTAAAGGCTTTTCCTGGTATTTTTATTGGAAGTTCAAATGGACGACCTTCTTCCGTTTGTTCATCAATCTTTTCTTCCCAATTCTCAATGATGCTTGTCTTTTTATCATACTCTATATACTCTTCAAGAGTCATCATGGAAGGCGGCCTGTAATTCATCCCTTCTCCAAATGTTTCGGTGAAAATATATCGTCCAGAGATAGGATCATAAACAATATTTTGCGTTAAGGAAGATGGATCTCCCAAATCAAAACTTTGAGGACTATTTGTTGTTGGATCAAAAGGGTTTATTATTGGGTAAATCAAGGTGCTATCTTGAGAAAAATAGCTAGCTGGTGCCCAGAACATTATCAAAAACATCCAAAGACCAAGACCTCTAAGAAAATAAACCTTATTTGAACAAATCACTTTATAATACTTTCAGTGCTTCTTTAATTAATCCTTCAACCGTGCTTACTTCATCAGAAGCCTTTTTCAACGCTCTTTCTGCTGCCCGTTTATCAAAACCAAGAGACACTAAGGCAGTTAACGCATCAAAATGAATTGTATTGCTTTTTTCAGTGAAATTTTGGGTGCTTGCTTCAACTAATGTCGATTTTCCTTTTAAATCCACAATGACTCGCTGTGCTGTTTTTGCACCTATTCCTTTTACGCTCTGAATAATATTTACCTCTTCATTCTGAATTGCTGTCGCTATTTCATAGGGAGTTAAAGAGGATAACATAATCATAGCAGTATTTGGACCTATGCCCGAAACACTGATTAATTGATTAAACATCTCCCGTTCTTCTTTTGATTGAAAGCCATATAAAATATTAGCATCTTCTCTAACAATAAGTTTGGTGAAAATTTTAATTTGTTCATTATCCGAAAGAGAGGTAAATGTATTCAAAGATATTTTTACTTCGTAACCAACACCACCACATTCAATTAATAATTCTGTCGGGGATTTTTCTATCAATTTTCCATTAAGTCTACCTATCATATTTTATGTGTTTTCTAAATAACTGCAACTTTAACCATATTAACAATTTCTCTGACAGAACAACCTAATTGCAATACATGCACAGGCTTATTAAGGCCTATTAAAATTGGACCTATCGCATCTCCATCCGTAATCTGTTGCATTAACTTGTAGGAAATATTTCCCGAAGATAAATTTGGAAATATTAGGGTGTTTGCTTCTTTTTTGGAAAGTAAAGAAAAAGGGAACTTTTCATTTAACAACTCTTTGTTTAGAGCAAAATTAGCTTGCATTTCTCCATCAACAATTAACTCCGGCTCTGCTTTATGGATTATACTTATCGCTTTTGCCATTTTCTTTGGGTCGTCTCCCGGAGAAGAACCAAAATTAGAATAACTTAACAACGAAACAATAGGAACAACTCTTAACCGTTTTATTGTTTTTGCAACATTTATTGTTATTTCTGCTATCTCTTCAGCGCTTGGATTTCGATTGACGGTTGTATCAGCCAAAAACATAGGGCCCTTTTTCGTGATTAAAATATACATCCCCGCAGCAACATTTACCCCTTTTTTTAATCCAATAGTTTGTAAAACAGGCCGCAAGGTAGATCGGTAATTCTTGGTTAGCCCTGTAATCATCGTATCGGCATCTCCTTGATTTACCATCATAGATCCAAAATAATTTCTTTCTCGAATTATTTGAATCGATTCAAATTCAGTAAACCCTTTTCTTTTTCTTTTTTCAAAAAAGGCTTTTCCATAACTTGTTCGGCGCTCCTCTTCCTCCTCTGCTTTCGGATTGATTATGGTAATTTCAGGAAGTTCTATTCCGTATTCTTCAATTAAAGCCATTATTTTTGACTCTCTTCCTAATAAAATTGGAAATGCCACCCCTTCATCATAAGCAACCTGAGCAGCTTTAAGTATTTTAACATTATCTCCTTCAGGAAAAACAACTCTTTTAGGAGTTTTTTGTGCTTTTGAAGTAATATTTCTGATTAACTTATTATCTAATCCAAGCCTCTTTTTTAATTGGGTTTCATATCCTTCCCAGTTAACTATCGGCTCTCTAGCAACTCCAGAATCCATTGCCGCTTTCGCTACTGCTGGAGCAACATGATAAACAAGTCTTGGGTCTAATGGTTTTGGAATAAACTGTTCTCTACCAAAAATCAGGTTTTTTTCTCCATAAGCCTCTATCACTTCTTCAGGAATAGACTCTTTTGCAAGGTTAGCAATCGCATACACTGCCGCTAATTTCATTTCTTCATTAATTGTCGAAGCTCTAACGTCTAGGGCACCTCTAAAAATAAATGGAAAACCCAAAACATTGTTCACTTGATTGGGATGATCAGAACGACCGGTTGCCATTAAAATATCTTCTCTTACAGAAGTAGCATCTTTATAAGCTATTTCAGGCTCTGGATTTGCAAGAGCAAATACGATTGGGTTTTTTGCCATGCTAGATACCATTTCTTTTGAAACTAGCCCTCCTCTACTTAAGCCCAAAAAAACATCCGCATCTAAAAATGAATCTTCAAATGACAATTCTTTTTGATGAACAGCAAAAACTTGCTTGTTTTTATCAAGATTTTCTCTCCCCTTAAAAAGAAGGCCTTTTGAGTCATACATGAAAATGTTTTCCTTTTTAGCTCCTAATGATAGGTACAGCCCAGCACAAGAAAGAGCAGAGGGACCGGCGCCAGAGATAACTATTTTTACCTTTTCAATTTTTTTTTCAGCTAATTCCAATGCATTTAACAAGGCCGCCGAGGAAATAATTGCAGTTCCATGTTGGTCGTCATGCATGACAGGAATATCCAACTCTTTTTTTAATCTTTCTTCTATTAAAAAAGCCTCTGGAGCTTTAATATCTTCTAAGTTAATTCCGCCAAATGTTGGAGCAATAGCTTTTACCGTTTCAATAAATTTTTCTGGGTCCTTTGCATCCACTTCAATGTCAAAAACATCAATATCTGCAAAAATCTTAAAAAGCACTCCCTTTCCTTCCATTACAGGTTTAGACGCTTCAGGACCAATATCTCCAAGGCCTAAAACTGCCGTTCCATTACTAATAACCGCAACAAGATTTGATTTACTTGTATATTTATACGCATCGTCTTTATTTTCTGCTATTTTCAAACAGGGTTCTGCTACTCCAGGTGAATATGCTAAAGAAAGATCTAATTGGGATGCATAAGGCTTTGTTGGAACAACCTCAATTTTTCCTGGCCTTCCTAGAGAATGATATTCTAAGGCCTCTTTTTTTCGGACTTTTGCCATGGGCTCAATTTGGGGCGCTAAGATAGCAAAATGACAAGAATAAATGGTTTAAGTTGGCAAATCTAATACGAACTAGATGCTCCTCCAATGTTTTCAATTGGATGCCACGTTGTTTTAACTTCCTGAAGATCGGCTATATAATAGATACCTTGGGCTGCAGAAGCATGCCAATCGTCAGCATAAAAGAAGGTTCTTTTTAAATTAGAAACTGCATTTTTTTCAAGTTCCGTTTTTTGGTCGGTTGAAAGTTGACTTGAAGAGATTGCATTAACATCCATATGAGAGGATAAAGCAGGAAGCGTTTCTGTTTTTTTACCAGTTATTATATTAACAACCCCGCCTGGAACATCCGATGAATTTATTACTTCAGCCAATGTAATAGAAGATAAAGGAAGTTTTTCTGAGGTCAATACAACACAGGTGTTTCCTCCAGCGATTGCTGGCATAATAAGTGAAACCAATCCTAAAAGTGGAGAGTTTTCACTAGAAACAATACCAACAACACCCATAGGTTCATGAACAGAAAAGTTAAAATGCGAGGAAGAAACTGGGTTAACAGAACCAAGAACCTGAATATATTTATCACACCAACCTGCATAATAAACCACCCTCTCTATCGATTCTCTTACTTCTTCTCTAGCCCTTGATTTTTGAAAGCCCTGTAAAACTAATTCTTCAATAAATTGCTCGCTTCTCCCTTCCATCATCTCGGCGATTCTATATAATATTTGCGCTCTATTAAACGCGGTCTTTCCTGACCAAGACCCAAATGCTTTTCTAGAGGCAACCACTGCATTTCTAACGTCTTTTCTGGAGCCCAAACACATATTTGCTACCATTTCTCCATTATTATCTATTAGTTTATAATATCTACCCGATTCGGTTCTTGGGAATTTCCCGCCGATATACAATTTATATGTTTTTTGAACTTCTACCCTTTTCATCTTAAACTAATTTTACATAAGCAGAGAGACCATGAAGCCCTCCTTCTCTTCCAAATCCACTTTCTTTATATCCACCAAATGGAGAACTTGGATCAAACTTGTTATAAGTGTTTGCCCATACAACTCCCGCTCTTAACTTGGTGGTTAAATTAAATATTCTTGACCCTTTATCTGTCCAAACTCCTGCTGCCAATCCATATGGAGTATTATTGGCTTTTTGAATAACTTCATCAATTGTTCGAAATGTTTGTATCGTTAAAACAGGGCCAAATATTTCTTCCTGAACAATTCTACTAGATTGTGCAACGTCCGTAAAAATAGTGGGAGCGCAAAAATACCCCTTGTTAGGAATTTTACACGAAGTTTGATACATCTCAGCTCCTTCTTCTTTTCCTATTTTTATATATTTTTTAATTATCTCCAATTGCTCTTTGGAGTTTATTGCGCCAATATCGGTGTTTTTATCTAATGGATCCCCAACAATTAACGTATCAATTCGTTCTTTAAGTTTTTTAATCACAAGATCCGAAACAGATTCTTGAACAAATAATCGTGACCCTGCACAACAAACATGGCCCTGATTAAAAAATATCCCATTAACTATTCCTTCTATCGCTTGATCAATTGGAGCATCTGCAAAAATTATATTTGCCGACTTCCCTCCCAATTCAAGCGTTGCTTTTTTTGCCGTCCCAGAAATGGCATTTTGAATTATTTTACCAACCCCTGTAGAGCCAGTAAAAGCAACTTTATTAATGTCGGGATGATTGACTATTGCCGCTCCTGTATCTCCAAAACCAGTAACAATGTTAACTACTCCTGGTGGAAGACCAGCTTCTTGAATTATTTCTGCAAGTTTTAAGGCTGTTAATGAAGTCGTTTCAGCGGGCTTCAAAACAACCGTGTTTCCAGCAGCCAATGCAGGAGCTATTTTCCATGCTGCCATTAATAAAGGGAAATTCCAAGGAATTATTTGACCTGCAACACCAAGAGGCATGGCTGTTTTTGCAGGGAAAGCATATTCCAACTTATCTGCCCAACCTGCATTATAAAAAAAGTGATTGCTCGCTAAAGGAATATCTATATCTCTGGCTTCTCTAATTGGCTTTCCTCCATCCAGGGATTCTATTACCGCAAGCTCTCGAGATCTTTCTTGCATTATTCTAGCTATTCTATAGATATATTTTGCTCTTTCAGAAGGGGTTATTTTGGACCAAACTCCATCATATGCTTTTCTTGCGGCGTCTACAGCAAGATCCACATCGGATTTGTCTGCATAAGCTATTTCTGCAATTTTTTTCTCGTTAGAAGGATTAATTGTAGAAAAGTATTTTTTCTTTTTGGGTGCGACCCATTTGCCATTGATAAATAAGTCATATCGATCTTTAAGATTAATATGGCCTGTGCTTTCAGGTGCAGGAGCAAGCTCCCAACTAATTTTTTGTTTTAAATCTCTCTTTTTTGCCATTTCTAATCTATTGTAAAGTAATCTGGGGACTGATAAATACCGGTTTCTGTTTTAAGTATCTGCATTAATAAATCGTTAGCTAAACTACTGGCTCCAAATCTAAACCATTGATTGGTTAACCATTCTTCTCCTAAAACTTCTTTTACCATAATCAAATAATGCAATGCGAGCTTTGAATTCGAAATTCCTCCTGCTGGTTTCATTCCTATCATAATGCCCGTTTTATCATAATAATCTTTTATAGCCATCAACATCGTATAGGTTACTTGCATCGTTGCCGCTGGTTGTATTTTTCCTGTAGATGTTTTAATAAAATCAGCACCAGCTAAAATTGCAATGTCACTCGCCAGTCGAACGTTATCTAATGTAGATAGTTCTCCTGTTTCTAAAATAACCTTTAATCTTGCCTTGCCACACGCTTCTTTTATAGAAGCTATTTCATCGTAAACAAAATTATGTTCTCCTTGTAAAAATTTACCTCTTGAGATAACCATGTCTATTTCTGTCGCTCCTTCATCAACGGCAAACTTCGTGTCTCTAATCTTTACATCCTGAGGAGCCTGACCGCTTGGAAAAGCAGTAGATACAGATGCAATTCCAACATTAGTGTTTTTAAGCGCTTTTTTAGCAACATGAACCATTGATGGATAAACACAAACTGCTGCAACTGTCGGAAGCCCAGGAAATTGATCATGAACGTGTGCCGCTTTATAACACATCTGTCGGACCTTGCCTGGAGAATCTTTTCCTTCAAGCGTGGTTAAATCAATCATATTAAGAGCCATTTTAAGGCCTTGCATTTTAGATTCTTTTTTTATGCTTCTAGATTTGAATCTAGCTACTCTTTCTTCAACTCCAACCTTATCAACGGTTGGAACACCACCTAACTCCGATAGTTTTTTCTCAAGCATTCCCATTACAGTCATAAAATAATTGTGTATTGTCAAATATAGGGAATAAATAAAAAATAAAAACATCTCTATGTTTATCTGTGTTTCAAATGTTATTTAACTCGTTTTATTATTTTTGGAAAGCTTTTTGTTTCCAAGTGATTTTATGAAACACTCTTTTTTTATTATTTTTTGTTTTTCCATGCAGCTTTTTTTAGCTCAAAAAACAACAAATCCATTTATAGCATCTCAAATTGATGACCTCACAAAACAAATCAATCAATATGAACTTAAAAGAGATAGCCTAAACATAATTCTTGAAAAACTCGAGCTTAATCAAATTAACCATGAACTTAAAACTTATTTTCTTCCTAAAATAAACCCCAATGAATCATTAATTGCACACGAGGCAATGTTTTTGGTTTATGATGAAAAACACGAGCAAGCAAAATGGGTTCTTCATAAAATTTCAACCAACATTTTAGAAGGAAATGTTGGCAGGACTAATGATTTTAGAAAAGATCCTTTTGTTAAAACCGGGTCTTCCGAAGAAAAAGACTTTTTTTTAAAAACGAAAAAACAAAATGGAAAATATGCCTATGAAGGATTTGGTTATGATCGAGGACATTTAGCTCCTTCCGCAGATTTTAGATGGTCAAAAAAAGCCCTCTCAGAATCTTATTTTTACTCGAATATGTCTCCACAAATGGCCTCCTTTAACAGGGAATGTTGGGCGGATTTAGAGGGCTTAATTCGGGGATATGTATATGAAAACAAAAGAGACTTAATTGTTTATACGGGGCCGGTTCTTCATAAAGATTTAAAAAAAATAACCAAGAGTATTAATGGGGTTTCCATCCCTGAAAAGTTTTTTAAAATAGTCGTGGATTTTAAAGAAAAAAAAGCCATCGCTTATTTAATCCCACAAGAAAATAAAAAATATCCTGTAGAATATTTTGCAACTTCTATAAACGAAATTGAAAAAATAACTGGTCTTGATTTTTTAAATCAACTAGATGAAAAAACGGAAGAATTATTAGAAAAGCAAAAAGACGTTTCTCATTGGCTTCCAGAAAAGCAAAAATCGGATGTTGTGCCTTTTGAAGAAGGCATTTTGGGAAAGGGGAAGTTTAACACTGTGCAAGCGAGTCGATTTGTAGACACGGGGAAAAAGAAAGAAATTTGTGGAACAGTGGTTAGCACACATTTTTCAAAAAACAAGCACTCTTTTCTTAATCTAGACAAGGCTTTTCCAAAGCAAATATTTTCACTTACTATATGGAACAGCAATCTCCATAACTTCAGCTATCAACCCCACATTGAATTGAAAAACAAAAAGATTTGTATTCGTGGTAAAATTTCTGACAATAAAGGCGTGCCAACCATGAATATCGAAAATGAAAAAGCCATTACATTTTTAGAATAATCTTTTTTTCAGTTATTTAATTTCTGTATCTTTAAGCCCCTTATGAAACTCATTACTTTCTCTAAACTTTTTCTTTTAAACTTATTTTTTATTCCTTTTTGCTGTTTTTCGCAACAAAATGCTTGGCAAACTTTTATTGACAGCAGCACCTCTGTTTGTTCTCCTAAATCGGAAGACCTAAACAATGATGGAATCGAAGACATTATTATTGCAGGTGGGATAGATGGCATTTCATCTAATTATGGCGTAACTGCTATTAATGGTGATGATGGCAGTGTGCTTTGGCAAATTGGCTCAAACGATGAATTATTCACAAGAGCCTCTTTTATTGACATTAATAATGATGGAATAAAAGATGTTTTTATTGGCGGAAGAAATGCACAACTAATGGCAATAGACGGGGCAAATGGAAACAAAATATGGGACTTTTTTCCTGCCAATCTTAATCCAATAGATAGTGGGCTTTATAACTTTTATTCTCCTCAAATAATTAGCGATATCGATAATGATTCCTACCCCGATCTTGTTATTTCTAATGGGGGGGATCATGCAGCACCTGCATGGCAAACCAATCGTCCACCAGGGCACCTTATGGTTGTCAGTTCTTTAAGCGGTCAACTCATTGCAAAAGCAGTCGTTCCAGATAGTGCAGAGACCTACTGTTCTCCATTGGTTTTAAACCTTCAAAACAATGGGATTCCATGGGTTCTATACGGAACAGGAGGGGAAACTTTGGGCGGATCATTTTGGGCTGTTCCACTGGATAGTCTTTTGAATAATGATATTTCAAACTCTTTAGAGCTTGCCAAAGACTCTTTAACTGGATTTATTGCTCCCGCATCTGCATATGTTAATGAAAGCTCAGGTTTTATGGACTTTATTATTCAATCTTTTGGAGGAAAAACCATTAAGTTTAATGGAAGCAACTTCACTGAAGAATGGAATGTAAACTTTACAAATACAGAATCGAGTGCAGAACCTGTTTTGGGTAACTTTTGTGGTTCTTTAACCCCAGACGTGTTTTTAGTTTTATTTAAAGGAAGTAATACTAGCTATACCGATTTTTACCAAGTTCTGCTGGATGGAGAAGATGGCTCCATAAAATTCATGGACAGCATTGGAGACCTTCATTTTAGCTCAGCCAATGCGCTTGACATAAATAACGACGGTAGAGATGAAGCGATTATTTCTGTTAACGAACTTTCAAATGGTTTTTTTAGCCATAAACTATATAGCATTGATTTTCTTAGCTCAAACATCACACAAATAGGAATTTCTGATACTGGAATTAATCTTGCGTCTACACCGTTAATTAAAGATCTTGATGGCGATGATTTATTAGAAATTGTTTATCTCGTAAAAAAAGACAGTACAAATCCTGGAGCAACAACTGGATACTACGTCCATCGAAAAGATCTAGGAATAAACACACCCAATAGCGGTATCGCTTGGGGCGAATATATTGGCAACAACGACGATGGCTTATACCATTATTCTCCTATTAATTGTGGCTTTAACTCCGTAATTTCTAGCTACACGCTTGTGGACCCAACTTGCAATGGCTTTAGCGATGGTCTATTAATTATCTATCCTCAACCAAACAACATAAACACCTTTTTGTGGTCGATCGACAGTCTCGGTTCTTCCATAAGTAACCTTTCCGCTGGAACCTACTCGGTTAGGGTAACCAATGCCCAAAACTGTTATGAAGACAGATCTTTTACTCTAAATGATCCTTTTGTTATCAGCTTTGGAAATGTTTTTTCGCCAACCTGTGCTGGAGACACAAATGGAATGGCAACTCTATCTTCTTCAGGCTGCCCATGCATGTTTAGCAGTTGTACTTTTCTATGGGATAACGGAATCACCACTAAGCCAAATAACAGCCTTACCGAAGGATGGCACTCTGTAGTTATTACCCACACCAATGGCTGTGTAGTGACAGACTCTGTTTACATTCCAAGTAGTCCTGCTGTTTTAGACAGTGCGCTCATTCAAAACGTGATTTGTAAAGGAGAAAGCAATGGTGCTATTGAAGTTCTAACTTCTCAAGCAACACCTCCACTCATCTACACATGGCAACATGGAACAAATGGACAATTCATCGACTCTTTAAGCGCGGGTAATTACACCGTATATGTTCAAGACTCTAGGCCATGTTATGACACATTAAATGTAACTGTCCAAGAACCCGATTCCATCAATTTAAGTTCACAAATTGGATCTGTTTCATGCTTTGGCTTAGCCGATGGACAAGTTTCTTTTTCGGCTGTTGGAGGAAATGGAAACTTTACTTATTTCCTGGATTCAACAAACAACACCAATGGACTTTTTAACTCTTTAAGCCCTGGCAGTTATACTTGTTTTGCACAAGACTCCTTGTCTTGCAAAAGCGACTCTATACCCATTACAATTGTAGAACCTGATTCTTTATCTTCTTCGATGAGCAGCACCATTTCATCTGGATTTAATATTCCTGATGGCTCTGCTTCTGTTCAAGTTACCGGTGGTACTTCTCCTTATTTTTATAGTTGGAACGATCCTTCGATGCAAACAAGCCAAACCGCAACAAACCTAACTGGGGGATGGTATGCCGTAACCATTAATGACTCCAATAATTGCTCTGCGATTGATTCTATCTATGTTGGCGCTGTTTCTTTGGATAACATAAGCGAAAACTCCATTTTCATTTATCCCAATCCAAGCATTAAAGAAATTTCTCTTTCTGGAATATCCAATTTCAACTATGCCGTGTATGATTTTCATGGAAAAGTAATCTTCTCCGGAAAAACCGAAAAAACTATTTCGGTAGAAAATCTATCAACTGGCACTTATCTTTTGGAAATTAAAAAAGAAAATAGAGTCTTTCGTTTTTCTTTAATTAAAAAATAATTTCCTCTCCCTGCTTTTTTTTAAATAACCACTAATATTTTTGATTAAGACTAAAAATATTTATACTTTAAGCTTTCCTTTTTCCTTTTTTATTAATCTTAATTTAACTAAACCATGAAGTACAATTTACTTTTTAAGGCATTTTCTGTCTTTTCTATCCTTTTATTCTTTTCTCCAAAAATGAATGCACAACAGCAAAACATTGATGTAACTACTGGAGAAAAAACCGTCATTTTTGAAGATCAATTTGTAAAAATTGAAGGAACCATTACGGGTTGTGACAACCACACCTCTGGAATTAACAACACTTATGTGATGTTAACTTTCACTAACCTTACTCAAGATACTAGAAACTTTAAAGTACAACAAGATCTTTTCTATGATGGCACATGCTATACCTGTGGAAAGGACGAATATCTATTTAACTATTCATTAGCTCCTGGTGAAGTGAAAATTGGATCTTGTATCGAAAACAGCCAAAGTATGCGCTTGTATCACCACATGCCAGCAAATCTTTCGCCGGTTGTTTTAACAGACTACCAACTTCATGTGTCTCATAATTAAAATATAAAGACATGAAAAAAAATTATTTACTTTTTAGCATTTTTCTAATTGCTTCTTTTGGAGTGTTTGGACAAGCTCCTTGTAGTGTTAGTGCAATATATATAGACTCAATTAGTTGTGGAAACACCTCTGCTGATATTTTGGTAACAGGAACGGTAAACACAGGAGCCTGTAACTCAGGAAATGTCTTTTTTGATGACTTTGATTATTCTGGAAATAATCCAATAACATCAGCTTGTGCAGGACCATTGTGGGATTGTGGGGTAGGAAACCCCCTTATTATTACCAACAATACCTGTGGGGTTCCTAGTCTAGACAACTCAAATTTTCTTTGGATGGGAGACTCATCAAATAATGGCAACAGGTCAATGGTTACTAATGGTCTTGATTTAACAGGACTTAATAATATCAAGGTCTGTTTTGAAATGCGATATGGAATCCAAGGACAAACCTCTCCTTGTGAGGGACCAGATTTAGCAAATGAAGGAGTAACTCTTCAATATTCAATAGACAATGGAACAACTTGGGTAAACCTTGATTATTGGGCCCCTACAAATAGTGGGATGCCTGGTGGAACTCCTCTGGACATGACTGTTTGGAACCAGTTTAATGTCACTTTACCTCCTGCAGCTTTTTCAGCTAACACAAAATTTCGATGGATACAGTTAAATCTTTCCAATTGGCAATTTGACAATTGGGGGTTAGACAATGTCTCTATTGGAGACTCTTCAATTGTCGATTATACTATATCCATTCAAAATACAGGACAATCACTAACGCAAGGCGTTTATTCAGGTACCCTTTATGGAGTTACTCCTGTTAATTCCTCTTATCAAAACACCTATGTAGTCGAGATGTCAAATGGCATTAACTCTTGCTATGATACTGTTTCAGCATTTTTAGGTTCTAACTATCAAATAGCTATTGATAGTCTTTTTCCTGCAAATTGTCCTAGTGGAGGAGGACAAGTATATTTATCTATCCCTTTGGCAATAGGGAATGGAGGCATTCCTGGTAACTCTTGGGTTTTACAACAAAACAATGTAACTATTGATACAGCAAGCACGAACTGGTCAATCAATCAGCCTCATTATTATAATAATTTAAACCTCTCTTCAGGAACTTACACAATGGCAATTTATGGACAATCCGGTGGTCAACCAAATGGATGCTCTGACACGGTTAGCTTCACCATAAATAGCACAGGGTGTTCGATAAACGCCGATTACAGCCCTAATAACTATAGTTGTTTTGATTCTATCACTTTGAGTGCGGTTGGAACCGCATGCAATGTAGGTAGTTCTACTGGATGTTATAATGGGGCTTATTTTAGTGATGACTTTAACTCTGGGTGGCCCGTAGGTTGGCATTTTGTTCAGGCATCAACCGTTTCTGCCAATATTTGTGGCGTTAACTCGATAGATAATACAAATTTTTTATGGATGAGTAATCAATCCACCTCACCAAGAGTTTTAGAAACAAACGATTTAGATTTATCTAACGGTGGCGGAATCTGTTTTGAAATGCGTTATGCAATTCAAGGCCACTCTGCTCCTTGTGAGGGACCAGATTTACCAACAGAAGGTGTGTACCTTCAATATTCGACAGACTCCGGAGCAACATGGAACCAAGTAAATTATTGGCCTCCAACAAATTTTGGCTCTCCTGGTGGAACTCCTTTGGACATGACTGTTTGGAATCAATTCACAGAACAATTGCCTTTGGCAGCCCAAACAAGTTCTACTCGAATTCGTTGGATTCAATCGACATCATCCAGTGCAAATTATGATAACTGGGGAATTGATAATGTTAACATTGGAGATGCTATTTCAGCATCCGGTAACTATACCCTTACCTGGCTTCATGACAACTATTCTTTAGCTACTGGAGTATCTTCCGGGAGCAATCCTACGCCAATAATAGCACCAAACTCTACTGCTGGAGCAGTCTCGTATGTAGTACAAATGAGCAATGGAAACTATTCATGCTATGATACTGTGGTAATTAACACTCCTGGTGCTATAATTAACCTTGATTCGTTAAGCAATGTGCTCTGTGGAAATGATGGATCTGTAATGGTCTCGAATGTTGGAGGAGCATCTACCAACTCGTTGAACTTTGTTCTTTCGGGGATTGGAGTTCTTGTAGATACTAACATAACCAATGGAGTTAGCTGCACTTTTAATGGTTTATCCTCTGGAGTTTATGATGTTGTATTAACAGACACCAATTCTTGTGCGGATACGGTTACATTTACCATCTTGCAGGATTCTCTTTTAAGTGCTTCCTTGAGCATGATCCCTGATGTAGGTGCTGCAAGTGGTTCGGCAACGGCTCAAGCTAATGGAGGAACTGCTCCATATACGTATCTTTGGAACGATGTAAATGCACAAACCACCGCAACGGCATCTGGATTGGTATCAGACTGGTACATGGTTATCATTACCGATGCAAACGGATGCACCTATTCCGATTCCATTTTTGTTACCCGTTCTATTAATACTGGTTTAGATGAATCCTCAAATCAAAACGTATACATTTATCCAAATCCAACAAACAATCTTATTCATGTTTCTGGATTAGACGATTTCTCTTTTGATATAATGGATTTAAAAGGTCGCGTTTTAAGTAAAGGAAGAAATGGCAATAAAATTTCTGTAGAAAGTTTTGCCGATGGCATCTACGTTCTTAAACTTGAAAACAATGGCGCTATTAAGAACTTTTTTGTTGTTAAAGAATAAATAGAACATTTATCACTTGATTAAATGCTGGGAAATTTTTTCCGGCATTTATTTTTTTGGAATAACAAATCCCTCCATATCCACTTCATAAATATCTATGTTGTTTTTTCCTTTCTTGGAAACAATAGAGGCCATCATTGCTTTTTTAAGTGCTGGATAATACTGAAAATGAGTGTCGTTATTTACCGAATTAACCATTACACCAAGATTTATGGGTTTTGTCCATTCTCCTTTTTTGTTTTCAGATACATAGATATCTAAGCCACCCATCCCAACGTGGCCATTAGAACTAAAAAACAAATACTTCCCATCTTCAGAAATAAATGGAGTTGTTTCTCTTCCGGGGGTGTTTATAACATCCGAAAGCGCTTTTGCTTTTCCCCAAGAGTTTCCTTCTTTATGAACGACCCAAATATCGGTTGCCTTTTTTTCAAAATTTCTATCGGTAACAAAATACATCGTTTTGCCGTTTTTTGTAAGTGTTGCCGCACCTTCAAAAAAAGTGGTGTTGATGGTTTTGTTTTTTAAAATCTTAGGCGTTCCAAATTTTCCTGACCGTTTAGATTTTTTGGTTTCAAAAATATCAGAGCCTCTTGTGGTTACTTTAACACATGCCTCAGTGTTAATCGTTATTAATGCTTTTGAGCCATCTGGAGAAACATAGGATAAGGCATCAAATCCAGGAGTGTTAAAACGTTTAATCTTATTGGTAATGCTATCCCAATCTTTAATTTCAGGATTCCATTTGGCAATATAAATATCTTCAAAATATTGTTGGTCTGCTGGGTTTAATGACTTTCCCTTGGTGTCTGCTCTTCTAGAAGTGAAATAAAGCACTTTCCCGCTATCTGCAAGGACAGGTGAATACTCGTGGTATTTAGAATTAACTCTTCTAGAGATCACTTTTCTTTTTGTTTTTCTACCCGAATTCATTTCTTTTTTAGCGAATTGGCATTGCTGTATATGTAAAGAAACTTGTAATTCTTTGGATAAAGCTTTGGATAGCTTTTCTTGCGCTTTCTTGTAATTGACTAGAGCTTCGTCGACATTTCCAATGCGATGCAGACTTCGAGCATATTGTTCCAAAAGCTCTCCCTCTTGATCTGCCTTATCAATCTTAAGTGCGGTTTTTATTTGACTAAGTGCCTGATGAAAGTTTTTTTTGTCATAACTAATCATGCTTATATAATAAATAGCTCTCCAATTAGTCGGGTCTTTTTCTACCGCTTCTCTAAATTTTAACAACGCTTCTAAGTTTTTTCCTTCTTGATAAAGGTAAATGCCATCATTTAATAGTTTTGAGGCAATTGTTTTATTTATAATGTTTATTGAATCAGTAGGAGCGGGTGTTTTTGCATAAAGACCATTTATGGAAATAAAAAACAGACCAGCTAGTATAATTATATTTTTCATAGAAGGGATAACTTAACAATGACAAATTAGCAATTTTTTTAACGCTTTTCAAAGCATTAAACAATAAAAAATGGCTAAGCTTCAAAAACCTAGCCATTTCTATACGCTCTTCTTAATTATTTAAATTCCTTAACGAAATCGTCGTATTGAATTTTTTTGCTTTTAAGGGTTGCTTCGTTTTTACAAAGTTCGATAAGTTTATCTTCTGCTAAACGGCCAATAATGCTATCTACTTGTTTTTTGTCTTGTAAAAATTTAACGGCGTTTTCGGTTAACTCTTTTTCATCAGGAAGTGGTGCCCCATAATTGTTGTAATTCTGAATCAAAAGCCCTTTTGTGAATTCAAGTAATTCGGATTGTTCAATTTTAATATCATGCGCTTCAAAAATTGCTTTTTCAATTAATTGCCACTTTAGCATTTTTAAATATCCCTCAAACTCTTGTTCTAATACTTCATCAGTAATGGGTTTTTCATTCACCTGTTTTATCCACCTTTTTAAAAATTCTTCTGGAAAATTAACTTTTACTTTTTTCATTAAATCCTCAAAAACAACTTTATGTAAAAGTCTATCCGAATCTTTCGAAAACATGTTTTCTAAGTCTGATTTTATTCGATTATTAAAAGATTCTTCATCGGTAACTGAATTATCTGGATAAAGCTTTAAAAATAACTCTTCATTTAATTCTGCAAATTTCATGGATTTAATCTCGCTAATGGTAAAAGAAAATTTATTTCCAATACTTTCTAATTCTTCTTCCTTAACCCCAAGCATCGCTGCTTTATCTTTTGGCCCTTTAGATAAATCGTCTGGATTTACTTTTAAGGTGTCTTCAATTTTCTTTCCATTGAATTGCTTTCTGACCTTGTCGCTATCTAAAAATTCTAAAGAAACGGATGCCGAATGAACAATGCCTCCTTCTTTTTCAGAGCCATCTTTATTTAACTCCACAAATTTACCTAAAACCAAATCTTTATCGCTAACCATTTCAGCGCTTTCAAGCTTTCCATATCTTCTTCTTATGTCTTCGCTTTGTTTGGTGATCAGTTTATTATCTATCTCTACTTCTTTATAAATAAATTTGTTTTTTTTGGAAATAGATAATTCTATTTTGGGAGGCAAACCTATCTCATAGGTAAACTCAAAGTCTGAAGGATTCTCAAAATCACCAGAAAAACCATCTTCTTCACGAGGCATTGGATTTCCAAGCAAATCTACTTTTTGCTCAGCAATGTATTTATTTATCGATTCTGAAACCATTTTGGAAACTTCATCAAAAAGAACCGATTTGCCATATTGTTTTTTTATAAAAGACATCGGAACATGTCCTTGTCTAAACCCAGGTATTTTTGCGTTTTTTCGATGTTTTTGTAGAGTCCCCTCCACTTTATTTTGATAGTCTTGAGGTTTTACTTTAACCTTTAATAAAGCATTTAACTTGTCTACATCTTCTCTTAATACTTCCATTTTTGTTTCTTTAAAAATAAAAAAAATGGCCTCTTGCGAGGCCAAGTTAAGTGCGGGCGGAGAGACTCGAACTCTCACACCTCGCGGCACTAGATCCTAAGTCTAGCGTGTCTACCAATTCCACCACGCCCGCTTTTCAATTATTGATCATTTTCTCTAATTGAGGGGGGCAAATTTAAACATAAAATTTATTATCACAAACACTCTTTATACAAAACAAAACATTCGATTGTTAATTATTTTTTTCATTTCACATTAAATCGCATGATTTTTTTTTAAAACTTTGAACTTCTTAATTATTAAACATGGCCGATTTTAGCGCAATACAAGAGTTAATTCATGTAAAGTTTTCTGGAAAACCTAACGATTCTTTTTTCACTTTAAACTTCATTATTAATTCTTTTGTGATTATCATACTTGGCGTTTGCATGTGGTATATTAACCAGCGAATAGCTAAAAAAAGGGCAAACAAAAAAAACCGATCTACTTATTTTCAAACAGAATATTCTAAGCAATGGAGAAAAAGATAACCTATCAAAAAAACTCGTTTTTTAAATCTTGGCTTGTATTAGCGTTTATTGTATTTTGCATACAACCTATTTCATCTCAAAGACAGTTCAAAAAAAGCAAGCTTAAAAAAAATGAAAAACTAATTGTTCGAAACGATGGCATTCAATGGTCATTGGGACCTACTTTTTTATTGACCAAAAAAAAAAATGAAACACAAGACTTTAATGACAACAATGGAACAAGAGGTAATTACCTCTTGGATCCAAGTGGCAAATTAGGCTTTTTTGTTGAGGCTGGAATGGCTCATTTCCCTAAATGGACGCCTATATTTCGTAATAGATTATTAGATTATGTCGATTGGGGAGTCGGTTTCAAGTCTTTGTCTGGAAAAGAAAAAACAACGATAAATTACACAAATTCCTTAAACGAGGTGATTAGTACAGAGGAGGGTGTTGGAGATTTTAGAAACGGATTTCTTTCTTTTCGATTTTCTGCACACACACTTATTTATTTTGGAAAAACAGAAAATGACTTAAAGGCAAAAAAATATTTTATTGATAACGCTATCGGGTTTAATTTTGATTTAAACCTTTGGAGAGGTAATAAAGAATATGTCGGATTCTCTATGCTTGAAACTCAAAAATTTCATTCTCCCTCAGTTCTTCAACTTCATTATAATCTTGCTCTTGGAATCCGAATAAACAGAGCCCTTATTTGTCTTCCTGGAATTCAATTGCCTATTCTTGGCTTATATGAATGGAATGGTTGGGGAGCCAACATGAACTGGTTTTCTAGTAAATATTGGCCCATTCAATTAAACATCAAGTTCATCCGTCTGCTTGAAAAAAAGCCTACTTGTGCCCCGGTTTATCACAACCCCATGGAGAAGCAAAAAATGAGAGAATTAATGGAATAATTTTCCTTTTTAAGTTTTGTATAAAAAGTTTGATTACATTTGCGGCAAGTTTTGAAAATTTGAACGAAAAATGTCAGTAAAAATGAGTTCTATTAACTTGCGCAGATTTCTTCTACTAACCTGTGTTTTTTTCTTTTTCAACAATGCCTTTTCTTCTTCCAGCTCTAAAGAGAAAGAATTTAATGTAGGGGAAATGATTATGCATCATGTTAAGGATGCTCACGAATGGCACCTTTGGGGACCAGAACATGGAGGAACGTCCATTTATCTACCAGTAATTCTTTATGATAATGGACTTAAAATGTTTTCTTCGGATAATTTTTATCATGGAGAGGAAAGCACAACCATTGATCACAAAACGCATCAATCCGTCAATTTTTACAAAGGAGTTGGCCCTGCTAAAGGATACGCTTTGTATCATGAAAAAATTTACAAACTAGACAACAACAATAACTTAAAAATAGAAGAAGGACACGTTCATGGAAACACAAAACCTTTTGATGTCTCTATAACCAAAAATGTAGTGAGTTTATTTATTGGAGCCCTTTTACTGTTTTTAATCATGTTCTCTGTTGCTCGTTTTTATAAAAAAAATGGCGCTGTTGCTCCAAAAGGAATTGCCAAATTTATGGAGCCTCTTATTCTTTTTGTTAGAGACGACATCGCTAAAGAAAATATCAAACACAACAAGCATCATAAATTTTTACCTTACTTAACGACTGTTTTCTTTTTCATTTGGATTAACAACCTTTTAGGCTTGATTCCTATTTTTCCGGGTGGCGCCAACCTTACTGGAAACATAACAGTTACTCTATTTTTAGCTTTATGCACCTTGTTTTTAACCCTTATTTATTCTAATAAAAATTATTGGACACATATTTTTGCTACTCCTGGGGTGCCTTTAGTTTTATTGCCAATTATGATTCCTATTGAAATTGTTGGAATCTTCACCAAGCCATTTGCTTTAATGATTCGACTTTTCGCAAACATTACGGCTGGACACATTATTATTTTAGCATTAATCTCTATTATTTTTATAAATAAAAGTGCATACTGGGGGGCTCTTTCGGTTCCAATGGCTTTGTTTATTTCAATTCTAGAATTATTAGTAGCTGCTCTTCAAGCATATCTTTTTGCTATGCTGTCAGCTTTATTTATAGGTGCCGCAGTTGAAGAGGCGCATCATTAATTTTATTTTGTAACTTTTAAATTCAATATAATATGTACGGAAGTATAGCAGCAATTGGAGCAGGTCTTGCGGTTTTAGGCGCAGGAATTGGTATCGGTCAAATCGGTGGTAAAGCCGTGGAAGGTATTGCTCGTAACCCAGAAGCTTCTGGGAAAATTACAACCGCTATGTTAATCGCAGCCGCGCTTATCGAAGGAGTCGCGCTTTTTGGAGTTGTGATTGGTCTACTAGGTGGAGCAAAGTAATTAATCATTCCCTGTCGGCGCGGTTGGCTCCGATAGGGATATTTAAATTTAAAATTAAAAGAAAATGGATTTAGTATTACCTGATTTTGGATTGCTTTTTTGGACAGGCCTTGTGTTTTGTTCTTTGCTTTTTTTATTAGCTAAGTTTGCTTGGAAACCTATTCTTGGTGCGGTTAACGCAAGAGAACAAAAAATAGCAGATTCGCTTGAACTTGCCGAAAAAACGAAGCAAGAAATGCAAACATTAAAAGCGGAAAATGATGCTTTATTAAAGCAAGCAAGAATTGAAAGAGATAAAATGCTTAATGAAGCTAGAATCCAAGCGGATAAATTTGTAGAAGAAGCGAAAGCAAAAGCAAAAGAAGAAGCTCAAAAAATAGTCAACTCTGCAAAAGAATCCATTGAAAATGAAAAAGCCGCTGCAATGAGTGAGTTAAAAACACATGTAGGTGCTATTTCACTTGAAATTGCAGAAAAATTATTGCAATCCGAGCTTTCTTCCGATGGGAAGCAAAAAGCACTGATTGAAAAGTTTGTAGATAATATAAGCATGAACTAATCTTATGAAAGGAACTAAATCTTCTCTTCGTTATGCCACTGCTCTTTTGGAATTAGCAATTGAGAAAAATGTGGTTGAAGATGTGTCAAATGACATTCATCATCTTCATTCCATTTGTGAGAACAATGACGATTTAGTAGCTTTTTTAAATTCGCCTATTATAAATAGCGAGAAAAAAGTTGCCATTTTAGAAGAAGTTTTTTCTTCATTTAACGATCTTTCTACCAAGTTTATACACTTAATTACTAAAAACAAACGAGAAAACATTTTGCCTTCTATTGCATTTTCATTTGTAAAACTCATGCAAAAACACAATGGAATTGTTCCTGTTAAAATAACTGTACCTAGCGCAATAAAAGACGAAACAAAAAACAAAATTATATCCAAACTTCCACAAGAAAATGGGATAACTTATGATGTTAGTATCGATATAGACAAAGATTTAATCGGTGGTTTCATTATAAGAATGGAAGACAAACAACTTGATGCGTCCATAAGAGGCCGCATAAACGATTTAAAATTAGCATTTAATGCAAATTAATATTCACAATATAAATTAAAGACAATGGCTGAGATCAAACCTGCAGAAGTTTCTGCGATCTTAAGAGAACAATTATCCGGATTTCGTAATGAGTCGGATTTACTTGAAATTGGTACCGTACTTCAAATTGGAGATGGTATTGCTCGTGTTTATGGATTAACCGGAGTGCAGTATGGAGAATTAATTGAGTTTGATGGTGGGATACAAGGAATAGCACTTAACTTGGAAGAAGATAATGTTGGGGCTGTAGTTCTAGGAAGAGCCTCTGAGGTAAAAGAAGGAGATACTGTAAAAAGACTTGGAAAGATTGCTTCCATAAAAGTTGGGGAAGAAATGGTCGGAAGAGTGGTAGATACACTTGGTTTTCCAATTGATGGAAAAGGAGCTATTTCAGGAGAACTTTATGAAATGCCGATTGAAAGAAAGGCTCCTGGAGTAATTTTCAGACAACCCGTTAGTGAGCCTCTTCAAACAGGAATTAAAGCTATTGATTCCATGATTCCTATTGGCAGAGGACAAAGAGAATTAATTATTGGGGATAGACAAACTGGAAAGACAACCGTTGCTATCGATACAATTATTAATCAAAAAGAATTTTATGACCGTGGAGAACCTGTTTTTTGTATCTATGTTGCAATCGGTCAAAAAGGATCTACAGTTGCTGGTATTGTTAAGAAATTAGAAGATGCCGGAGCCATGAAATATACGGTAGTGGTTGCTTCAAATGCCTCTGATCCTGCTCCAATGCAATTTTATGCTCCAATGACTGGTGCTGCAATCGGCGAGTACTTTAGAGACACTGGTCGTCCTGCATTAATTATTTATGATGATTTATCAAAACAAGCTGCAGCATATCGTGAAGTTTCGTTGTTATTAAGAAGACCTCCAGGTCGTGAAGCCTATCCAGGAGATGTGTTTTACTTGCATTCCCGTCTTCTTGAAAGAGCTGCAAAAGTGGTAAATGATGATTCTATTGCAAAACAAATGAATGACCTTCCTGACTCTTTAAAGGATAAAGTTGTAGGTGGAGGTTCTTTGACAGCGCTTCCAATTATTGAAACGCAAGCTGGAGACGTTTCTGCATACATTCCAACTAATGTAATTTCTATTACAGATGGACAAATTTTCTTGGAGTCTGATTTATTTAACTCAGGGATAAGACCAGCAATTAATGTTGGAATTTCTGTTTCGAGAGTTGGTGGATCTGCCCAAATTAAATCCATGAAAAAGGTTTCTGGAACTCTTAAGTTAGACCAAGCACAATACAGAGAGCTTGAAGCTTTCTCTAAGTTTGGTTCAGATTTAGATGCTGCAACAAAAGCTGTACTTGATAAAGGTTCAAGAAATGTGGAAATCTTAAAGCAAAAAGAAGGGGATCCTTTTCCTGTTGAAAAACAAATTGCCATTATCTATGTTGGAACAAACGGATTAATGCAAAAAGTTCCACTTAATAAAGTGAAACAATTTGAAAATGAATACCTTACTATTCTTGAAACTAGTCATGGGGACACCTTAACGCTTCTTAAGGAAGGAAAATATACAGATGAAATTAAAAGTATCCTTAAGAAGGTAGCATTAGAATTAGCGGATAAATATTAATTGCTTTTTTAAAATTCATTAGTTGTTATGGCTAACTTAAAAGAAATACGTAATCGAATTAATTCAGTAACATCGACCATGCAGATTACTTCTGCAATGAAAATGGTTTCTGCTGCTAAATTAAAACGAGCTCAAGATGCTGTAACTCAAATGCGGCCTTATGCTGAGAAATTACAAGAGATTCTTGTAAGTCTTAGCGCTACATTAGACCTTTCTGAAAATTCGTTTTCGAATCAAAGAGAGGTTAAAAACGTTCTATTGGTTGGAATAACTTCTAATAGAGGCTTGTGTGGAGGATTCAATAACAATATTATTAAAAAAGTTTCGCTGCTTTCTGAAGCAGAAAAAAACAAAAATAACCAGGTAAAAGTTTTATGTCTTGGTAAAAAAATTAAAGACGTCATTAAGAAAGGGGATTTGCTATATTCTAATGATGCCATTAAAGACATAGAAGATATCTTTTCTGATTTGACATTTGAAAACACCGCAAAAATTGCCGAGCATCTTATGTCTATATTTAAGTCAGAAGAGTTTGATCAAGTGATTTTGGTTTATAATCGTTTTGTAAATGCCGCAACTCAATCGGTTGAACAAGAACAATTTCTTCCAATTTTGCCTCCAGATGAAACCATTTCTTCTAGCGGAGATTATCTTTTTGAGCCCTCAAAAACAGAGATTGTTGAGGACTTAATTCCAAAATCATTAAAAATACAACTGTTTAAAAGCCTTTTGGACTCACATGCTGCAGAACATGGAGCTAGAATGACAGCAATGCACAAAGCAACAGATAATGCAGATGAATTAAATAAGGAACTTAAATTGAGTTATAATAAAGCGAGACAAGCGGCTATTACTAACGAAATTTTAGAAATAGTTGGCGGTGCTGAAGCATTGAACGCATAAATTCCTTATTTTCGAATAAAATATGGATACATTAATTAAAGTTCTTATTGTTGATGATCATAAGTTAATTGGTCAAGCATGGTCGTCTTTGTTAAAAGATGCACCAAATATTCAAGTTGTTGGACTTGCTGAAAATGAAGAGGACGCATTTTCTATGGCTCATGCATATAAACCTGATGTTGTTTTAATGGACATTAATCTAGGAGAAGGCTCTGGATTTACTGTTACAGAAAAAATAAATGACAGCATGCCAAAAACACGAGTAATTGGCCTCTCTCTTCATGATGACATCACTTATGTTAAAAAGTTTTTATCTATTGGGGCAAAAGGATACTTAACTAAAAACACAAATAAAACAGAATTAATTGAAGCCATTCATGGCGTTTATAAAGGCGAAACAATTATTGGTTCAGACATTAAAGATCGTTATTTTACCTCTTTATTAAATGTGAAATCTGGAGACACCAAAAAAGAGTTAACCATGAAAGAAATTGAAATTGTTAAGCTAATCTCCAAGGGCTTTACTTCTAAAGAAATTGCAGAAAAACTTTTCATTTCACACCGAACCGTAGAAACTCATAGGCACAATATCTTAAAAAAGCTAGACATGCCTAATGCAGCTCAGTTAAGCAGCTGGGCAAAGGAAAAAGGCTATGTTTAAACGCTTTTTATTTTATAAAAATCGTGCCCCTTTCTTTTTGTTTTTTTGTTTTCTTATTACTTCTTCGTTTGCTCAAGAGATAAACTGTTCTGACAACTTTTCTCTTAAAAAAAAAGAAACCAACATTAGTCATCAAAAAATTTGCCCTGACCTCCTTTTAAATGATGTTAAGGAGCTTTACAGCAAAATATTAAAAGCACATCCTAATCCATTTATCTTTTGCTCAAAAGAAGCGTGGGATCAAAAATACAAGAACGTTTTATTGGAATGTGAATCCCCTAAAACCTTTTTTGAATTCAGCCAAATAATCGCCTCTTGGCTTTCTATGTTAAAAGATTCTCACACCTCTTTAGATCCAGATTTAATTTTATGGGAATTTAAGAAACACCATCACCTTTTTCCGTTTATGCTTGAAAGAATAGAAGATAAATTTTATGCCAAACATTTTGTCTCCGATAAAGTTTCTTATGGAAATGAAATTTTAAAAATTAATTCCTTAACCATGGATAGTCTGTTTAATCTTTCTGTTGCTTTTGCTATAAAAGAAGGGGATTCTCGAACTGCTCAATTTTCATATGCAACATACTTAATGGGGTTTGTTTATAACCTTTGTAATAACTTTAACAAAACAGATTCTATCTTGATACAGCATGTTAACCCTGCAGGAGATACTCTGTATTCGTCTTTGCCAACCTATAGTCCAAAACAAAGGAGAAAATATTTTAAATACAATAGTTGGAATAAATTACAAGATGTGGAATTCAAGGTTAGTTCTACACAAAATATAGGAGTTCTTACTGTTCATACTTTTTCACCTAAAAAAGGAAAGAAATTTGAATCCACAATTAACAACTTTTTTGAAGTCATAAAAACAAAAAAAATTGATAATATTCTGATTGACTTGAGGAATAATACTGGAGGATATTTTTATTATGTGAATGAACTAATGGATTATATTGATACCACAAAATTAATACGACACAAAAATTTTATTTGTAAAAGAAGTTTTTTAGATGATTATTCAAACATGAATTTATTTGAAAGAATCTCCTTCTTTTTTTCTTGTAAATTTAATAAAGACGCTTCTCTTCAAAGAGAGTGCAATTTTTATAGAGCAGATTATGGTTATATAGATACTCTTTATGAGACCTATTCTTACCATTTAAAAAAAGAAAACAAATTTAATGGGAATTGTTTTTTAGCAATTAATGGCATGTCTATATCGGCAAGTGTTGATTTCACTTCTTGGTTTAAGAAAAGTTTGCGAGGGAAGGTTATAGGAGAGCCTTGTATGGGCCCATATACTGGAACTTGGGGTAATCCAAGAATAACCTACTTATCAAATACGCAACTTGCGGTTGTTATTTCAACTATAAGAAACAACCTTTCAAACAATTTCATCTATTCTAAAAAACCAATTCAACCAGACATTGAAGTAAAACAAAACTTGAAAGACTTTCGAAAAAAGAAAGATTCACTACTTAAATACCTAATTAAAAACTTGCTCTGACTTTATCTATGATTAAATCTAAACTCCCTGATGTTGGAATAAGTGTGTTTACAACCATTTCAAAGCTTGCAAATGATACTGGATCTTTAAACCTTGCTCAAGGTTTCCCTAATTTTTCAGTAGATAAAAACCTTGTTAATCTCATTAAAGAAGTTTCGCAAAAAGATGTTCATCAGTATTGTCCAATGCAAGGAAACGAAATGCTTCGTTTCGAAATAAAAAAGCTTATTAAGCAAACCTATAATAGAAGTCTTGAAACTGAAAATGTTTTAATTACAGCTGGGGCAACTCAAGGGATATTCACATGCATTCAAGCACTTGTTAAGGAAAAAGAGGAAGTTGTCATTTTAGACCCAAGTTATGACTGTTATGAAACTCCTGTTTTGTTAAGTGGTGCAAAGAGCATACGAATCCCTTTAGACAAGAACTATAATCCAGATTGGGATCTAATCTCAGATTCCATAAACGAAAAAACACGGATGTTAATAATAAACAATCCTCATAACCCATCTGGGAAAATATGGAAGGAGGATGATTTTGCTAACTTAGTAACTCTATTAAAAAAACATCCAAATCTACTTGTCTTGTCTGACGAAGTTTATGAATTTATCACTTACGAAAAAAACCATCTTTCAATTCACTCCTATCCATTTCTTCATGAAAGATGCATCTCAGTATCCTCTTTTGGAAAAACACTTCACATAACCGGATGGAAAATAGGCTATCTTATTGCTCCAAAACACCTCATGAACGAAATAGTTAAGGTGCATCAATATCTTGTTTTTTGTGTAAACAGTCTTTCGCAACATGTTCTTCTTGAATTCCTTCCTTCTTTTAATGCAAAAAAAATCAAGGCTCTTTACCAACAAAAAAAAGATCTTTTTCTGTCTAATTTAAAAAACTCAAGGTTTCAAATTCTTCCTTGTGAAGGGTCCTATTTTCAATCGGTTTCATACAAAGAAATAAGCCATGAAAAAGATACTGAGTTTGTGCGTGATTTAATTATAAAACATAAGGTTGCGGCAATTCCTTTTTCTGTTTTTAATAAAGACGAAAAAGACAACAAAACCATTCGATTTTGCTTTGCTAAAGATGATCAAACACTAATTAAAGCTTCAAAAATTTTATGCGAAATATGAGAATCGCTTTAGTACAGGCAGATCAAAAATGGGAGGATAAATCCGCTAATTTCATCCATTATGAAATCCTCTTATCTAATATTAATGAGGTGATTTAATTGTTTTACCTGAAATGTTTAACACCTCTTTTAGCATAAAGCCTAAAAAACTTGCTGAAGAAATGAATCACTCAAAAAGCATTGAATGGCTTAAAAAAAAGGCAAAACAAATTAAGGCTGCTATATATACCAGTCTTATCATTAAAGAAAACAATTCTTTTTTTAATCGGGGGGTTTTTATAACACCAAATGAACAAATACACTTCTATGATAAAAGAAAATGTTTTTCCTTAGTTAAAGAGGACTTGTTTTTTCAGGCAGGGAAGAAAGAAACAATCGTCAATTATTTAGGATGGAACATCAACCTGCAAATATGTTATGACCTTCGATTCCCTATAAATGTTTTAAATTATATTGATAAAAATAAACAAGCTAAATATGATGTCCTTCTTTATGTAGCGAATTGGCCTGAAAAAAGAATAGAACATTGGAAAAAACTACTTATAGCAAGAGCGATAGAAAATCAATGTTTTGTCATTGGGGTTAATAGAACCGGAATTGATGGAAATCAAATTAATTACTGTGGAAATTCTATGGCTATAGATGCAAATGGAGAAGAAATGTTTCCCCTTTCAAGTAAAGAAAAGGTCATTATTGTCACACTAAAAAGAAATAATCTAGAAGAACTTAGAAAAAATTTACCTTTTATAAAGGACCAATAATGGTTTTAACACAAAAAATCCCTAAATTTATACACTTAATATACATTTAATAACATGAAAAAACTTCTACTATTAACTTCTTTTTCTGGATTACTCTTCTTTGTTAATGCTCAAAAAAGCCAAATCCAATATACAAACAAAGACTTACTAAACTTTCCACACGAAAGCCATGTCAACTCCTCTTCAAAAGCTCTTGGACAAGTAATTTGGTCTGACAACTTTGACGACACTTCTACTTGGGTAATTGATAATGATGGGCAATCAGGACTTGAATTTGGATGGAACATTAACTCCACAAATGAGGGTTGGTGGTCTGGAAACGGAATTAGCTCAACTTCTGGTGGAGGGAATGCAGAACTTGTCAATGGAAATCCAACTCTAAACCCAGGCACACAAGCACAAAACGTTACATATACTTTAACTACTGACTCTATGATTGACATCGCTGCTTTAGGAGGTTCAAACATGTGTGTTTTAGAGTTTGAACAATACGGTGCTAGATTTAATGATCTTCAGGAGGTTCAAATTAGTTATGATGGAACTACTTTTACCACAATTGGAGACAACTTAGACCAGTCGGTTTTATCTTCTTCAGGGGGATCTGCATATCCTAATCCTATGACTAAAAGTATTAATCTTGGACCTGTTTTAGGGGCAACTCCTCAACCTTTTTACTTAAGATTTTCTTGGACTACTAATTATCCAAGTCAAGCAACTAATGCAAATGTTTGGATAACCTATGGATGGTATATTGATGATGTAAAAATAACTACCGCATCAGATAATGACCTTATTGTTGTTAACGAAACTTGGGGAACTAACGGTTTACAATACCACCAAATTCCTACAACGCAAGTTGCTCCAATTGACTTTGCTGCTAGTATTTTTAATGGAGGAAGTAATACTCAAACCAATGTTTCTTTAAACGTGGACATAAACTCAGGTGCTTATACCGGTTCTAATGTTCCAGTTACTATTAATTCTTTAGATACAGCAACGATTTCTATGGCTTCTCCTTTTACTCCTTCGGCGATCGGTAATTATGCTGCAACGGTAACATTAACTGCTGATTCTACGGATGATGACCCTTCAAACAACTCGCTAAACAATGTTAGTTTTGAAGTAACCAACTACATCTATGCAAGAGACAATGGCCAAGTACAGGGAAGCACTAATAGACCGAATGGATTTCAAGTGGGTAACCTTTTTGAAATTTTTCAAGATCAATTGTTAAAAGGAATTGATGTTCGATTAGATGGATCTACGATGGTTGGAACAGAGGTTTATGCTCGAATTTATAGCATTGACAATGGAAACTTTACTTTTCTTGCAGAAAGCGATCCATTAATTTTAACAAGTGGAGACATAAGCACTAATTTAACCATGGAACTTAACACACCTGTTACTTTAACTACTGGAGAGGCTTACCTAGCTGTCGTTGGAACTTTTAGTAGTGATATGAGTGTTGCTAATGCAGGAACAACTGACGAGCAAACTTCCTTTTTATTTAGAGAAGATGATCAAACTTGGTATTATACACTCAATGTTCCTTATGTAAGACTTAACTTTGATCCAACGATTAGTATAGAAGAAAACAACACCGTTTCTTTAGGAGCTATATACCCTAACCCTACAAATAACGAGGTTAATATAGAATTTTCTATTAATGAGAGCCCTCAAGCTCAAATCATTATAACTGATTTATATGGGAAAGAAGTTTATAGCAAAGCCTATCAATACAGCTCTATCGGAGCTCAAAAAGAAACTATTGATTTTAGCTCTTTAAAAAGTGGAAGTTATTTTATAACTATTGAAAGCGGTAAATCAAGTTCTGTAAAACGATTGATTAAATTGTAATTGCTTAATCAAAATTTTTAATCAAAAAAAAGGGCTTTTTTCAAAGCCCTTTTTTTTTGATATACTATTTTTTTTATCCAAATGAAGTAGAAAAACCTCGACTTGGACCTTGAGCCACAGGATTAACAACCAAAACAGGTACTTTTGCTTCATTGGTAATAAGGTGTTGTTCATAGTTATTTCCAAAAACACCTAAAACTCCAGTTCTATTTAGGTTCATTATGGCTATTAAATCTGAAGATGTGTCTAAAGCGTACTGAACAACTTCAGTGTCAAAATTGGATCTAGATTTAAATTTATAATCCATTTCAATTTCTCTTTGCTTAAAAAACTTAACCGCAAATTGAACATTAGCTTGCGCATGGTGTTTAAGAAATTCATCCGATTCTTCAGGAATAATAACATGAACTTTAGAGTTAAAATATTTTGCTAAGTTCGCTACCATTCCTAATTTTTGTTTGGTTTCCTTATTTAGGTCCATTGGAACCACTATATTATTATAACCATCAGGATGAATCGCTTTGTTTTGAACAATAACAAAAGGAACACTAGAACTCGTTACCACTTTTAGAGCATGGCTACCTGTAACGTGCTGCCATCCTTTTGCTCCATGAGTACCCATGAAAATGAGTTCTGCATGATGCTCTGCAGCAAAATCACCAATATCTTCAAATATACTTCCTCTTCTAACGCTTGGAATTAATTCTACTCCTTTGTTTTTGTTTTCATCACAAACTTTTGCAAGGTTTTTTTCCGCGTTATCAATTTCTTTCTCTTTGGAAACAACATGTAACACAAATATTTTAGCCTCCAAAGGTTTAGCAACAGCAATTGCATGATTTAGAGCAACATCCGCTACTTCGCTAAAGTCATGAGGAACAATAAAATTTTTCTTCTCCATTCTTAAATTTTTTTTACAAAATTAATAATAATTACTATTCTTTTTATAATTAAAAAGGCAAATCATAAGCCGGGTTCTGTTGCTTTAAAAAAGCCGCCTATCATTTATCTAGCCTTAACTTCACAATTAAGGTCAATCAACCCACCCTCTAGGATTGGACGAGCAGCCCTCAATTCCTAGTATACTTGGTCTTTCAGCTCGTAAGGTTTACCTAACACCTGTTGTCACCAACAAGCTGGTGAGCTCTTACCTCACCTTTTCACCTTTTCTTTGACAAGCAAAGTAGTTTTCCTTTCTGTGGCACTTTCTGTAAAGTAAATCTCTCGAATTACCCCCCTTCTCGTTAAGAAGTACGATGCTCTTTGCTGCCCAGACTTTCCTCTTTCTGTAAAAAAACAGACAGCGATAGACTGATTTGCCTTTTAAAAATAAAAAAAATCAGCGAACAATAATTCGCTTTGTAAAACAATTTTTGGTTGTTTTAATATCCATTAAATAAACTCCTGATTCGAGTTCACTAATTATTAAGTTTCCTTTATACGAGTTAACTAATTCTTTATTGTATACCGTTTTACCTGAAAGGTTTTTAATTTGTATTTTTTGTATCGGTAAAATAGATTCATAAAACAACACTCCTTTTGCAGGGTTTGGATATACCTCAAAGGTCATACTGGTCATTTCAGGAGTAGACGCATCCAATCCCCTGTAAATATCTTTATATTCAACAGATTGAACCGTTTCATTTCCACTTATTTCATTTGCTACAATTTTAAGCATGGGTTCTTTTTCTCCTTTTGCCCACCATTCGTACTCTTTGATTATTCTAGTCGGCAAAGCAAACCAACCTCCTGTGCCAACAAAAGATTGATAAACAGAATCTTCTTCTATTATTTCGTGTTTAACTCTTAAAACAGAAAAAGAACCAAATGGAGTGGTTAAGTCTCCCCAACCATCTACTTCAGAGGATCTGTTTCGATGCTGAATAAATTGCAAATCAGAAAACGGATTTAAATCAATATAGGTATAACCAGTGCCAGTATAAGTTTGACCATATTGCAGTGGTAGTTGATAAAGTGTTTCAATCGTATCGGATTTAAAGGGGATGCCTTGCCCATCAACAATCAAGGAATATCCAAGACTTTTGAGCTCTAAAGAATCGAGTTTATAATACATGTTAAGCCCATCTAAATCAACAGGTAAAAAATTATTTATTGCATCTAATGGCAGATCTGTTGATTCCGTAAAATAGCTGGCTTTATATTCCGAAGAGGCAAAAGAACCATAGGTTAAATTGATTAAAATAGAAACGGAAGACATGGATGAAAAATCTTTCAATTTTTGAGTTTGCGGTGTCAAACTTGAAAAATCCCATGTATAATTTGCCCCCGTTGATTGATAACCGCTAATTATTGGAGCCGCTTGACTAATTCTTACCGTATCATTTTCTACTCCAAAATCTGTAGAATCAATGGTTATTTGTCCCTTCAAAAAAAAAGGTGCAATCAAAAAAACCAAAAGAAATAATTTGTTTTTTTTAAAAAGGCAAATCATCGCTATCGTCAGATTCATTATTACTTGAGGTATTTGTAAATGCTTCCGCTTCATTTTCGAGAGAAATTGGAGACGGTCCTTCCGCTGGAATACCCGTTTCTTTTGATTCTATTCTCCAAGCATCTATATTATGGTAATATTTTCCATTAAATTCTCTAGAGGAAAGGTTAAATGAAACATCAACTTGCTGTCCTTCAGTAAAAGAAGAAAGACTTGTTATTTTTTCTTCCCCAAAAAGACTAAAACATATATCTGGATTATAATCTGCTCCTGTATTAATTACAAAACCTTGTTTTTTCCATTCTTTTCCTGCTTTGCTAACTCCGCTTTCAATCTCTAATATTTTTGTGATTGTTCCTGATATTTTTAAACTCATTCTATATATATTATCCGTTATTATTATTAAAACTTAAAAGGGTCTTCCATGCCTCTTTTGTGTTATTATTTTCTAGTTTGCTTTTAGCTAATAAGTGCAATTCTTCTTCTAATTTATTTGGGTTATCTTCCAATGAAATAAATAAATCACTCAACTCCAAAAGCTTATATTCGTTAACCTCTGTCTCATCAGGAAGGTTCTCTACGCCTCCCAATTGTCCTAGATCATTCCCTGATAAAATTTTACTCTCTTTTATGTCTGTTGGTATTTTGTCAATTCCCACTCCTAAAGTAGTTATTGGTTTTTGAATTTCAAACATGGAGTTTTTATCTGCCCTACAATACCAATTTCCTCCCATTCTTGAGACCAAATCAATCTTATGTTGATCTATCATCCCATTTTCATCTAAAATAGCATCGTCTATATGCATGCAAAGCACTTCGCAAATAACTAAATTTCCGGCACCACCATTCACTCCCAATTCAACTACCTCATTAACCTTACACTCAAATTGAACAGGAGACTCCTTCACTCTCTTTGGAGCAACAAAATCGGAATCGATAGCCGTAAATCCCGCTTTAACAAACTCACTTGTTTTAGGCTCATATGGCGAACTTGCTAAGCTCATTTGATGAACAATGGCATGATTAACTAGATTAATTACTACTTGTGGCTTTTCTTTTACGTTGTTGTAAGTGTCCTTTGTTTGATTTGTTCTACCAGATCTAGCAGGAGAAAAAATTAAAATAGGGGGATTCGCACTAAAAACATTGAAAAAACTAAATGGCGCAAGATTGTCATTCCCATTTAAATCTATTGTTGAAGCAAATGCTATTGGTCTAGGACCAACAGCTCCTAATAAATAGTGATGTAATTTAGGAACCGGTATTTCTTTTGGAATTATTTTCAAGGCAATAAATTGTTTTGCAAATTTACGCTATTATTACGTATTAACTTCCTTTATTCTGTTTTTCTCTTTAAAACCATGTTATTTAACTTTTATTTAGTTTAAAATATGTAATTTGCATCTATATTCTTATGAAAATGAAGGCGATAAGTCTCTTTTATTCTGTTTTTATTGCTTTTAATTGTTTTTCGCAATTTCCAATATCACCCCTTTCTTGTAATGCCCCATTTTATCACGGCGTTGCCTCTGGAGATCCGCTAAGTGATCGAGTTATTATTTGGACAAGAGTCACTCCTTTAGACTTCAATTCTAACATTAGTGGATCCTACAGGGTTTCCACGGACACCTCTTTTTCCACAATAATCAATACGGGAATATTTACTACAAATAGTGAAAAAGATTTTACAGTTAAAATTGATGTAGACAGCTTAAATGAAAACACTTTTTACTTTTATCAATTTGAAGTAAATGGAAAAAAAAGCCCAATCGGTAGAACCAAAACTTTACCTATTGGAAATGTGAGCAATCTTCGATTTGGAGTTGTCTCTTGTGCAAACATGGAGTCTGGTTATTTTAACGTTTACAATGCATTAAATCAACGAAATGATGTAGATGCAATATTGATGCTTGGAGATTACATTTATGAGTATGAAGAAGGGGAATACGATCCAAATTCAAATGTCCAGAGAAGCATCGAACCAACAAATGAAATTATTAGTTTATCCGATTATAGAATGCGCTACTCCTCTTATCACCTAGATCAATCTTTACAAAATTTACATCAAAACTATCCTTGGATATGTGTTTGGGATGATCATGAATTTGCAAATAATGCATACAAAGATGGCGCGCAAAACCATGATTCTAATGAAGGAGATTGGCACGAAAGAAAAGATCATGCACAAAAAGCCTATTTTGAATGGTTACCAATACGTCCAACAACTCCAAAAAAATATAACGTCTTTAGAAATTTTGAATTTGGAAACCTTTTTTCATTAATGATGATTGACACAAGAATTCATGGGAGAGATGAACAAGTTGGGGTGACTAGCTCACAAGTTAACGACACCAACAGAACGATGTTGGGCAATGATCAATTTGAATGGCTAAAAACTGCTTTATCTAATTCACCATCCACCTGGAAGGTTGTTGGAAACCAAGTAATAATGGCAGAGGTAACTATTTTAGGGGTTCCTTTTAACAACGACGCTTGGGATGGCTATCCCGCTCAAAGAAACAAACTTTTTGATTATCTAATAACTAATAATATTGCTAATTTTTGTGTGCTCACTGGAGATGTTCATACTAGTTGGGCAATAAATTTAAAACAAGGGAATACAAATGTTGGTGTCGAATTTGTAACCACCAGTGTTACCTCCCCCGGAGTACCTATAAATGCAAGTTGGTTAATTACCATTGAGAATTCACATGTGAAATATGTAGAATTAACCAAGCGTGGCTTTATTTTATTAGACGTTACTCCTCAAAAAATTCAATCTGATTGGTATTATGTAAACACTATTGATCAAGATGATCCAAGTAATTATTGGGCAAAAGGATATTATTCCAACGATGGAGACAACAATTTAACAGAAGCAAACTCGGCAACTACTGGACACGGTTCATTTTCTGTTCCATTAATGCAGGAGTGCGTTAAAACTACATCAAATTCAGAAATTGAGGATCTCATGGTGCTTGGCTTATATCCAAATCCTTCTACTGATTATATCACTATACAATTTAATGACAACAAAAACAGCTCCTTCAATCTTAAAATAATTGACCTATCTGGAAAAGAACTAATAACAAAAGAAGTTTCACCCAAAAACATCTCTGGACTTTTATATTTGAAAATATCTACCAAAAACCTTAAATCAGGTACTTATGTGCTTCAACTTTATGATAATTCTACTAAAGAATTCACTCAAAGAAAGTTCCTAAAAAAATAAGTCTTTTTTTTGTTTTCATGGATTGCTCTTTCCTATTATCTTTGCAAGATATTTATATAACTCCATGAGTACAAAAGAACTTTCAGAACAAGAAATTCAAAGACGAGAATCTCTTAAAAAACTACGAGAAATTGGAATTAATCCATACCCTGCAGAATTATTTCCGGTGACCGATTTTGCAAAGTCTCTTATTCATGACTATGAAGAGGAAAAAGAAGTCTGTATTGCAGGAAGAATAATGAGTAGAAGAATTATGGGAAAAGCTTCCTTTGCAGAAATTCAAGATTCAACAGGAAGAATTCAAACGTATTTTAATCGGGATGAGATCTGCAAAGAAGAGGATAAAACATTATATAATTCTGTATTTAAAAAACTATTAGATATTGGAGATTTTATTGGAATTCGCGGAAAAATGTTTAAAACACAAGTTGGCGAAATCTCTATACATGTTACCTCTTTTATGGTTCTGAGCAAATCACTTCGCCCTTTGCCTCTTCCTAAAACAGATGCCGATGGAGTCGTTCATGATTCTTTTTCAGACCCAGAAGCGAGATATAGACAACGCTACGTTGATCTAGTGGTTAACCCTTCGGTAAAAGAAACTTTTATAAAACGCTCTAAGATTATTTCTTCTATGCGAAATTTTTTGAATAGCAAAGACTACCTTGAAGTAGAAACACCAATACTACAGTCTATTCCAGGAGGCGCTGCTGCCCGACCATTTATAACCCATCACAATGCTCTGGATATTCCACTATACTTAAGAATTGCAAATGAGCTATACCTTAAACGGCTAATTGTCGGTGGATTTGATGGCGTTTATGAATTTGCAAAAGATTTTAGAAATGAAGGAATGGATAGGACTCACAATCCGGAATTCACGCAAATGGAGATTTATGTTGCTTATAAGGATTACAAATGGATGATGGATTTCACTGAAGAAATGCTTGAAAAAATATGCATGGATGTCTTAGGAACAACAAACGTTCGAATAGGAGAGAATGAAGTAAGCTTTAAACGTCCATTTAAGCGAATATCAATGATTGATGCCATTAAAGAACATACAGGAATAGATATTTCGGAGATGGACATTCAAGCACTTTTTACCACTTGCAAAGAATTAGGTGTCGAAACCGATGAAAGCATGGGGAAAGGGAAACTTATTGATGAAATTTTTGGGGAAAAATGTGAAAGCAGCTACATTCAACCTACGTTCATTACAGATTATCCAGTAGAAATGTCTCCACTTTGTAAAAAACATAGAGAAAATCCAGAACTAACCGAACGATTTGAGTTAATGGTTAATGGCAAAGAACTAGCAAATGCTTATTCGGAACTAAACGATCCTATTGATCAAAAAGAGCGTTTTGAAGAACAGGTTAAACTCTCCGAAAAGGGAGATGATGAAGCAATGTTTATTGACCATGATTTTGTGCGTTCTTTAGAATATGGAATGCCTCCAACCTCTGGGATGGGAATTGGAATTGATCGTCTTTGTATGTTTTTAACCAACAATTCTTCCATACAAGAAGTTTTGTTTTTTCCTCAAATGAGACCAGAGGTAAAAGAAAAAAAAATCAACTTATCTGAAAATGAAAAAACCATCTTTGACATTCTTAAAAAGGAACAAAAAATGGAGTTAAATACCCTAAAAGAAAACGTGGGATTGAGCAATAAACAATGGGATAAGTCAATAAAAAATCTCAATAAAAATGGAATTTCTAAAGTTTATAAAGACCAAGAAGTTCTTTTTATAGAAATAGTTTAAACACATGAAAAGAAATCACGAGCAATTTATGAGAAGGTGCCTTAACTTGGCGTCTCTTGGGATTGGTTCCGTTTCTCCAAATCCAATGGTTGGTTGTGTCATTGTTAATGACGGAATAATTATTGGGGAAGGATATCATGCAATAAGTGGCGGAGATCATGCGGAAGTTTCAGCTATAAAATCAATTAAAAGCGATAAAATATCTGATAAAACTATCTTGTATGTTTCACTTGAACCATGTGCTCATTTTGGGAAAACGCCTCCATGCACTAATAAAATAATTAGCGCAGGAATAAAAAATGTGGTTATTGGATGCAAAGACATTAACCCAGTTGTATCTGGAAAAGGAGTGGAAGAACTCAAAAAAAACAATATCCATGTAACAGAAGGAGTTCTAGAAAAAGAATGCATTGAAATAAACAAACGATTTTTTACTTTTTACAAAAAAAGAAGACCATATGTGGTTCTTAAATGGGCACAAACCAAGGATGGGTTTTTAGATAGAACCAGAAGTTCCAAAAAAGATGTCGGAGTTAATTGGATTTCAGCCCCAGAAACAAAGTCATTAGTTCATAAATGGAGATCAGAAGAACAAGCTATTTTAGTTGGAAGAAATACGGTTTTATATGACAATCCTTCTTTAACTGTTAGAGAATGGGAGGGTAAAAATCCAATTCGAATTGTAATTGACAGTCAATTACAAACAGATATAAAGGGAAACGCTTTTTCAGATGGAGCAAAGACACTTATCTTAAATAGAATTGAATCAAAAACAATTAATAACGTAGAATACATTAAAATACCTGAAACTTCCACCAAATTCATCTTAGAAGAATTATACAAGCGCGGCATTCAATCGGTTTTAATTGAAGGAGGAAGTAGAACACTTCAATATTTTATTATCGATAGAGCTTGGGATGAAGCGAGAGTTATTGTAGGTGACCAGTACTTTGAAGATGGCATAAAAGCTCCAGTAATAAGCAAGGTTCCTTGTGATTCCATAAACTTTGGGGAAGATAAAATATTTATATACAATCGCACTTAATACCGATTAGACAAAAGGGTACATATATAGACAATTAACTCGCTAAGCAAAAGTGATCATGGCAATGGCAACAATCGCAAGTAGTATCCCATACCAATTACCCGTTGATAATTTTTGTCTGAAAAGAATAATGCCAGAAATTGCCGTCAAAACGATTACCCCCATGTTTACAATTGGAAAAATTTGTGAACTTTCTAAAGTGCCACTTTTAAGGGCTGACATGAAAAAATGGAGTGTGAAGAAATTAGGGATACCTAAAACAACCCCCCAAATGATATTTTTAAGCGATATTTTGTGCTTCTTAACAAAATGTTCAAACAACAAATACACCGAACCAAACAGTGCAGCGCTAAAAAAAATAACTGCAAAAAATAGTTGATTTTCAGACGGACCCACTGCATTTACCTGCGCCCATTTTAAAGTACTATCAGCTAACCCTTGCCCAATAAATACCATTATAATCAACAACAAGTACTTTTTGTTAAAAGAAAGCTTTCCGCCAGAAGTAGAAGAAAAATAAATTGCTAAAATAGCCAAAAAGATCCCCATAAATTTTAAAAGAGATTGTTTTTCATTAAACAAATAAAGGCCAACTAATACCGGAATAATCATCGACATTTTATTTGCTACGGTAGTTATAGCAATGCCTATTTTTTGAGTACTAAAAGCGATCATATTAAATGTTATTATAAATAATATCCCTATAATAAGGGCTGGAGCGGTGTATTTTGAAGAAACTAGATCGACAGGAGAAAAAGATATACCATGAATATAACAACTTGCCAAAGCCATACTCCCTGCGGTTATATAGTTTATAATAATTGCTTGTAAATTATTAACGCCATAAACCTCAAAATACTTAAAGGTGATAAGCATCATCGAAAATGTGATGATTGTAAAAAGAATGTCCTGCATAAATATTGACGTTTAAAAATTGAAGTTAACAATAACTTTAGACTCTTTGGACACAAGCCATATTTTAATTATCATTGCTATTATTAAATACTAAAGCACTTGAATCGTTACTTTTTTGAAATCTCTTATTTGGGCACTTCTTATCATGGTTGGCAAAGACAAAATGGACAAATTTCTGTTCAACAATGTATTGAAGAGAGTTTGTCTAAATTTATCCCTCAAAAAGAAGTTAAAATTGTGGGTTGTGGAAGAACCGATACTGGCGTACACGCCAAACAATCCTTTTTTCATCTTGACACAGAAAAAACCTTGCCTCAACAAACGCATTTTAAAATAAACACCATCCTCCCAAAAGACATTGCTGTAAATGAAATTTATAAATCAAAAATAAACCAGCACGCACGATTTGATGCTACGCAAAGAACCTATCGGTATTATTTACATCAAAAAAAAGATGCCTTCATTAATAAAACGAGCCTTTATTATAGACCAAAACTTGATTTTGAATTAATGCAAAAAGCCGCGCAATTACTTCTTGGCAAAAAAGAGTTTACCTCCTTTGCAAAACTTCATGCAGACAACAAAACCGATTTTTGCGTGGTGTCTCATGCACAATGGAATCAAACCGAAAATCAGATTTATTTTGAAATTACTGCAGATCGATTTTTACGAAACATGGTTCGGGCAATCACAGGAACGCTTCTAGATGTTGGTCAAAAAAAAACTAGCTTATTAGAGTTTGAGAAAATCATTAGAGATAAAAACCGATCAAATGCTGGAGCATCCATAGAAGCTCATGGGCTCTTTTTATGGAAAGTAAAATATCCCTTTGAATTAAACAATTTTGATTTATAAACTCTGATCTATTTTTTTAACCATCGTTAATATAGTGGCAAGAGCAACGGTTTCGCCGGTTTCGTCATACACATCCACCAAAAACTTAACAATCCCTTTAGCGATATCCTCTTCTGATCTTTTTTCTTGATCTATTTTTTCTTTTACCGTAAAACGAACGCCAATTGTTGCGCCAGGGTACACCGGCTTCACAAATCGAGCCTCGTCTATCCCATAATTTAATAATACCGGGCCTTTCTTAGGGTCGACAAACAATCCAGCAGCTTTGGATAGAATAAAATATCCATGAGCCACTCTTTGTTCAAAAATAGTTTCGTCTAAAGACGTTACATCCATATGAGCATAAAAGTTATCTCCAGAAACATTGGCAAAATTTACAATGTCTGATTCGGTTACAGTATGTTTATGAGTGAAAACTGTTTCTCCAATCTCAAGCTCCTCAAACATTTTTCTAAACACGTGAGGATTCGCTTCTGGCATATCTGCCCCATATTGAAACTGCTCAGTTATTTTACTTATTGTTGTTGGATGCCCCTGAATAGCTGTTCTTTGTAAATAATGCAAAACCCCTCTTTTTCCACCCATTTCTTCACCTCCACCTGCTCTACCTGGACCACCATGGGTTAACAATGGCATTGGAGAACCATGCCCGGTACTTTCTTTAGCACAATCTTTATTTAAAACTAAAATACGCCCGTGAAGCGATGCCGCACCTATTACATAATCTTTAGCCTCTTGATTATCAGGGGTTACTATTGATGAAACCAATGATCCTTTTCCTAGTTTAGAAAGAGCGATTGCATCGTCCATGTTTTTGTAGGGCATAATTGTGGAAACTGGACCAAAAGCCTCAATCTCATGAACCGCGGTTTTATTAAATGGATCATTATTTCTAAAAAGAATTGGAGAAAAGAACGCTCCCTTCTCTTTATTAGCTCCATGAACCTCAAATTTTTCCAAATCGCCATAAACTATTTCTTGCGATTCTGATAATTGATTTACGCTATCCATTACTCTATCCACCTGTATTTTGGTTGCCAAAGCCCCCATTCTAACCCCATCAAAAGAAGGATCTCCAATTTTTGTAGATGCTAATCTTTTCGATATTCCTTTCTGAACTTCCTCTATTAAATTCTCAGGAACAATTATTCTTCTAACAGCAGTACATTTTTGACCTGCTTTAATGGTGATTTCCTTTACCGTTTCTTTAATAAATAAATCAAATTCTTCTGTTCCAGGAACGGCTTTTTCTCCAAGAATAGTGGCGTTTAAAGAGTCTGCCTCCATGTTAAACATTACACTTTCTTCCAAAATTTTTGGATGGGATTTTAATATTTTTCCTGTGGCAGCACTTCCAGTAAACGTAACCACATCTTGATTGCCTACGTGATCTATAATCCCCCTTCCCAATCCACAAATCAACTGAAGAGAGCCTTCTGGTAATATTTTGGAATCAATAATATCTCTAACCATTACCTCTGTCAAATAACAGGTGTATTCCGATGGTTTTACCACTGCCGGCACCCCTGCCATTAGATTAACGGCGATTTTCTCAAGCATTCCCCAAATTGGGAAATTAAACGCGTTGATATGCACCGCAACACCTTCTTTTGGCACCATAATGTGATGTCCTATAAACGACCCGTTTTTAGACAATGGAGCGGTTACTCCATCTACATTGTAAGGCAAATCAGGGAATTGCCTTCTTAAAGATGCATTGGCAAATAAATTACCAATTCCTCCTTCAATATCAATCCAAGAATCAATTTTTGTAGCTCCAGTCCAAGAACTAACTTCGTAATATTTATTTTTAATAGACGTTAGATGAAGAGCAAGGGCTTTTATCATCCTGCCCCTCTCTTGAAAAGTCATTTTTCTTAACTTTTCAGCGCCTTTTGTTCTTCCATAATGAAGTACTGCTTCATAATCAATTCCGTCTGCAGAAACTTCGCCCAAAGCTTCTCCTGTTATGGCATTAAAAAGAGAAGTTTCTACTCCCTTTCCATCGAGCCAAGAACCCATTACATAATTTTGATAGCGTCTCATCTGTTTTTATTTTAAAATAACCACCTATAAAGATCGTTAAAATTGGCATATAAAACTAAAGAAAGTAAAAGAACCATTCCAACCATTTGTGCATATTCCAAAACCTTTTTAGGCGCCTCTTTTCCGGTAATCATTTCATAAATTAAAAACACCACATGGCCTCCATCAAGCGCCGGAATTGGCAAAATATTCATGAACGCCAAAATTATCGATAAAAAGGCCGTGGTTAACCAGAAACTTTGCCAATCCCATACAGGAGGAAACATGTTCCCAATAGCGGCAAATCCACCCATACTAGAAGCCCCCTTTTTAGTAAATAAAAATTTAAATTGAGCAACATAATCCGACAATGTGTTAAGCCCAGAAACAACACCAACACCAATGCTTTCTGTAAAGCTATATTCTTTTATAAAGATAGCCGAAGAATCTACATAGTTTTCAAACTTTGGCATAAAACCTATGGTTGCTTCATTAGTTACAGTGGGGCTTAAATTAACCGTGTCTTTCCCTCTCAAAACAACGATTGCTGTTTTTTTATCTTTATTTGGATATAAGTTTTTTAATATTTGATCGTAATAAACAATGTCATTCCCTGCTATTTTTAATATTTTATCTCCTTTTTTCATTCCTGCTTTTTTTGCAGGAGTATCTGCTAAAACAGAATCCACTAAAATAGATTTATTTCTAAGCGAAAAGGGAGGATACGCTCCATTTAAAAAAAGTTTTTTACCAATATCCGCAGGCAACTTAACCGTTTTTATTTTTCCTGTTTTTCCATCTTTAACCTTAAGGTTTTGTGCGTCATGAAGCAGAACCTGCTTATTCACGTCGTTTATATGACAAACTTTCTCTCCATTAACCTCCAACACATTGTCCCCCGAATGAAGATTGAACTGTTCAAGATATGGATGAATTGCCATTCCATGTTTGAGCCCCTCTATTTTAACTTGTTCTTTTCCAAATGAAAAAACAATGCCTATATAAATTATAAAGCCAAGTAGTAAGTTAACAGTAACCCCACCAATCATAATAATCAATCGCTGCCAGGGTTTTTTTGCTCTAAACTCCCAAGGCTCAGCTGGCTTTTCCATTTGCTCTTTATCCATCGATTCGTCGATCATTCCGGCAATTTTTACATATCCACCAAGTGGCAACCAACCCAAGCCCCATTCGGTTGTATTCTCATCTTCTTCCCACTCTTTTGGAGAAGTTTTTGTAAACCAAGAATATTTTTTTTGGCCATTGACTTTTTTATAGCGAAACAATGAAAGCCATGGATTAAAAAACAAGTAAAATTTTTCTACCCTAGTTTTAAATATTTTCGCAGGGATAAAATGTCCAAGTTCATGAAGAGTAACTAGAAGAGCTAATGATAAAACAAGCTGTGCAGCTTTAATCCAAAATTCCATTTATCTATTTTAAGTGTAAAATAAGAGGCAAATATAAGCCTTAAAAAATTAGTTTTTAATCTCCTACAAATTATTCTCTTTAAAATAATCAATAACTGCTTGATAAAGCAATTGTTCTTGTTCTTTTGAACCAATATTTGGAAGCTTTTTTAATAATTCATAATGCGGCCAGTTATCTTTATCATTTCCAATAAATTTGTAATATCCATAGGGCTCTAGTAAACAACAAATAGCAACATGTATTAAGTCCATCTTTTCTTTTTTTGAAAAACTTTCTTTTTGAACCTGCACCTCATTTATTCCAACTAAAAAAAGAATGGAAGTTAGATCCATTCCTTCTCCAAACGTTAAGGCAAGTTTCTTAAGAAGACTATTAAACTGTATCGATAATTCTGCATCCATTTCTAAACACAAAGATGTTAAAATTTTAATCTAAAATTTCATTTACTTCTATATTGTTTTTTGCAAGACGTTTTCTTGTGGAAGAGATAAAGTAATTCAGCTTTTTTATAGATGTATTAGGTTTTTGAGATAAGCAGGGGATTATCTGGTATTTATTCCTCCCTTTTTCTACAAATTTATTAACCCAAGTTAAAAAATACCCCGGGGGTAGGAGTTTGGTTAAATTATTTTTCTTCACAAATCTTAACTTTACAAGTGCTCCTCCATCTGTATTTGGTTTTCTTTGATTTGAAATAAAATTACCCAAAGAAAAAACCGTTAATTTTTCTAAGCCATCTTTGTTTTTTTTAAATTCCATTGGCTGAATAACGTGTGGATGAGATCCAATAATTACATCAACTCCATGTTTATATAAAAAATCTCCCAAATCCCTTTGCTTTTTACTCGGTTTCAACTGATATTCATTCCCCCAATGCAACAACACCACCAACTTATCCAAGCCTTTTGTTTTACTTTTTTCAATATCCAATTTCATTTGAGTAGTATCAATTAAATTAACACATACCCCTTCTGGGATTGGCAAACCATTTGTACCGTAAGTGTAATTAAGTAACCCTATTTTTATCGTCTTCTTTTTAAGGATCACTAAATTAGACTTTTTCCTCGCTTCTTTGTCTAAATATGTCCCAAAATGTCTAACTCCAATTTTATCTAGCTTGTTTATGGTTTTTAATATCCCTTTTTTACCTCTATCACAAGAATGATTATTAGCAGTCGTTAGAATTTGTATCCCTGCATTTTTACAAGACTTAGCAAGTTCAATAGGAGCCGAAAACCTAGGATATCCTGTAAATGGCCTCCCAGCCAATGTCAACTCCAAATTAGCTATAGCATAATCCGATTTTTTTATTAATGGAGATATTTCCTCAAATAAATAATCAAAATTATATGTTTTTTGTTCTTTGTTGTAAAATGAATTTAATACTGGCCTGTGCCCCATGACATCTCCAATAAAAACAAGTGAAATAGTATCCGAAATATCTTTGTTATTAATAGAAACAATAGGTTTAGGTCGAAAAAGACAATTTTCATTGTTTTTATTACATGAAAGTATCAAAAAAAATAGAACAAAAAAGGGCCATCTCATTTGTGGTGGATTTAAATGCAAGTTGTTTAATTATAATACTTTAAATCATTTTTAAAGTTTCAAATTTTGCAATCATTAATATATATTGTAACTTTTAGAGATGTAATTTGTCTTAATTTAAGGCAACTTTAATAAAAGTAATACGTTTATTTAATCCTTAGTTTAACTTAATTTCAATAAATTTGTCCCGTTAAATTTTGGTTATACTCTGCTATATTTTTATTAATTGTGGTAACATTTAAAATGTTTCTCCGTAAACGCAAGCGTAATGAATAAACCTTATAAAGGATTTCTGAATAAATTCAAAGCTATTTTTATCAGTGCTTTGTTAATTATATTCTCTAGTTTTTCTCAAGCACAACTTGATGCATCCTTTACATCTTCACCTCTTTCAGCTTGTCCAGGACAACCTTTCACTTTAACCCTTGACAATACATCTCAAGGAACTGGGGCTCTTATATATAGCTGGACAATAACAGGTCCAAGTTATAACCAAACTTTTTCCACACCAACTGTTGGTATACTCCTAACTAATTCAGGACTGTATACTGTTTCTTTATCTATTACAGATGCAGCAAGCCAATCGGGAACTACAACGATCAATGATTACATTGAAGTTTATAGCGAACCTAGCATTTCCTATTCTCTATCATCCACCCTAGGCTGTGAGCCATTATGCGTAACTTTTGATGGAAGCGGAACAACAGCAGGAGCTGGTAGTTCGGGAATACAATCTATTACTTTAACAACTGATGCAACGAGTTATTTCACCTTAAGTCCAACTCATTGCTACAATACACCTGGATCGTATTCAACTTCGGTTGTTGTTACAAATAATGAAAATTGTGTTTCTAGTCAAAACCTTGCAAGTATTACCGTAGAACCTGTTCCAATAATGAATAGCCCCATAACCGCTGCAGATGTTTGTAGTGGAGGTGTTTTTAACTACACACCAACGAGTAGTTCTACTGGAGTTTCTTTCCAGTCTGAAAGAGTTACAGACCCGAACATCAATGGAGGCTCCCCATCAGGGATTTTTAATGGAACAATTAATGAAACCTTAAATAACTCCTCCTCTTCACCAATAACTGCAATATATCAAATAACCGTTCAATCTAATGCAGGGGCTCTATGCGACTCTATTTTTAACGTTTCTGTTATTGTTAACCCCACACCAACTGTAACCATTAACAATCAAACAATTTGTGACGGAGATGATGTAACTTTAACCGCTGTAGTTACAGGGGCACAAGGAACGGGTGATTTCACTTGGGCTCCAGGAGGTGCCAACACACAAAGTATTACCGTTTCTCCATCATCTACTCAAGTTTACACCTGTGATTACACCGAAAATGGATGTCCAGCCACTACCGCACAAGCAACCGTAACGGTCACTCCTCTTCCAACGGTAACTGTTAACAGTTTGACTATTTGTGAAGGAGATATTGCCACATTAACCGCAACTCCAAATACCGTCGGAGGTACATATAGTTGGAGCCCTGGAGGAGCTAATACAGCTACTATTAATGTTACCCCAACATCAACTACAAATTATACGGTTACATACACATTGG
>JAQWKT010000054.1 GCA_029247685.1 Crocinitomicaceae bacterium | reverse complement strand
GAGTTTGGGGATTTGTGCCAGAGGATCATGTCGTTGGAAGAGCTTCATTAGTTTGGTTCTCAAAAAGTCCGTATATGGGAATACGTTGGAATCGTATTTTTAAGAGGATAAAATGATGTTACCAACTTCTTATTTCCCTTCTATTTTATATTTTCAATACCTTTTAAAAGAACCCATATTTTCGATTTGTGATAACGAAACGTATTTAAAACAATCTTTTAGGAATCGATGTGAAATAATGACATCCAATGGCATTCAAAAACTAAGTATTCCTGTAGAAAAATTATATGGGTCAAAGTCCAAAACAAAGGAAGTAATAATTTCTAATCAACAAAATTGGAGAAAAGATCATTGGGGAGCAATAGAATCAGCTTATAAAACCTCTCCATTTTTTCAGTTTTATGATAAAGAAGTAAAGGACTTAATTTTTAGTAATACAGCAAGTTTGATTTCATTTAATCAGCAAATACTCGTCCAATTAATTACTTGGTGGGACCTTCCGGTGAAACAAAAAAACAATGATTCTTCTATCTATGACAAACAAATCGATTTCCTTTCTAGAGCTCCTGTTACTCCTTATATTCAGGTTTTTGAAGAGAAACTTCCGTTTGTTTCCAATTTAAGTGTTCTTGATTTGCTCTTTTGTGAAGGACCAATGGGGAGAAAATGGTTTGTAGATTATTCTAAATAAAAGAAAAATCGACTCTTCTATTTCGTTGTTTGCCTTCAGGAGTATTATTGGTATCTACAGGTTCGCTCTCTCCCTTAAAATCGATTTCAATTTTATCGGCACTAATTCCATTCTTAGTAAAATATTTTATGATAGATTTGGCTCTTCGCTCAGATAAATTAACATTGTAAGAGTCGCTTCCATCAGAATCGGTGTGTCCAATTACTTTAATTCGAAGATCGGTATGTCCATTTACAACCCGAATCATTTTTTTTAAAAATGCATCGTATTCTTTTTTTACTTCTGCTTTATCGTAGTCAAAATAAATGGGGACAAATTTAAATTTATTTCGCTCTATTTCTCTTTTTATCGGAGAATAGTATCCATTTTTTAAATCTTCTTTTAAGCGACCAAACCAGGAATGAGATAGGGGGGTGGTTGTTAGTTTTCTATAAGAGTTATCAACTTTATATAAAGTTAAATATTCAATTTCATTTTTATTTTTAAGCGCATGACATTTTCCATTTATATATCCGGTAGTATCATTGTAAATTAATTCGAACGTTCGATATTTTTTTTTAACTCTTGAAGATTTGTTATGATTTACGATAGCATGTTCTTCTATAAATAAAGAATCATTTTTATATTTCCCAACAGTTTTGTTAATTATAAAATCGTTTTTTTTATATTTTTCTTTTTTACAATATCCATTTACGATGTCATCAATTATAAAGAAAGAAAGATGAATTGGTTCTCCTTTATTTATGTTTTTTTTATAAATGATTCCAGACCAAGTGCCTTTATAATGATTTTGTGACAAAACATTGCTTGTTATTATTAATGCAATAAATAAAAAAATAGTTTTTTTCATTTTTCTTTCAATAACATTTTAAAACAATAACTGTACCTTTATGTAAGTTAAACTATTTTGTAATTAATTTGTTACGTTTTATATGAAACAATACACAATTTTTTTTTTAATTATTTTCCTGTTTATGAATAATATTAGTTCGCAGTCTATATACCAATACGAAGCCGAAGATATCAATGGAAAATTAATTCCAATGTCTAATTTTAAAGGCAAAAAAATAATGATTGTTAATACCGCATCAAAATGTGGGTTAACCCCTCAGTATAAAGAGTTAGAAGAGTTGTATGAAAAATACAAAGAAAAAAACTTTATTATTGTTGGTTTTCCAGCCAATAACTTCATGAAACAAGAGCCAGGTGACAATAAACAAATTGCTCAATTTTGCTCTGCAACCTATGGCATTACTTTTCCAATGATGGCTAAAATATCCGTGAAAGGAAAAGACATGCACCCTATATATAAATTTCTTACTAAAAAAGAATTAAATGGGAAGATTAGTAGTTCTGTTAAATGGAATTTTCAAAAATATTTAATGGATGAAAATGGCGTTCTTGTTAAAGTTATTTCTCCCCAAACTTCTCCTTTGGATAAAGAAATAATAGAGTGGATTGAAAATCCTAAATAAATTCTTTGTTTTTGTTGATAAATAAAGCTTTTTGAGTCAATTTAACTTTGAGTTGATAGACATCATTAGTATATTTGTATATATTATTTTCAGCATTAATTTATACATTCAAAAATGAGCGAAGATTTAAATCAAAAAGGAGATTATTCAGCAGATAATATTCAGGTTTTAGAAGGACTTGAAGCAGTTCGTAAAAGACCTGCAATGTACATTGGTGATGTTGGTTTTAAGGGCTTGCATCATTTGGTTTATGAAGTAGTTGATAATTCCATTGATGAGGCTCTAGCTGGTCATTGTGACAAAATAACAGTAATCATAAACGAGGATAATTCTATCTCAGTAAGTGATAATGGTCGAGGAATTCCTACAGCAATTCATACCAAAGAAAAAAGATCAGCTTTAGAAGTGGTTATGACGGTTCTTCATGCTGGAGGTAAATTTGATAAAGATACCTACAAAGTATCTGGAGGTTTACATGGAGTTGGTGTTTCTTGTGTAAATGCATTGTCATCTGATTTAAAAGTTACAGTTAAAAGAGAAGGAAAGGTTTTTGAACAGGAGTATAAAATTGGAAAGCCTCAATATGATGTTAGGGTTGTTGGAGAATCATCAGAAACTGGAACAGAGGTTACATTTTTGCCTGATGCCTCAATTTTTGAGGTTAAAGTTTATAATTTTGATACTCTTGCCGCAAGGATGAGAGAATTGGCATTTCTTAATAAAGGAATTACACTTATTCTTATCGATCATAGAAATAAAGATGAAAAAGGAGAATATATTACTGAAACTTATTTTTCGAAACGTGGATTAAGTGAATTCACAGAATATATTGATAGAAATAGAGAATCTTTAATTAACGACGTTATTTATTTTGAAGGAGAAAGAGATGGAATACCCGTTGAGGTTTCGATGACCTATAACAAGTCTTATTCAGAAAACATTCAGGCATATGTTAATAACATAAATACTCACGAAGGAGGGACACATCTTTCTGGATTTCGAAGAGGATTAACAAATACTCTTAAAAAGTATGCAAATGAATCGGGTTTGCTTTCTAAAGAAAAAATAGAAATTGATGGCGATGATTTTCGAGAAGGATTAACGGCGGTATTATCTGTAAAAGTTGCTGAGCCTCAATTTGAAGGTCAAACAAAAACAAAACTTGGTAATAGAGAAGTTACAGCTCCTGTGAGTCAGTCTGTTTATGAAATGTTATCTGCTTATTTAGAAGAACATCCAAATGAAGCAAAAATTATTGTCGAAAAAGTAATTCTTGCTGCACGTGCCAGACATGCTGCCAAAAAAGCCAGAGAAATGGTTCAGCGTAAGAATGTACTTGGTGGTGTAGGACTTCCTGGAAAACTTGCTGATTGTTCTGATAAAGATCCCGCATCCTGTGAAATATATTTTGTTGAGGGAGATTCTGCAGGTGGTACGGCAAAACAAGGTAGAGATAGACATTTTCAAGCAATTATGCCTCTTAGAGGAAAGATTTTAAATGTTGAAAAAGCAATGCAACATAAAATTCTTGAAAACGAAGAAATTAAAAATATTTATACAGCACTTGGAGTTAGAATTGGAACAGAAGAAGATTCAAAGGCATTAAACCTAGAAAAATTACGTTATCACAAAGTCATTATTATGTGTGATGCCGATGTCGATGGTTCTCATATTGAAACTTTAATACTTACTTTCTTGTTTAGATACATGAAAGAGTTGATTGAAAATGGATATGTTTATATTGCAACTCCACCATTATACCAAGTTAAAAAGGGTGCTAAATCTGAATATGCATGGAATGATGATCAACGCGATCTTTTAGTAGAATCGATGAAGGGAAGTGGAGCAGCAACTTCAGTTGGTGTTCAGAGGTATAAAGGTCTTGGTGAAATGAATGCAGAACAATTGTGGGAAACAACAATGAACCCTGAAAAAAGAACCTTAAGACAGGTCACTATTGATAATGCTGCAGAATGTGATCAAATTTTCTCCATGCTTATGGGAGACGATGTTCCACCAAGAAGAGCTTTTATAGAAAGAAATGCAAAGTACGCAAAAATAGATACTTGATTGCTTAAATCAAGGAGAGAACATGCTCAATTGATTTGAAGGTGTTTTTTTTTACAAGCGTAAATTCTGCTTTATTAAGCCAAATACATTCAGTGATTCCTTCTTCGGTTTGTGGAGAAACTAGACCTTTGCCATTGTGCATCATTTTATACCAATAGGTTTTTTTAAGGAAGTTTTTTTTATGAAATTCATAGGTGTGATACGTGGAGCAAATAAAATCTTCAATTTGAATTGGGTGTATATTACATTCTTCTTCTACTTCTCTTATAGCAGTTAGTTTATGAGATTCTGATTGTTCAGTCTTTCCTTTCGGAATATCCCATAAGCCATGTCTTTTTATAAAAAGATATTTATTATTCCATTGAACAATTCCTCCTGCTGCAATGATGAGTTTATAATGATTAAAAAGATAATCAAATAATTTGGGAGGATTGGAATACTCAATGTAGAGATTATTTGTTTTTATTTTATCAAATACATCGGTTTTAAAATTTTTAGTAAACTCAATGTTTTCTTCATGTAGCGCTATAAAGCTTAAATCATTATTCTTTTTGAGAGATTTAGAAATAATAAGTGATTTATTTTCTATGAAAACTTCGTACATTTACAACATGTTAAAAACCAACGATAAAGCTATAAAAATTGCTGAATATTTGCTAAGGATTAAAGCGGTTAAGTTACAGCCTAACGATCCATTTACTTGGGCTTCAGGGTGGAATTCTCCAATTTATTGTGATAATCGGATAAGTTTATCTTACCCTGAAGTACGAACATATATTAAAACGGCATTTTGTGATTTAATAAAAGAAAATTTTGGAATGCCTGATGTTATTGCTGGAGTTGCAACTGGTGGATTACCACAAGGAGCTCTAGTCGCTCAAGAATTAAACTTGCCGTTTATATACGTGAGAAGCGCTGCAAAAGCTCATGGAATGGGAAATATGATTGAAGGGCATTATAGTAAAAATCAAAAAGTCGTTTTAATAGAGGATTTAATTTCTACTGGGGGCAGCAGTATAAAAGGGGTAAAAGCATTGAAAAATCAAGGTCTTGATGTTCTTGGTTTAGCTGCTATTTTTACTTATGGTTTTGAAATAGCTTCTAATAATTTCAATGAAATTAATTGTAAAGCTCCAACTTTATCCGATTATTCAACGCTTATTGATGTTGCCATGAAAAATAATTACATTACAAATTCGGATCTTGATTCTCTTCAAAATTGGAGAATTAATCCTTCAAACTGGAACAAATAAATTTATTATGAACCTTGAAAGCGAGAAAGTTGAAATTAATGCATCTTCAAAAAGTGCCCTTGATTTCATAGCTATACCCTCAAATATTGAGTTGTTGTTACCAATAGATAAAATATCTGACTTTAAATCCAATGAAAATTCATGTTCATTTAAAGTTCAAGGTGGAATAACTATTTCTTTAGTATTAAATGGTAGAGAGGGAGATGAAAAATTATTTTTAAAATCAGGAGAAAAATCTCCATTTCCATTTGAATTGACAATTCATGCAAAAAATATAGAGGATAAATCCATTGGATATATTGAATTTAATGGAGAAGTAAATGCTTTTTTAAAAATGATGGTAGAAAAACCATTAGGAGCTTTATTTAATTATATGTCAAAAAAATTATCTGCGCATTTTTCTTAAATAAATTCAATTTCTTTGTTGTCAAATTCTAAAGTCAAATTTTGGGATTCAATTAATAATTTCCCCCATTTAGAAACCCCAATTATTTTCCCATAAAATAGTTTGTTATTTGCCTTGTATTTTTTTAAACTATTAAATTGATACAGCTTACTTAAATAGCCATTTCTTATTTTATTTTCAAAATAAAATAAGGACTCGTAAGTTTTGTTTAAGGAATTTAACAATAAAGAAAGGTGCTTGTTTATAAGTGTTTTTTTATTTAATTCTTTTCTTACGCTTGTAGAGTTTAATAAATTGAATTCTAGTTGATTAACATTTAAACCAATTCCAATATTACTAAATTTAATTAAATTCCCTTTTAATTGATTTTCAATTAATATCCCAGCTATTTTTTTTCCATTTACCATGATGTCATTAGGCCATTTAATTTCTGCCTTAATTCCTAATTCATTCAAATAATTAATAATAGCAATACTTGTAAAACAAGTGATATCAAATTGTTTTTCAACTAAAAAATTAATTGGCTCTATGCAAATAGAAATTAAAATATTTTCATTTGGATTTGAAATCCATTTATTGTCACGTTGACCACGTCCTCTTGTCTGTTCCTCTGCCATAATGACGCAACCATGGTTTATTTTCCCATGATTGTATAACATGGCAACATAATTGTTAGTTGAATCAACAGATTTTAGTCGTGTTATTGAATGGCCAATTTTTACAGATTTATCCAAGGAATAAATTTAAAGAATTACAATTCAAATATATGCCTTAGATTTGTAGAATTGAAAAAATAATGCAAAAAGAAATTACAAAATCAACATCCCTTAATCTTAGCGAAGCAATTGTACTTGGAATGCAAGAGAACAAAGCAAAGGATATTGTGTTGTTAGATTTAAGAAACATTAATAATGCTGTTTGTGATTATTTTGTTATTTGTAGTGGAGATTCTTCTACCCAAATTTCAGGGATTTGTGATGCAATTACTAAATTTACTTCAAAAAAACTAAGTGAAAAGCCTTGGCATGTTGAAGGAAAACAAAACAGCGAATGGATTTTACTTGATTACATAAGCGTTGTGGCCCATGTGTTTTATAAAGAAAATAGAGAGTCCTATGATTTAGAGGATCTTTGGGCAGATGCAATAAGAACCGATATACCAAATTTGAATTAATACCATTATGTCAAAAAAACGAAACAAAAACCCATTTTCAATTTATTGGATTTATGCAATAATTGGTTTAACTATTATTGGATTTCAGCTTTTTCCTTCTATAACGAGTGGCCATGTTCCTTTAAAAAATAAAAAAGTTTTTTATGAACTTGTGGAAGGTAAATACGTGCAAAATGTACAGATTATCAATGGCCAAAAATGTGAGTTTAATCTTAATGATAAAGGCGTTAGCTACATAAAAAAATCGGATAAAAAAGACTTTAAAGACATAAAAAAATCCATAGATAAAAGTAAAAAATCCACAAAAGTTTTAATTGAAATTGAAAATATCGGGGATCTTGGTAATTTTGAAAAAGCTATTGAGACAAGAGATGCAAACTTAAAAGTTGTATCGGAGGATAGAGTAGACTGGATAGGCTCTTTGGTTAGTTTTTTACTTCCAATATTAATTATTGTATTGATATGGGTTTTTGTAATGCGAAGAATGACTGGCGGAAAAGGTGGAGGTGCTGGTAGTCAAATATTTAATATTGGGAAATCAAAAGCACAAATTTATGACAAAGGAAAAACAACAAATGTTACTTTTAAAGATGTAGCTGGTCTTGAAGGGGCGAAGGAAGAAGTTGTTGAAATTGTTGAATTTCTAAAAAATCCAGATAAATACACCAATCTTGGAGCAAAAATTCCAAAAGGAGCATTACTTGTAGGCCCTCCAGGAACTGGAAAAACACTATTAGCCAAAGCTGTAGCTGGAGAAGCAAAAGTTCCCTTTTTCTCTCTTTCAGGTTCTGATTTTGTTGAAATGTTTGTTGGAGTTGGGGCTTCTAGAGTTAGAGATTTATTTAAGCAAGCAAAAGAGAAATCTCCTTGTATTATTTTTATTGATGAAATTGATGCCATTGGACGTGCAAGAGGAAAAAACAACGGGTTTAATACAAATGATGAGCGAGAAAACACCTTAAATCAATTATTAACGGAAATGGATGGGTTTGGCACTAACTCTGGAGTTATTCTTCTAGCGGCTACTAATAGAGCTGATGTTCTCGATGGTGCATTAATGCGAGCAGGTCGATTTGATAGGCAAATATATGTTGACATGCCTGATTTAAATGAAAGAAAAGAAATTTTTGAAGTTCATGTAAAACCAATTAAAATTTCTAAAAATATTGATTTGGATTTTCTTGCCAAGCAAACTCCTGGATTTTCAGGTGCAGATATCGCTAATTTATGTAATGAAGCAGCATTAATCGCAGCAAGAAATGATAAAAAAGAAGTGGATAAACAAGATTTTCTTGATGCTGTTGATCGAATTATTGGAGGTCTTGAAAAAAAGAACAAAATAATTACACCAGAAGAGAAGCAGGTAATCGCATTTCACGAAGCTGGACATGCAACTATTTCTTGGTTATTAGAATATGCACATCCTCTAGTTAAAGTTACGATTGTTCCAAGAGGACAGTCTCTAGGTGCAGCTTGGTATCTTCCAGAAGAACGCTCCATAAATACTACCGAGCAGATTCTTGATCAAATATGTTCTGCACTTGGTGGAAGAGCGGCAGAGTCTATTATTTTTAATAAAATAAGTACAGGAGCTCTTTCCGATTTAGAAAAAGTAACCAAACAAGCTTATGCAATGGTCTCTATTTATGGACTTAATAAAAAAGTAGGAAACGTTTCTTATTACGATTCTCAAGGCAGAGAAATGTTTACAAAGCCATATTCTGAAGACACTGCTAAAATAATTGATCAGGAAGTTAGTAAACTAATAGAGGCGCAATATAAAAGAGCTATTGAGATTCTTAAGAAGAACAAAGATAAATTGAAAGAATTAGCAAATAAACTATTAACTTCGGAAGTAATCTTTAAGGAAGATTTAAAGGAAATTTTTGGAAAAAGACCTTGGGATAAAGAAGAGAATAAAGAACAAGGTGAAACTATTGTTTCCTCTTCTAAAGATGAAAGCTTAAAAATTGATGAAAATAAGGAAGAGAATAAAGAAATTGCTTCAGAAAATGAACCTGAATCAGATAAAGCTAACTCAGACTCCTAAATGGGTTCTTCTTTTTTCTTCAAATAATGAAATTACAGTTCACTTGCTTAAATCAACTTTAGAAAATGAATCGGTTCCTGTTATGATTAATAATATAAAAGATTCATTTTATCATATAGGTTACATCGAAGTTTATGTTCCTTCTGAATTTGAACAAGAAGCTAAACAATTAATTAATAAAATAAATGTCTGAATTAGCGATTAGATCTATCACAGGTTTCTTTTTTGGTACATTTCTACTAGGTTCGATTCTATTAGATGAAAAAATGCAAGCACTTGCATTTCTTTTATTTATAATTCTTGGTTTGTGGGAATATTTTGGATTATTTAAATCTAATGAAAAATATGCGCCTCCAAGATATCTTAGTACGATTACTGGAGTATGTTTTTATTTGATTATAGCTTTTGTTCAGCTTGATTTACTTGATGTTTTTATTCTTAAATTAATTCCACCTCTTTGCTTTTGTGTTTTATTATCAGAGTTATTTCGCAAAAACAACCAACCAATTATCGTGTTGTCTTTGGTATTATTTCCATGGATTTATTTTATACTTCCTTTTAATTTGATGTTGGAAATTGCAATTCAAAATAAACTTGGATATGTTTTACTAATTGGTATGTTTTCTTTGATATGGATTAATGATTCCATGGCTTATTTTATTGGAAAAGCCTATGGGAAAAAACCGTTGTTTTTTAGAGTTTCTCCTAACAAAACATGGGAAGGTACTATTGGTGGTTTTCTTTTTTCGTTTCCTGCAGCTGTTTTAATATACCTTTTTTCAGATACGATGTCTCTTTCATTTTGGCTAATTGCAGCTTTAATTATTTCGCCTTGTGCAGTATTAGGAGACCTTTTAGAATCTCTTTTTAAAAGAAGCTTAAATATTAAAGACACCGGAAATATATTGCCTGGACATGGAGGAATACTTGATCGTTTTGATGCAGTAGTTTTCACGGTTCCTTTTTTCTATCTTTGGATAGAGATATATAATTATTTATTTTAATTGATTAAAATGAAGTTTCATAGAGAAGGACATCGAATTATTCTTTTTACCCTGCTAATAACGCATGTTGTTTTATTTTTAATATTTGGCCTTCTTTATGGTCAAATTAATCATATATTACTTTCCATTATTGCTCTTGTACCCATTTTTTTATTCTTTTTGATTTTACAGTTTTTTAGAATACCCAATAGACAAGTTAATTATTCTGAGAACATGGTCTTATGTCCAGCAGATGGGAAAATTGTTGCTATTGAAGAAGTGGATGAACCCGAATATTTTAAAGAGAAAAAAATACAGGTTTCTATTTTTATGTCGCCTTTAAATGTACATGCAAATTATTTCCCAATATCAGGAAATGTTTCTTATGTAAGATATCATCCAGGATTGTTTTTAGTTGCTTGGCATCCAAAAAGTAGCACAAAAAATGAGAGATCAACAGTGGTTGTAAAAGATGCTAAAAATAGAGAAGTCCTATTTCGTCAGATAGCAGGAAGTTTAGCAAGGAGAATATGTTTGTATGCTGAAGTAGATAATACTGCAAATGCTGGATCAGAATTTGGTTTTATAAAATTTGGATCTCGTATTGATGTTTTTTTACCTCTAGGATCAGAAATAAATGTCGAACTTAATCAGAAGGTAAAGGGACGTTTAACAAGAATTGCAACCTTAAAATAAAAAAGGCCCGAAAAAGGCCTTTAATATTTTATTGAATTTAGGGAACTGTTTATTCCGCTTTTTTTCTCATTAAATATTTATAGGTAACATTTCCATCCCCATTATTTTGAATGGTTTGCTCTACGTATACCCATCCATTTTTATCCATAAAATTTAGTGCAGCCACTGCAGAATTAAATCGAACTACTTTTTTATCATCTGTCATGATGTTTTGTCTTGAAAAAGCTTTCCATTTTTGTCCGTAATCTACATAAACTTTCACTTTTGTAAGACTCATAAGAGCAGAAGTTACACGTAATTCGCAATATTTGATTGGAAGATCGTTAATGTCTGTGTCATTAACTAAAATGTGTTGTGCGTTAATGTTCGTAAAAAACATGCAAGCACCAGCAATAAATAATGTAGCAATTTTCTTTTTCATAAATGTTATTTTAATAGTTACTATAAATTTAATAAATAAATTACCATTCTTTTAAAATTAAATCTTTTTTAATTTTATTAATGGCGTTTTCTGTATTGTTGTTTTTTGTTTGAATTAAATAAGCATTAATCGTGGATATTAAGGTGTTTCCTTCTTGAGCAATAAATGCCCATCCCTTAATATTGTTCTTATCTATTATTAGATTATTTGATAATATAATTGCATGAGAATAGATTCGACCGTACGCTCCATATTTTCTTCCTAGTTCAAAAATGATATTCGAATCAAATTTAGAAGTTTGAGACAAAAAGGAATTGTTTTTTAATTTGTTGCATATTTCGTTTTGATCTAAATTGTTTTTGGTTTTAAGATTAAATCGAACTGCATGAAGTAATTGGCTTGGAGTTGTAATATCTGAAGATTGAATATTTAGCTCAATATTTTTGGTTCTAAACAAGTCTTTTACATCAATGGAATGATGAGTTCCAATAGATTTATCAAGATGCCTAGAAATTACATTGGCAGAAACTAAACGTTCGTGATTCCCCAAGTCTTCTGATCTTCTAACAATAACAAAATCTCCTTCGATCAAGTCTTTTGTTTTTGGACAAATTAAATTAATAATAGCAGCAAGAGAATGCGTGTTACAAGATACAATTTGTGCAAATTTTTGATTTAAAATGATTTTATCATTTAGCCCAGCCATGTGCGGAATTCCAAATCCTTTTTCACTTCCTTGTGCTGAGCATCCGATTAAATTTGGAAGCTTTTTATACCATTCTTTGTTGCGTATGCCAAAAGAATTTGCATTGCAATCAAAAACATAATTGATTTCCTCTTTAATTTCATTAAAATCGATGAATTCGTCAGTGTTGTTTTTCGTGCATAGAACAATCCCTTTTTCCTTAAGGAACATTATTTCTGTTTTGTTCCAAGAATGAATGCTTGTGTTTTTAAGCGCATAAATAGTCTCTATTCCAAGCAATCTCTTATAATCACTTAGTAAATTAAGAAGCGTGGTGCCAATATTGCCTATGCCATTAACTAAAACCTTCATTGCGTGTGTTTTTTTCCAAGAATAGGGATAAATATAGAACGCATAAAAATACGTAAATCTAAAAACAAGGACTTGTTTTTTACATAACTTAAATCATTGGCAAGAGATAAGTCTGCACTACAGGTGTTTTGTAATTGTGCACCCCCTGTAATGCCAGGTTTAACAGACCATCTTTTTAGATGTTTTTGTTTAGTCCATCCAAGTCTATCTATATCCTCTTTCATTAGAGGCCTTGGTCCAACAAAAGACATCTCTCCTTTAAGAATGTTTATTAATTGGGGGATTTCATCAATACCCGTTTTTCTAAGAAATTTACCCAAAAAAGTAACTTGGTTTTTTTCCATCGTTTTAAATTTATAGATTATAAATTCTTTTTGTTGAATCCCAATTCGTTTTTGTCTAAAGATAATTTTAGGTTTTTGTGTTGAATAGAGATAAAGAAGAGCAGATATTAAAAAAAATAATGGAGATATTATTAACAATAAAATAAATGCAATAACTTTCAAAGTGAGTTTTTTAACGTTTCTTTTTATCATAAATTACGTTACTATTAACACGAATTATTGCCATTTTTTCTTTAGATAAAGAAGTTATTTTCCAGGTTTCTCTAATAGTTCCACCCCAAAATGGGTAGCTTAGATCATAAATGTCATTCTTTTGTTTGGACCATTTTCCTGTGTATTGACAATAAGAAATAGGAGGGGTGCCACACCAACCACAATTTTGTGAAACCTTCAATTCTTCATTTTCTAAAAATTGAAAACATGGGGAGTCGGAGATGGTGGATATGAATGTGGGGTCATTAAGTTCTTGTTTTTGAATACGTTGATTAAATAAATCAAAAGAACGACTTTTAGATAATAAAACATCTAAAGAATCGCTCGAAACTTCTTCAATGTTTTTTATTCCATAAAGAAGTAACCAACCGTTGGATTGCATATAATCGATAAATAATGTTTTTATAAATTTTTTTTTCGCTAAACTATCCATTTTCACATAATCATCTGATAGCCTATTTTTTTTATAAAATATAGTGTCATTTGATTTTTTTTCAGAAACCCATATTCCATATAAATGATCTTTATCAATAATTTGAGAAGAAATATCAATAGATGTTAGGGCAAATAAAAAAGTCAATAAAACAGGAATGATTTTCATCGGTTAACTAATTTATATAAATCATTTGCAAATAGCAGACCAAATACTGTAAAATGTCAAGTTTATTTAAAATAAGTTTTTAATGCTGTTCATTATGCGTAATTTTAAATTGTTATGTTTAATACAAAAAAAATTCACTTTTTGGTTTTTTCAGGAGTTTTTCTTTATTCCTGTTCGGTGAACAAAAGTAAAGTTGGGGAATGGTCAAAAAAAGACAAAGAAAGATTTAATCAATACATTAAAAAGGAAGAACAAAAAGGGCATATGACTTCTTTTGGAGAGAATAAACAAATGTTTATTGATTGTCTTTTCAAAAAACTTGAAAACAACTACACTTCTTTCACCTTAGCGATGAGTAACGACAAGGCTAAAGAAGAAATGAAACTTTGTTTTAATGAAGTATATGGTCCAAAAAAAAGTATGAAGGGGGCTTGGAATAAAGAAGATGTGGCAAAATTTAACAACGAAATGCAGTCTATTCAGGCAGATTTAAATAAACTTGGCCCATTAAAAGAAGATTTTTTGAAGTGCTATTTCCAAATAATTCAAAACACATTTCCTTCATTTAACGATGCAATTAGCAATTCTTCCACTTGCCAAAAGTTGGCAACCGATTGTGCTAATGAAATAATTAAAAAAGAGTAAATAGATTACTTGATCTCAAAAAAATTATTTTATTTTCTTCCAAGTGAAATAAGTCATGTCTTTTGAAAGGTTTCCGGTTCTTTCAAGGTTTATTTGAGTGGAATCAATTCGAACAAGTGTATAAAAACGCTCGTTCATTTCAAATGGTTCTTGATTTGAAATTAAATCACAATCTTTTTTGTTTTTATTAATACGAGCTTTAAAAGGAATGATTTGTTTAGTTGAGTCACTGTTTAAGAAAATTAACGAATCTTTCTTGAGAATCATAGTTTTATTCTTAACTGCATCAATAAAGGATATAGATTGATCTTCAGAAATTTTAATTCCCTTAGATTTGTATTCATTTCTAGCCTTTTCATAGGCTTTTTCTATATTTATTTGGTAGTGACCAACATAGGAGTCTACACATCCTTGAGAATACGATACATCTATATTTAATAAAAAAACAAAAAGTACTAAACTATATTTAATCATTTTTTTTGAAATTATTTTTCCTTAACCCATACAAAAGCATCCATGTCTCCACTTTTCCCAAAAGCTTTCATCATAATGCTTTTCTTATCTAATTCAATTATACTAAGATAAGCTTCTTTATCCGCTTCTTTTTGAATAGTTGGTACAAGATCACAAGAACTTCCATCTGCATTGGTTCGAGCTTTAAAGTTTTGTTTGTTTTCTCTTCCCATTGCTGAAAGAATTATTTCATTATCATTAAGAGTTAATTTGAAATTGCTTAACATGTTAGTCATCATTTCAACTTGTTCTTCAGGTACTTCTTGTCCTTTTTCTTTGGACATTTTTTTCACATTTTCAATTGTTGGCTCTATTTTTATTTTATAATTTCCAACATATTTAGAAACACAGCTTTGAGAATAAGTTAATCCGACAAATAGAACGGAGAATAGGGATGTTAAAATTAATTTCATGTTTTTTATTTTATATATAATGGTTAAAAGTAAGCAAAAGAATTAGTTTTCTTTTGAAGAATGAGAAATTAGTTGTTCTAGCATATCGAATTCTTTTTTTGATAATTCTCTATATTTACCAACAGGCATATCTAATTTTATGTTCATGATTCGGATTCTTTTTAATTTTAAAACCTTAAATCCAAGGTGCTCACACATTCTTCTTATTTGTCGGTTTAATCCTTGAGTAAGAACAATTTTAAATCGGTATTTACTTATTCTTTCAACCGTACATCTTTTTGTTACTGTATCAAGAATAGGAACCCCACTGCTCATTTTATGGATGAAGTTTGAGTCAATTTCTTTATTAACCTCTACTAAATATTCCTTTTCATGGTGATTTCTAGATCGTAATATTTTATTGACGATATCTCCATCGTCTGTTAGTAATATTAATCCTTCACTAGGTTTGTCGAGTCGACCTATTGGAAAAATTCTTTTTGGATAATTGATATATTCAATAATGTTATTTTTCTCAAATCTGGTATCGGTGGTACAAACAATTCCAACTGGTTTATTAAAGGCAATATAGGTGTTTTTTAAATTGTTTTTGGCGATAACTTCTCCATTAACTTTCACAACATCATTTTCATGCACTTTTGTCCCCATTTCAGGAATGATGTCATTAATTAGGATACATTTTTTTTCAATTAATTTGTCAGCTTCTCTTCGAGAGCAGTAACCAGCTTCGCTTAAAAATTTATTGATTCGTATCCCTTTATTTTCCGACATTATTTAGATTGAAATGGAAGGTTTATGGCGATAATTACTTTACTGTCATCACGATTTTTTTTAGGAAAAACATTAAAGTCATTCGTGTAAACTGTCATTTTTCCAGCAATTCCATTTTCTGTTTTAATAAAATCAAATTCTGTTTCTTTACTTGTTCCTTTTATTGTTACACTCCCTTTGGCTTTAAAGCCTTTTTTTGATTTAGAAAATGAAGAACTGTTAAAGATCATTTTCGGGAATTTTTTTGTGTTAAACATGTCCGATTTTTGAAGATGCTTGTCTCTCATTTCATTAAATGTAGTCAGGGTGCTAACGTCAACAGAACCCTCTATAGATGAACTATTTAGGTCTACTGGATTAAATACTATTTTTGCTTCTAAACCAGAAACTTTTCCTTTGGCTTGTTCCGAAACAAATTCAAATTCTACGGTTGCATTTTTGGTGTTAATGGATAATTCCTGTGAAATTATATTTGTAGAAATAAATAAGACTGTTATTAGTGTTGCGATTATTTTCATGGATTTTATTTTTTATTTTTTTATTGCAATTATAATGCCGTTTGCTCAACAATTGTTTTTTTAAGTTCTCTAAAATATGGAATTGCTTTTAAAATTCTTGACCCGTACCATGAAAACATTTCTCCATCGACAATAATAGTTTTTGAATTTGGAAACTTTTCTTCAAATTCTTTTCGGTGTTTTTCTTGAAAAGGGTAGGGCTCAGAGCTTAAAAAAATAAAATCAGGATTTTCTATTTCAATCTCCTCTAATTTTGGATATCTTGCTTTTTGCACTACATTATTTAGTCCAATTGCTTTTAATTGAGAATCAATATATGTTTGTGTTCCAACCACAATTACTGGTTTATTCCAAATTAAATAAAGTACTTTTTTATGGATTAAATGGTTTTTTAAGTTTTTTAATTCTGTATTGATGCTAGAAATTAGAGTTTTTGATTTTTGTTCTATTTCAAATATTTCCCCAAAGGAGTTAATCATTAAAATTAAGTCATTTACATTCAAAATATTACTTATCCATACTGGATAAAGTTTTTGTAATAATTCTATATCTTCTTTTGAGTTTTCTTCCTTATTAGCGATTATTAAATTAGGATTTAATTCGATTATTTTTTGCAGATTTATTTTTTTTGTTCCACCAATAACCTTCTTTTTAGATTTCCAAGAATTTGGATGGATGCAAAATTTTGTTATTCCAATAACCTCTTTTTCAAGTCCAAGCTCACTTAACAACTCTGTTTGTGATGGAACAAGAGAAATAATTCGATTAGGTTTTTGTTTTAAATAAATGGAATTATTAAGTTGATCCCTAAAGGTCTTCATTATTATGCCATTGCCTGTATTACGTCGTATCTAGTTACGATGTGTTTTTTTCCATCCGATAGTTTAACTAAAACAGCAGCGGTATCTTTATTGATTAACTTACAAAGTTGGTCAATGCTGGTTTCTTCACTTACAATAGGAAAAGGAGCTTGCATTATCGAGGATATAGCTGCATTTTTTAATTCTGGTTTTTCTACAAGAAGTTCATACATATGCCTGTCATCTACAGACCCAACATTTTCACCTTCTTTTATCACCGGAATTTGTGAAATACCAAATTTTCTCATTTTAGATACTGCATGAGAGACAAGTTCTTCAGCAAATAGGGTTACTAATGGCTTGTCTGAATGATTTTTCACTAAATCACCAGCACAAATAGGTTTTTCTTCTAGAAATCCTCTTTCTCTCATCCATTCATCGTTATACATTTTACCAACATATCGACTGCCCGAATCATGAAGCAATACAACTACCACATCGTCTTTTTTAAAGTGATGTTTTAATTGGAGTAAACCCTTTACTGCTGCTCCACAAGAATTTCCTGCAAAAATACCTTCTTCTCTAGCCATTTTCCTTGTGTAGATAGCTGCATCTTTGTCGGTAACTTTTTCAAAGCCATCAATAATATCAAAATTTACGTTTTCTGGGAGAATGTCTTCTCCGATCCCTTCGGTTATATAAGAATAGATTTCATTTTCATCAAAGATTCCTGTTTCGTGATATTTCTTAAAAACGGATCCATAGGTATCGATTCCCCATATTTTTATATTTGGGTTTTTTTCCTTCAAGTATTTCCCAACACCAGATATGGTTCCTCCAGTTCCAACTCCAACCACAAAATGGGTAATCTTTCCATCTGTTTGCTCCCATATTTCAGGTCCCGTTTGCTCATAATGTGCAATTGCATTTGAGGGATTATCATATTGATTAACATACCAAGAATTTGGAGTTTCTTCAGCAATTCTTTTGGAGGTGGAGTAATAAGATCTTGGGTCTTCAGGAGCAACATCTGTTGGGCAAACAATTACTTCTGCACCTACTGCTCGAAGAATATCAAATTTTTCTTTGGATTGTTTATCTGTAGAAACACAAATTAATTTGTATCCTTTAACTATTGCAGCTAGAGCAAGTCCCATTCCTGTATTTCCAGAGGTGCCCTCCACAATTGTTCCTCCAGGCTTAAGTATTCCATCTGCTTCAGCATCTTCAACCATTTTAACTGCCATTCGATCTTTTACAGAACTTCCTGGATTAAAATATTCAACTTTTGCTAGAACCGTTGCATTTACTTCGCTAGTAACTTTATTTATTTTAACTAATGGGGTATTTCCAATTGTTTCAATAATGTTGTTGAATACTTTCATTTTTTTAAGATTTTAAAATTAAATAGTTAGGTTTTATAAGTTTCCATTTGCAAAGTCTGTATAGAAGTGAAACTTTAAGAACCCCTAATCCATAGGTAACAGATCGACTAAAATTAATAGAAGAAGCTTCTTCAAAGTATTTAGTTGGGCAGGTTATTTCGCCAATTTCATATCCTGCATAAAAAATCTGAGAGATCATTTGGTTGTCAAAAACAAAATCATCCGAATTTTTTTCAATATCAATTTTCGAAAAAATTTCAGCAGAAAAAGCTCTGTATCCAGAATGGTATTCTGAAAGTTTTTGTTTCATTAAAATGTTTTGAGTTAATGTCAACACACGATTAGCAAAGTATTTATATAAAGGCATTCCGCCCTTAATAGCGCCTTTTCCTAATATTCTAGATCCAATAGTTACAGGATATACCTCATTAGCGATGACAGAAGTCATTGCATGAATTAACTTAGGAGTATATTGATAATCCGGATGAAGCATTACAATTATATCAGCATTTAAATCCAAAGCTTTTTTATAACAAGATTTTTGGTTTCCGCCGTACCCTCTGTTTTCTTCATGCCTTATGACATGATTTATCCCAATTTCTTTTGCTTTTTGACTGGTTTTATCATTACTGGCATCATCTACAAGTACGACATCATCCACGATATCAAAAGGAATTTCTTTATACGTTTTTTCAAGTGTATCTACAGCATTATAAGCTGGCAAAACGACACATATTCTTTTTCCATTTAACATCTCGCAAAAGTATAAAGTAAATTTGAATTATTGATATAATTAAACCACTTTCAATTTTGATTGTTAATTACTTAGTTATTGTTTAAAAAATGCGTTTTGTACCTTATATTTGCAAACCAATTTATTTAATAAGATTCCTATGAGTAATTTTCAATCGCGTCATATTGGTCCTTCAGACAAAGAAATTAAAGAAATGTTGAATGTTACAGGAAATGATTCTGTTTCTTCATTAATTGATAAAACCATTCCATCTCATATTCGACTGGAATCAGAATTAAATGTTGAAACAGCTTTGTCCGAACAAGAATGCCAGGATTTACTTTTTAACCTTGGTCAAAAAAATAAAATTTATAAATCTTTTATTGGTCTTGGTTATCACGAAACGATTGTTCCTGCAGTAAATTTTAGAAATGTTTTAGAAAATCCGGGATGGTATACCGCATATACTCCTTACCAGGCAGAAATATCTCAAGGTAGATTAGAAGCTTTATTGAATTTCCAGACCATGATTATGGATTTAACAGGAATGGATATTGCGAATGCTTCTCTTTTAGACGAAGCATCTGCAGCAGCTGAAGCAATGATTATGTTTTTTAATAGTCGAAAAAGAAAAGAGATAAAAGAAGGAAAGAATAAATTTTTCATTTCTGATCGTTGCTATCCACAAACAATTGAAGTAGTTAAAGGCAGGGCAAATAACCTAGATATTGATCTTGTTATAGGAAATCATGAAGAGTTTGATGCTGATTCTTCTTATTTTGGAGCAGTTATTCCTTATACAGATGCTAATGGAGTTATTGGCGATTTATCTTCTTTTATTGAAGCTGCGCATCTGAATAATGTTTCTGTTGCTGTTTCAGCAGATATTTTAAGTCTTGTTTTACTTAATTCTCCAGGGGGTATGAATGCAGATGTCGTATTTGGTTCTACTCAACGTTTTGGCGTTCCGATGGGATATGGCGGGCCACATGCAGCATACTTTGGAGCAAAGGAAAGTTTTAAAAGAAACATGCCCGGTAGAATTATTGGTGTTTCTAAAGACACTGATGAAAATATTGCCTTAAGAATGGCTCTTCAAACAAGAGAACAACACATCAAAAGAGATAAAGCAACTTCAAACATTTGTACTGCACAAGCTTTACTTGCCGTATTGGCAGGGATGTATGCCGTGTACCATGGCCCAAATGGCCTTAAAGAAATAGCTCTACATGTCCACAATTTGGCTTTAGATTTTGCTAAAGGGGCAATAAAAAATGGAATACAAGTAGGAAGTAATGTGTTTTTTGATACGGTATGGTTAAAAGGAGTGGAAGCTAAAAAAATTCAACTTGCTTGTGAAAAACACAAGTGTAATATTCGAGTTATAAATGAAAACGAAATATCGGTTTCTTTTGCAGAGCCACATACCTCTGAAGATGTTTCTCTTTTATTATCCATTATTATGGAAAATAATACCGCTTCAGAAAAAAATAGTTTAGCATCATCTTTTGAGATTTCTCTACGTAATGATATTATTTTAGATCACGAGGTATTTCATAAATACCATACCGAATCAAAAATGATGCGATATCTTAAAAAGCTTGAAAATAAAGACCTTTCCTTAGTTCATAGCATGATTCCACTTGGCTCATGCACCATGAAACTAAATGCGGCTTCCGAACTTATGCCAATTTCTAATCCGCATTTTTCAAACATACATCCATTTGTGCCACTTCATCAAGTAGAGGGGTATCAAATTATTCTTAATCAACTTGAAAAAGACTTGTGTGCTTGCACTGGATTTGATGCGATGTCTTTGCAACCCAATTCTGGTGCACAAGGAGAGTACACTGGTCTAATGGTAATTAAGGCTTATCATCAATCTCGTGGAGATTTTAACCGAAACAAAATGATTATTCCTTCTTCAGCCCATGGTACAAATCCTGCATCTGCTGTGATGGCTGGTTTTGAGGTGGTTGTTACAGGGTGTGATCAAAATGGAAATATAGACATTGATGAATTAAGAAAAGTAGCAACCGAGTTAAAAGAAAATCTTGGAGGCATAATGGTAACCTATCCATCAACTCATGGTGTCTACGAAGAGGGTATTAAAGAAATAACTTCGATAATCCATGAAAATGGAGGGCAGGTATATATGGATGGTGCTAACATGAATGCACAGGTTGGTTTAACTAATCCTGGAAATATTGGTGCCGATGTTTGTCACTTGAATCTTCATAAAACATTTGCTATTCCTCATGGTGGTGGAGGTCCTGGAATGGGCCCTATTGGTGTAGCTGCACATTTAACGCCTTTTTTGCCAACTAATCCATTAGTTTCTGTTGGAGGAGATAAAGGAATTGAGCCAGTAACCGCTGCTCCTTATGGAAGCGCATTAATTTTATTAATTTCTTATGCTTACATTAAAATGTTAGGTAGGGATGGTTTAAAACGTTCTACGGAGATTGCAATTTTAAATGCTAATTATATTGCAAGTGAATTAGAGGGGCATTATGATATCCTTTATAAAGGAGTTAACAATACTGTCGCTCATGAAATGATTTTGGATTGTAGAGAATTTAAGAAAACAGCAAACGTAGAAGTTGCAGATATTGCTAAAAGATTAATTGATTATGGATTTCATGCTCCAACTGTATCTTTTCCTGTTGCTGGCACATTAATGATTGAACCAACTGAATCCGAAGACAAAGAGGAGTTGGATCGATTTATTGCTGCAATGATAAAAATAAGGAAAGAAATAAAAGAAATTGAAAGTGGCCATGCAGATAAAGAAAACAATCTTTTAAAAAATGCACCGCATAATGCGGACTGTATCATTAATAAAAATTGGAATTATCCCTATTCTCCCCAAGAAGCTGCTTATCCATTGGATTATTTAAAAGAATTTAAATACTGGGTTCCGGTAAGAAGAGTAGATAATGCTTTTGGAGATAGAAACCTTGTCTGTTCTTGCCCTGGTGTTGAATCTTATGCGAATGCTGAATGAGTTATAAGACAGATATTCTTGCATTTGGTGCACATCCTGACGATGTAGAAATATCGACAGCCGGTACAATTCTTCGCTACATAAATGAAGGAAAAAAAGTGGCTATTGTGGATTTAACTCAAGGCGAACTTGGAACAAGAGGTGATATTCATACTAGAGCCAATGAATCTAAAAACGCATCGGAATTATTGGGGGTTCAAAACCGGGTGAATCTTCAATTAAAAGATGGTTTTTTAACTTCTTCTGAAGCATCTATTAAAATTATAATTGAGCAAATAAGAAAATTTAAACCAGAAATTGTTTTTGCCAATGCAATTAAAGATAGACATCCGGATCATGCAAAAGCTGCCAAACTAGTTGCAGATGCATGTTATCTTTCTGGGTTAAAAAAAGTAAGTACTAAATGGGAGGGAAGTGAACAAAAAGAGCATCGTCCTAGATTAGTATTACATTATATTCAAGATTATTATATAAAACCGGATATTGTAATAGATGTATCTGATTTTGTGGAAAATAAAATCAAAGTTATTAAGTCCTACAAAACGCAGTTTTTTGATCCAAACTCTACAGAACCTGAAACGCCAATTTCAAAAGAAGATTTTTTTGATTTTATAAAAGGAAGAATGAAGCAAATCGGAAGGCCGGTGAATTATGCTTATGCTGAGGGGTTTACCATTAACCGATTAATGGGAGTTAAGGATCTATTTCAATTAGATTAAATTATTATTGCATAAAGGCAAACATCAAAATATTGCATCCCATCTGTAGGGCCTCTAATCTTTTTTGTGGAGAATCGTTATGAATACTTGGGTCTTCCCATCCATCTCCCAAATCCGTTTCAAACGTATATAAGCATAAAATCCTTCCTTTTTCAATGATGCCAAACGCTTGCGCTCTCTTTCCATCGTGTTCATGAATTTTTGGCAATCCATTGAAATTAAATTTCTGATGGAAAATAGGATGTTCTGGAGGGAGTTCAATAAGGGATTTTGTAGGGAAAACTTTTTTTAACTCACGACGAATAAATTTGTCCATGCCATAATTATCATCAATATGCAAGAATCCTCCAGCAAGAAGATAAGATCGAATGTTTTTTGCCTCCTCATTGTTAAAAATGATGTTTCCATGACCAGTTAGATGAATAAAAGGATAATCAAACACATCTCTACTTGATGCTTCTACAAAGGGGACCTCTTTGCTAAGATTGGTGTTAAATGTTTTGTTGTAAAATCCAATTAAATTTGGAACAGATGTCGGGTTTGCATAATAATCCCCACCTCCATTATATTTTAATACAGCAAGTTCATAGCTTCCTTGCGCATGAAAGCCATAAGTTAAAAGTAAAAAAACAGTAAAAATAAATTGCTGCATTTGTTACCAGATTTTGGATATTTTGTTTTTAGGATTTCGCATTTTACTTCCTTCTTCTATAGAAAATGCCTTAAAAAATTCGGTGCAATTCATTAAAGGTCCATTTACACGATACATGCCAGGAGAATGAGGATCTGTAGCAATTCGATTTTTCATTTCTTCATCGGTGTATTTAATTTTCCATAATTGTGCGTAGGCAATAAAAAAGCGTTGTTCTGCAGTAAAACCATTTAATTTTTTATTTTCTTTCCCTTCTTTAGTTTTTTTAAATGCATGAAAAGCCATGATTAGCCCACCTAAATCTGCAATGTTTTCTCCCATGGTTAAATCTGGTTGAACACAATGATCTTCCATAGGACAAAATCCGGCAAAGGTTTGGCCATAAAGCGTTGTTTTTTTCTCAAAAAGTTTTCGATCTTCTTTGGTCCACCAGTTTTTAAAGGTTCCATCTGCAGCAAACTTAGATCCTTTGTCATCAAAACCATGCGTAAATTCATGTCCTATAACCATTCCAATTCTTCCATAATTAACGGCATCTTCATAGTTTTCATCAAAAAATGGAGCTTGCATAATTCCAGCGGGAAAAGCAATTTCATTAAGTAGTGGATGGTAATATGCATTTACCATGTGAGCTGGCATACTCCATTTATCTCTATCTACAGGTTCTGCCATTTTCTCATGATTCTTGATAATGCTATATTTAATGGCTTCTTTGAGGTTATTTAAATAACTGTCTTTACTAAAATTTAAGGAGCTATAATCTTCCCATTTAGAGGGGAAACCTAGTTTTCTTCCAATAGCATTTAGTTTTTTTAAGGCCTCTATTTTAGTGTCTTTAGACATCCATCCCAAATTATTGATTCTGCTTTCATAAACACTTAATAAGTCATCAACCATCGAATTAACCCTGTTTTTTGCATTTTCCGAAAAATGTTTTTCAATAAATGCTTTTCCTAGTAATTCTCCAAACGCCATTCTTGTTATTTCATCAATACATCGATTGTACACAGGTTTGAGTTCTTGTTTTCCTTTTAAGGTTCTTCCATAGAAGTCAAAATTGTAATCTACTAATTCTTCGCTAAGGTGACCTGCAAACTTGTTAAACAAACACCAACTTAGGTAGTCTTTCCATTTCTTTATTTCACAATCTACTAAAAGTTGCCCACAAGTTTCGACATAAGAAGGATTGGATACAACAACCTCGAACATGTCTTCAAAATGAACTTTTTTTAAGTATTCAGGAAACCGAAAAGCACCAAATAGACGACTTGCTTCTTCAATTGATTTTTTATTGTATGTTTTTTCTGGGCTTCTAAGTTCTGCTGGGGAGTACATTGCTGAAGCCAAGAAGTTTTCAATAAAAAGCACATTTTTTGCGCAATTTATCGCTTCTTCATTGTTTTTCCCTAGAAGTTCAAAACCTCTAGCCACATGTGAAAAATAAGCGTCAAGGACTTCTTTTTTATTTTCTTTTAAATAATAATCTTTATTTGGAAGTCCAATACCGGATTGTCTTAAATAACAAATATGTCGATCCACCTCTTTTAAATCCTGACTTACTCCAAAATAAAAAAGTGCATTTACTCCTTTCATGTGAAGGGATGCAATGGCTTTTACTATATCGGATTTGCTACTTATAGCTTCAATTTCTTTAAAATCTTCTTTTAATCCATCTAAGCCGCTTTTATTACGTTGTTTGAAGTTAATATATGCGGAGAAGTAATCTCCTAAAAGTTGGTTTTGAGACCCTTTTTCTCCTTTTTTTCTAGTGCATTCTTTGAGAATTGCAATTAGCTTTTCTTTATTCGTTTTTTCTAATTCATTAAAACTTGACCACCTAGATTCCGATGCAGGAATTTTTGTTTTTTCCACCCATTTTCCATTGCAAAACAAAAAGAAATCCTCACTTGGGGCAATGGATTTATCCATGTATTTGATATCAATACTTGATTTGGATTTTTTTTGTGAAAACAAAAAAGATTGCATGGTTAAAATAAGGACTAAGCTTGTGATAAGTTTCATAACTATTTATTTGAAGGTGTATAAAGCATTTCTATATGAGGAATACCATCTTCAAGGTATTCTTTTCCGGTATTGAAAAAACCATGCCGATTATAGTATCCTTCTAAATGTTTTTGTGCGGAAAGTCTAATTGGTCCTAATCCAAATTTTTCTTCGCATAACTCCATGCTTTTTTTAAGCAGGGCATGTCCTAGTCCGCTTCCTCTTGCTTTTTGGGAGGTTACTATTCGACCAATTGCCACTTCCTCATAAGAGATTCCTTTCGCTAAAAGCCTAGAGGTGGCAATAATTTCTTCGTTTTCATTTTTACAAAAAACATGGTATGCAATTTTATCTTTTCCATCTAAATCTTGATAAGGGCAATCTTGTTCAATTACAAAAACTTCAATTCTTAACCGAATGATGTCATGAAACTCTTCTAAAGTAAGCGCAGAGAATTTTTTGATTTTCCAGTTTGTTTGCATGGTTTTAATTCGAAACATAAAGATAATTATTCTTTTTCTTTTCCATGGATATAAATAAAAAAGCCTTTATGAATAAAGGCTTTTTTAGGGAGGAAGACGGGGATCGAACCCGCGACAACCGGAACCACAATCCAGTGCTCTACCAACTGAGCTACAACCTCCATTTGTTGAGTCTGCAAATATATAAATTCTTGTTTATTTTATATCTTATTTTTTGAAGTTTGTTTTTTGTTTTACATTTGAACAAACACTTAAAAAAAAATTATGAGAAAATTACTAATGGTTTTTGTTTCCTTTTCTTTGTTTTTAACTTCTTGTGGAAACAAACCCAAAGAAAGAGCAGAGGAATTATGCGAATGCCTTAAAAAGGATGGCTTGACTGAAAACTCTACCGAAAAAGATGCTGAAAAAATAATGCAAAATGCAGAAAAGAACATGTTGCAATATGTTGGTGTGCTTGCCGACATTCAAAAAGACATGAAAGAGTTGGATAACGACGATAGAGGAGATTATGTAAAAACCTTTATGAAAGCATTGTTAGATACCGAATGTATGGGTATTGTTCTGAATAAAGTGCCTTATGACGATATCTTAAAATTTAACATCTCTGAAGAGTTTGGTTTAAGTAATAATGGTCGTCCTGATGCTAGTGAAGATGCTCGTCCTTACGCCGAAGAAACGAATTATCATGAAGAAAAAGTAACTACAGAAGGAGTGAATGACTGTGGAGAATATCGAGTTACTACTGAAATTTATTATGAAAATGACAAAGTGACCTCGTCATACGATATAAAATGTGAGGGGGAGGGTTGTTATTCCGATTGTCGTGATAAGGATTATAACGTTATAAGAGAAAAAACCATTCTAGAAAATGCTAGTCCTGATGCAACTCCTAACTTGTAGTAACCTCCATTTTTAATTTATTAAAACCGCAGAAATGCGGTTTTTTTTTGCTTAAGTTTACCAGCTTCCACCGGCACCACCACCACCAAAACTTCCACCGCCAAAGCCACCGCCACCAAAGCCACCACCAGATCCACCGCCACCACGACCACTTCCAATGCTAGATCCCCTAGAGAATATAGCAATCATGGCAAGGGTTGCAAATAAACCATTCTTTTTTACCGACCAAAAAAACGCAAAAACAATAAGCCCTAAAAACAGAATGGTGAGAATCATGTTGGTTAAAGACATTTCTTTTTTATGTTTTTTGCTATAATCCTTATGATTGTATTCTCCTTTGGCTAAAGCCGTAATTACTACAAGGGCTTTGTTGATCCCTTCAAAGTATTTCTTGTTTTTAAAACTTGGAAGCATTTCATTGTCTACGATTTCTTTACAAGTAATGTCTGGTATTGCTCCTCCCAATCCTTTTCCAGTAGCGATAAAGGTTTTCCTCTTTCCTTTTCCACCTGTTGGTTTTATTAGAATGACTATTCCATTGTCTTCTTTTGCTTTTCCAACGCCCCATTTATCTCCAAGTTTTGTCGCATAATCCCAAGGCTCGTAACCAGCAAGGTTGTCCACTACCACTACGACAATCTCGTTGGACGTTTCTTTTTCAAACTTAGTAAGTTTTTGTTCGAGTTCTTTTGCCTGCTTTTTGCTAAGAAAATTTGGAAATTGCTTGGAGTAATTATTGTATCCTCTTGCTGGATTAGGTGCATTTGGAATGCCTTTTTGAGAAAAACATAAACTTGAACCCAAAAAGAAGAAAATAAAAGCAATTAAGGATGTTTTAAAATTATTTTTCATGTTCCTTCGCCTATACTTATTTCATCACTTAGTTCGTTTTCATCGTCGCTTTGATATGGAAAATAAGTACTTAACTTCATCCCACTCTCTTTAATTGCTTCGCAAATTCCCTCCACAAATTTTGCTTCTTTGAAGTTCTCTACCATGGTGTTTTTGACACTTTCCCAAAAGTCTTCTGGCACTTTTTTATCAATACCCGTATCGCCAATAATGGCCATTTTTTTGTCATTAATGGCCAAATAAATAAGCACCCCATTGCGATCCTTGGTGTTGGTCATGCCAAGTGTTTCAAAAACTTTTATGGCTGCTTCAACCGGGTCTGCAGAGCATTTTTTATCTAAATGAATACGTATTTCACCCGAAGTGTTTTTTTCGGCTAAAACGATTTCTTCCTTTATTTTTGCAACTTGATTTTTGGAGAAATGCATAAATTACATATCAATATCTACAGCGTTTTCAGCTCCTGCTTGTGCTTTGAAAGCTGTTTTTTTCTTAAACTCTTCTTTGTTTAAAATCATGCTTGCAAAGAACCCTCTAATGTGTGTGTTATAATTTTTAACACTTCCGTTATAATCATCTCTGGCTTTATTGATTCTATTCTCTGTTCCTTCCAGTTGTACTTGAAGTCCTTTAAAACCTTCAATTGACTTTAAATTTGGATATGCTTCCACGGCTACATTTAAAAATGTTTGAGCGGCCTTTTCATTAGCTTGAAGCTGTTGCTCTAATTTTTGTAGTGCAGCAGGATCTTTTGCATTTTTTATGTCATTTTTTAATGATTCAAGTTCTTTTGTTGAAGGAAGGCCACTTCTTGCACGAGTTACGGATTCAAAAATTTCTTTTTCTTTATCAGCTGCACTTTTTACTACCTTAACAAGGTTTGGTATTAAATCCAAACGTCTTTGGTAAGTGTTGTTTACATTTCCCCATTGTGCATCTACTTCTTCTTGTAGACCAACGGCTTTATTGTAAGTGCTTGCATAACTTCCTATTGCGATGATTATTAAAAGAGCAATCCCTCCAATAATTAAATACGATTTTTTCATAAGTGATTTAGTTTATATGTTGCAAATTTAACAAAAGCCTTTTTAAGAAGCTTTGTTTTTTAATAAAATAGTTGCTCCTAAAATTGCCAGGCTTAGCACTACACAAATAACAAGAGCAAAGCTGCATTTGTTTTCAAAAAGAGCTAGATAGCTTAGGCTGCCAAGACATCCACCAAGAAGAGGACCCACCACAGGTATCCAAGCATATTTCCAGTCGGAACCGCCTTTTCCTTTAATAGGCAAGATGGAATGCATCATTCTTGGTCCAAGGTTTCTTGCAGGATTAATGGCATATCCGGTAGTAGAACCAATACCCAGACCGATTAACAAAATTATTAATCCAACAAGCATTGGATTAATGCCGTTAGTATAGTTGTTTGCGCCAATACTCATGATTAAAAACAATAGCATCCATGTGCCTAATATTTCACTTAAGAGATTCGAAAATTTATTTTCTATTGCAGGTGCAGTACAAAAAACAGCAAGTTTTTCTTCTTTGGATTCAGTTCTTTCCCAATGGGGTAGGTAATGAAGATAAGTAGCAATTGCTCCAAGGGATGCGCCTATAAATTGGCCAACAATATATGGGAAAACATCTTTCCATGGAAATTCTCCGGCTACTGCCAACGCAATGGTAACCGCTGGGTTTATGTGAGCACCACTAATGCGGCCTACAGCATAAATAGCCACTGTAACGGCTGTTGCCCAGGCAATACAGATTACAAGCCATCCGGATCCTTGTGCTTTAGTATCTTTAAGAAGTACAGAGGCTACAACTCCTGCTCCAAAGTAAATTAGTATAAAAGTTCCGATTAATTCCGCAAGAAGGTTGGTCATCATGTTGGGTTGTTTTATTCAAAGGTAATAGCTTCTTTTAAAAAGACATTTAGCGCATCGATTTCTTTTTGTTTTTTTTCTTCTGTCCATTGCAGCTTTTGCTTTGCATGTTCAGCTATTGGAGCAATTAATCCGGAAATGCTTTCTGGATAAAAATAAACCCTGGCGTTTCGTAGTCTAAAAAAATCAAGAAGCGACCAAACGCTTTCTTGTTCCAAACAGTAGTCAAATTCATTTATAACCAAGGCTATTTTTGGATTTGGGTTTACGTGTTTTTTATCCAGAATTTTTTTGCTTTCCATTCCATATCTCGTCCAAAGATACTCTAGGTCATTTTTAGATATTTTATAATCTTTAAATAATTGATTTTTAATAGTTTTAATGTTATTTATATCAACTTTTGATTTAGATAAAATAATGCTGCTGGTTTGGCATTTTTTATTCGAGAGATTCCTTTTTTTATTTACCAGATCCACCACTCGTTTTGCCATGGATCGATAAGCGGTTAATTTTCCGCCAGCAATACTAAAAAGTCCATTTGAGGAAATAAATATCTCGTCTTTTCTGGATATTTCCGAAGACGATTTTCCCTCTTCATGGATAAGTGGTCGTAATCCTGCCCAACTAGATACTACATCTGAAAGTTTTAGATTTATTCCTTCAAATGCATCGTTCATGCATTCAAGCAAATACAAAGCATCTTTTTTGGATGTTTTTGGCGTATTGATGTTACCCGAATAAACCGTATCTGTTGTTCCAAAGTAAATCTTTCCTTCTCTTGGGATAGCAAAAATCATTCGTTTGTCTTTTGCTTCAAAATATACAGCGTGGCTTAAATGGAGTTTGTCTTTATTAATGACTAAGTGTACGCCTTTGCTCAATACGAGTCTTTTTTTTCCAATAGAAGCGTTGGTTTTTCGGATTTCATCGACCCAAGGACCCGCCGCATTAACCACACATTTTGCAGAAATTTCTAATTCTTGCTTTCGAATATGGTCTTTTGCCACAATTCCAGAAACAAGTTTGTCTTGATAAATAAAATCAAGGCCTTCTAAATAGTTAAAAGCCAATGCCCCAAAAGAGACTGCTTTTTTTATAATTTCAATGGTTAATCTTGAATCATCGCTTCTATACTCCGAATATAATCCTGCACCAATTAGTTCGTTGCTTTTAAATTGAGGAAGCAGTTTTAGCATTTCTGATTTTGAAATCATTTTTTTTCGATCCCTTTTTGAAACACCAGCAAGGAAATCATATACCCATAAGGCAAACGAAGTGCTATACCAACCAAGGCTTCCTTTCTTTTGTATTGGAAGGATAAGTTTTTCTGGATGGACGAGGTAAGGAGCATTGCGATAAGCAATCGCACGTTCTTTTCCTGTTTCTTTTACAACAGAGAACTCCAGTTGTTTAAGATACCTTAGGCCGCCATGAATCAGTTTGGTAGACCTAGAACTTGTTCCACTTGAAAAGTCCGCTTTTTCAACCATGGCAACTTTTATTCCACGTGAAGCAGCATCCAAGGCAATGCCAGCACCCGTAATTCCACCACCAATAACCAATAAATCTACAGGTTCATTGGCTAATTTTTTGAGACAATCGTCTCGTTCAAAAACGTTTAGACAATTTTTAGACATTTTTTTACTCCTTAACCCAATTCATGGATCGGCGAACCGCATCTTTCCATTTATCATACATTTTATCAATTTTTTCTTGTTCAAAGCTTGGTTTGAAGGTTGTTTCAACTTTTCTTTTCTTGGCGATATCTGATTTTGACCAAAGTCCACATGAGATTCCTGCAAGATATGCTGCACCAAGTGCAGTGCTCTCTGTAATTTGGGGACGGTCGACATTGGTTCCAAGAATATTGGCTTGAAATTGCATGAGATAGTTGTTTGCACAAGCACCTCCATCTACCTGAAGATTTTTTAAGTGAATATTGGAATCATTTTCCATTGCGCACAAAACATCTTTAGTTTGGTAAGCAAGAGAGTCGAGAGTTGCTTTGGTTATGTGATTGATTCCGGTATCTCTTGTGAGACCAAAAATAGCTCCTCTTGCATACATATCCCAATATGGAGAACCAAGCCCTGCAAATGCCGGAACAACCACTACTTCGGATTCATTTTCTACTTCTTTGGCCAGCGTTTCTGATTCTGGAGCCGAATGAATTATTTTAATTCCATCTCTAAGCCATTGAATTGCTGCGCCAGCAATAAATATACTTCCTTCCAATGCATAAGAGATTTCCCCATCAATTCCCCATGCAATGGTCGTTAAGAGACCATTTTTACTCTTAATTAATTCTTTTCCGGTATTCATTAACATAAAACATCCTGTTCCATAGGTGTTTTTTGCCATTCCTTTCTCAAAACAACATTGTCCAAAAAGAGCTGCTTGCTGATCTCCTGCAACTCCACCAATAGGGATTTCCTGTCCTTGGTAACTAAAAGAACCAAAATTTCCACTAGAATTACGTACTTCCGGAAGCATGTTTTCTGGTATTTCTAAAGAGGAGAGTAGTTTTTTATCCCATTGAAGAGAATGAATATTAAAAATTAACGTTCTTGAAGCATTGGAATAATCCGTGGCATGAATTTTTCCCCCGGTAAGTTTCCATATAAGCCATGTATCAATGGTTCCAAATAATAATTCTCCCTTTTCACTTTCTTCTTTTGCCCCTTCAACATGGTTTAAAATCCAATTAATTTTTGTTGCAGAGAAATACGAATCCAGCACAAGTCCGGTATTGTTTTTTACATAGCTTTCTAGATTTTGTTCTTTAAGGCGTTCACAAATATCTGCCGTTCTTTTATCCTGCCAAACAATGGCATTATGGATTGGTTTACCAGTTTTTTTGTTCCATACGACTGTCGTTTCTCGTTGATTGGTAATTCCGATGGATCGAATAGATTTTATATCTATTTTGTGGTTCGAAATAAGTTGTTCAAATACCTCTAATTGGGTATTCCATATTTCCATAGCATCGTGTTCTACCCATCCGGGCTTGGGGTAGTGCTGTTTAAATTCTTTTTGAGCGATACCTATAAGCATCCCATCTTGATCAAATGCGACAGCTCGTGAGCTAGTTGTACCCTGATCCAAGGCAATTATTATTGATTTCAAGTCTTCCTTTGTTAGTTATTGTTTAAATATAGCTAATTTCATAGCATATAAGGTATATGAAACAAGAAGAAATCAACTTAAAATCTACAGATGGACTTTCTCTTAAGGGGGGTACATGGTTTTCTAATGACAAAGCAGTAGGAACCGTATTAATTGTTCATGGTTTGGGAGAACATTTTGGACGTTATACACATGTTGCTAAAATAATGACTGCAAATCATTTTAATGTAGTTGCTTATGATCAAAGGGGGCATGGAATTTCGGAAGGAAAAAGAGGGCATTCTCCTTCCCAAAATCAATTGTTAGACGATTTAAGTTTATTTGTTTCGTATTGTAAAGAATCATTTAATAATGATCTATTTGTCTATGGACATAGTTTTGGCGGAAATGTTTTGACAACTTATCTCTTGCAAAGAGAAACAAGCCATATTAAGGCCGCAGTTATTTCTTCAGCATGGCTAAAACTTGCATTTACTCCCTCCGCTTTTAAGGTGGCTCTTGCTAAAATAATGAATTACATTTGGCCATCTTTTAGCCAGGAAAACGACATTGATTCAAACGATCTCACCTATGTGGATGATTTGAATTTGGAATATGGCGAGGATCATCTAGTGCATTCTTCTATATCTGCTTCTTTATTTTTAAATGCCCATATGTCCGCAGAATGGTGTCTAAAAAATGCAAATAAATTAACAACGCAAAGCTTAATCATTCATGGCGAAGACGATCCAATAGTTAGTCCAGAAGGGTCTAAGTTGTTACATCAAAATTCTACTTGTTCCACCATTAAAATTTGGTCAAAAACCAAACACGAGCCTCATAATGATCTTAGAAGGGAAGAAATAATCACTTTTGTTTGTTCTTGGTTTAAGTCGATGGGTTGATTTAAACTGTAACATTTTTTGTGATTAGGGTTAAATAGGTATAAAACCAATACCCTAAAATCTACCATGAAAAAATTTATTTTACCAATTTTGGTAATTTCATTGGCCTCTTTAATTAAGCCTGAAGAAAAAACACCATCTACGATATCTCCAGCAAAAATTAACTGGAAAAGCCCTATCGGGAATGTTTCTTATCGCACAAATATTGCTCAAAAAGGAGATCTTATTTTTATAGGGTCAAATGGTATTAATTATATGGATTTCAATGTTTTAGATAAGGGTAATGGAGTATATGCTTTAAATTCTAAAAACGGAAAAGTGATACGTAATTTTCAATCCAATGTTATTGGAGATATGGATGTTAACGGAATCCTTTACTATCAAAATAGCTTATACTTCGGAAATGATAATGATGAGTTTTTGTGTACCGATATTAATGGAAATCTAAAATTTAGAATACCTACTTCTGGAGATGTTGAATTTGAACCAATATTATTAAAAATTGGCAATAAAAATGTAATTATTTATGGGACAGAAACTGGAGAGCTTAGAGCAATAAATCCAAAAAATGGAAAAACAATATGGAAACATTACGATAGCGATTTTGAAGGTTGGAAAAAAGGCGAAAACAGGACATTATTTAAAGTAAAAATGCATTTTTACTCGGATGCATTTTTCTTTGATAAACCAATATTGATGCATGTTAATAATGATGGTATTTTGGATATGGTTTTTGCTTTTAAATCTGGGTTTATTAAAGCAATAAGTGGTAAGAATGGAACGGAGTTATTTTCAACGAATGTCAAAAATAAGACAAATGATGATTTTTATTGTCGCTTATGGAAAAGTCCTCCATTAGTTTTAAAAGAAGATAATAATATAGTTTTTGTAATTCCATATTCTAAATATCTAAAAACAGGCTCAATATATGAACTTAGATGTATTAATATAAATGGCGATGTTTTAAAAAAAATACCATTAGATAAAGAATCATTTTATAATATAAGCAATAAGAGATTCACCCTTCGGGACAAGGTTGTTTTGTTTAACAAGGGAATGGTAGATTTCTCAAATGGAATTAATAATTACAGAATAAAAAAAATCACTGGTTTAACTTCTAGTTTAGCAAATAAATATTCGTTTTCCAGCAGCATAGCATCTAAGCAATTGTTGGATTATAAAGGTGAACTATGCATGCTTTTGGTTTATGAAAATGGAGAACAAAGCAATTGGTCAAGCATAGCAATTATTGGTTTAAATACAGGAAGATGCCACAAGCTGATTAACTTGCCTTCTACTAGTGAATTTGAGCCAGTTATTGGGGATTTCAATAAAGATAAAAAAGCGGATGTATTGATTGGCTGTCATAATGGATTCCTCTATAATATTGACCTTCAAATACCTTCAACTGCAATTAAAAAATAACCAAAAAATAAAACCATGTTTAAATTCAAAACACAAAATTCAATTCGAAAATATGCAATTACAAGTTTTTTATTTGTAGTTATTGCTAGTATTCTTTTATTAATTTTTTCTCAAAAAAATGAAGAAAAATCAAAGACAGCTAATGAAGAAAAAATCCCATTGAAAAAAGAAGTTTATGTTCAAAAGATAAACCCTCCATTAAAAAAGGAAAATGTCGAGTTTACCCATTTTAAATTGGACACAAAAAAAGGGGGGGATTTTCACTTAAAAACCGGATCCCATGTTTTTATAGCTAAAAACTCTATAATTGACAAGAATGGAAATATAGTAAATGGAGAAGTGGATATATTGTTTAGGGAATTTCATGATGCAAAACAGATTTTTTTATCAGGAATACCAATGCAGTTTAATAATTCAAATAACTATTTAGAGTCAATGGGAATGATGGAATTAAAAGGCATGAAAAACAATGAAGAACTTTTTTTAAAACCAAATTCCGATTCATATATTGATTTAGCTTCTAAATCAAAACCTCAAAAAGAGTATGCTTTATGGAGTTTAGATGATAATGTTGAATGGATTGATGCTGGAGAGTTTAAGACAATTTCAAATAGTAGAAGAGAAAATGCCTTAAAATTATTACAAAAAGAAAAAAACAAAAGAAAAAAACTGTCAAAATCTCCTAATGATTTTTTTGAAATTTATTCTGATTTGAATGCTTTTCCCCATATGGAGGCATGGCAGGGGGTTAGTTGGGAATTGTTAAAAGGAAAGATTCCTGTTGATTTTGAGAGAATAGATTGGAACTCTATAAAAATGAAAAATATTTCTAAAAATATTTATAAAATAAATATGTATAAACTTATGACTTCATATGATGGAGATGTTGTTGAAAAAGAAGTAGAAATGATAGCTACTCCTGTATTATCTAAAAAAGAACTCAAAAGAAAAAAAGCAGAATATGCAACATTAAATAAGAAGTATAAAGAGTTTTTAAAAAAATCAGAATTAGAGATGAATCGATTAAATCAAGAAGCAAAACTTTTAAATCGATTTAAACTTAGTGGGTTTGGAATATATAATGTGGATGTTTTAAAAAACACAGAGGTTTATGCAAAACTGGATTTAACATTTGATTTTGAAAAAGAATATTTAAAACAAACAAATGATGTTATTTTATATATGTTATTGCCAGAAAAAAATACAGTTTTGAATTTTCGATCGGATAAATGGGACGATATCCCTTTTACAAATTCAAAAACAATGCTTGCTGCTGTTCTTCCTGGAGGGGATGTGGCTTATGTTGATCAGAAGGAATACAATTCAAAAATCAAGTCCAAAAAGATAAATCCAGGGTTTCAAAATAAATTTGCATTAACCTCTAAACGAATTTCTGAAAGTCAATTTTCTAAGTTATTAAACAATTCATTAAATTAGAGCATGCACAATTTAAAAAATTATAGCTTAATAATTTTTATATATCTCTTTCTTTCATTTCCTTTTACTTCTCAAAAGAATGATGATATCAAAGAAGCGGTTCAACTATTAAATAAAATCCGAAAAAACCCATCAGCTTATTCTTCAATGGTAGGAATTAATTTAAAAGGTATTCCTTCAACAAACCCCTTAATATGGAATGATACGCTAGCAAAAGTTGCCGCTAAAAAAGCGAAAGAGATGGCTACAAAAAATTATTTTAACCACATAGATAAAAAAGGCTATGGACTTAATTATTATATAAATAAATCGGGATATTCCTTGCCTAAGGAATGGCTTGATAAAAAAAGTAATAATTTTTTTGAATCAATTTGTGCTGGCGATAAAACTCCGAAAAAAGGGATAATAGCATTATTAAATGATGAAGGGGTAAAAAAGCATAGTAGAGCAGGGCACCGCGTTCACTTACTAAGTATTAGTGAGTTTTATCAATCCAATGTGGATATTGGAATTGGTTGGTATTCTGATCCAAATTCATTTTACAATACCTATATGGTTGTTGTGATCGCGAGGCATCAATGGTGAGGTTTTAAAAATTAACGACTTTTAATCTTTTTATTTTCTTATCTGTTTCAATTACAAAAAGATAAGTTCCTCTTTTTTGCTTTTCAATGTTTACTAAAGTGTTTTTGATAAAGTGTTTTTCGAATATTTTTTTTCCATTCATTTGATAAATAGAAAGGATGGATTTTTTATCTGAATTATTTTCAACAAAAAACTTTCCGGTTGATGGGTTTGGATAGATAGAGAAGGAAGGTTCTGGGGCTTTTTCTTTTAAACTCACAAGCGAATTGTCTTCTTGAACACTTCCAATTTCATTAATAATC
>JAQWKT010000018.1 GCA_029247685.1 Crocinitomicaceae bacterium | reverse complement strand
AATTAAATCTGAAAATAAAATACAAAGCCCTAATTCGTTAGAGATTAATTACTATAGTAATCCTAACGAAAGAAATAAAATTGTTAATGACTCATTATTAGATGAAAACCTCACAAAATCTCAAAAAATAAAGGTTAAATTATTGGAGGAGATTCTATTAATTGCAAAAAATGAATCTGTAGATTTAAATCACTTTTGGTTTTTTCCACTTAATAAAAAAACGAAATTAACTAATGGGTTTATTTTAGTTACAAAGGCAGGGGTTAATGGTTCCCCCGTAAGAAAAACATATGTTTATAAAAGATTCAATTCTGAATTAAGGCTTTTGAATTTATTTAATGGGTATTTAATCCAAAGAAATACCTCATCTGTTGGCGATTATGATGATTTATTGATTCATTTTGGAAATCAAAAATTTCCTGTTGAAAGAGATGGCGGTAAATTTTTATTTGATTGTTCATTTGAATGGAATGGAAAAAACTATTCTTTTTTAAATTGTGATAGAATAAATAATTCTAAAATAAAACCAATTTATATCGACTCAATTAACAAGGACACATATACTTTCTTAAAAAGTAGAAAATATTTTTAATGCTAAAGGTTTTCTCTAGAGTATTTTTCAATTCCTAAAATGAAAGTTTTCCATGATTGGTTATCAATAAATTTATCGCTTACCACAATTGGTTTTTCAAGAATAGTAAATGTTGCATCTTTTCCTTCTTCTAGAGATCCTAACCTTTTTTCATCAAATGAAGATATCGCAGCCCAAATGGTTATTCCTTTTATGCAATCATTTAAAGATATTGCTTGGTCTTTTATAAATCCTTTTGTGGGCAATTCATTTGTGTTTTTTCTCTTCACTGCAGCATAAATTGTTTTGAAAGGGTTTGGGCTTTCAATGGGGAAATCACTTCCGATAGTTATTATTCCAGCACTTTCTAAAATGTTTTTGTATGAATAGGCATTTTTCATTCTTTTTTTTCCCAGCTTTTTTTCAGCCCATCGGTAATCAGATACAGCATGTGAAGGTTGAATAGATGGGTATATTCCATATAATCCAAGCTTAACAAGATCTATTTTGTCAATTACTTGCACATGTTCAATTCGACTTCGGTGGTCTTTATTTACTTCGTTTAATTCTTTATATATCTCGATAATTACATGGCACATAGAATCTCCAATAGCATGCGTGTTTAATTGATACCCTGTGCTTTCACATACCATTGATAATTCTTCAATTTTTTTAATTGAGGTTAACATTTGGCCATAATTACTGGTATCATCAGTATATCCTTTTTTAAGTAATGCACCTCCTGAACCTAATGATCCGTCTCCAAAAACTTTAAAACTTCTAATAGATAAATTTTTATTCTTATACGGCCCATTTTTTTTAGCAAAATCAATGTTTTTGGGTTCTGGCAAAAGCATTGCATAGATATTTAATGATAAAACATTATCCTTGACAAGCGATTGAAAAAAAATCAAATCTTCATAACTTATCCCAGCTTCATGCACTCCTGTTATCCCGTAAGATAAAAGCTCGTTTTCAATTTCTTTTATTGCTTCTATTTTTTTAATCTTAGAATGTTTAGGAAGATGTTTTTCTAATAAGGGTATAGCATTGTCAATTAGTATGCCAGTCGGTTTGTTGTTATTTTTAACAATTTCACCTCCCTGTATTTCTTTAATTGTATCTAATTTTAATAAATCTAACATTGCATTATTAACTAATACAGCATGTTCATCAATTCTATAAAGACAAACGGGGATTTTTGGGAAATACCTGTTAAGTATGGTGTTATTTGGCAACTCTTTATTTTCCCATAAAGATTGGTCCCATCCTTTTCCTATAATTATTTTAGGAGAATCTTTTTTTAAGTAATTTTTTATTTTATAGACCATCTCTAAATAAGATGTCGATCCCGTTAAGTCTACCGATAATTTCTTGTCTATATAGGATAGAATATGTCCATGTGAATCAGTAAATCCAGGATAGATTTCTTTTCCTTTTGCATCAATTTCTTTTTTTGCTCGATATTTATTTAAAATTTGTCGATTTGCTCCTAGCTCTATAATCTTTCCATTTTTGATGGCCATTGCTTGAACAATTTTCCCATTATCCATCGTATGTATTTGTGCATTATGAACTATTAGGTCAACTTCTTCTCCTTTATAACAAGATGAAAAAAGCAAAATCAAGAAGGAAATGTAAAATGTTTTTAAAACCATGTCTTTTTATAAAGCAATTATTATTTAAGATATAATTTATTTGAGATAGCTAATTTAATTATCTTTGCAATAGTAATAATAGTTGTTTTAATACTCTTCAATTAATTGTTATATCTATTCTATTGTTTTAATTATAGAAATTTATGTCAAAAAAAAATATTCTTGTTACCGGTGGAGCTGGTTTTATTGGCTCTAATACTTGTGAATCTCTATTAAATGATGGTTTTAATGTGGTTTGTTTAGATAACTTTCTAACAGGTTCTAAAGAAAACATAAATCACTTGCACAAAATAGATCGTTTTCGATTAATAGAAGGAGATATTAGAAGTTTAGAAATTTGTCAAGAAGCTGTAAAAGGAATCGATTTGGTTTTACATTTAGCTGCTTTAGGAAGTGTTCCAAGGTCCATTTCTGATCCCATAACCACCAATGACATTAATATTAATGGAACATTAAATATGTTTTTAGCTGCAAGAGATGCAGGAGTTAAAAGATTTGTTTATGCTGCAAGTTCATCGACTTATGGAGATTCAAAAACACTTCCCAAAGTTGAAGATAAAATTGGGAAACCACTTTCCCCATATGCAATAACCAAATATGTTGGAGAACTATATGCAGATGTTTTTTATAGAGCTTATGGTTTAAATTCTATAGGATTAAGATATTTTAATGTTTTTGGTCGAAAACAAGATCCGAATGGTGCATATGCAGCAGTAATCCCTAAATTTGCATCTCAATTTATATCCCATGATCGACCAATTATTAATGGGGATGGTTCTTATTCAAGAGATTTCACTTACATTGATAATGTTATACAAATAAACAAATTGGCATTGTTTACTGAAAACAAAGCGGCATTAAATGAGGTTTATAATGTTGCTTTTGGGCAAAGCTCAACGTTAAATGAATTGTTTTTTTCAATGCGAGAATATTTGTCCTCTTTTGATCCGGATGTTTCGTTAATTGAGCCCAATTATGGTCCATTTAGGGATGGGGATATCCCTCATTCTCTTGCTTCCATTGATAAAGCAAAAAGTCTACTCGGATATAAGCCTCTTTTTTCTTTAAAGGATGGGTTAAAAGAAACAATGAAGTGGTATTGGGAAAATGTAGTTCCTGCCAAATAGAGATAATGTTTGATTTTAGTGATTTTTTAGATCGTGATAAAAGTATCTTTTATGAAGATATTAATGAATACACCTCTGTTTTATCTAATAAAGTTCAAAATTCTTCATTTTTAGTTATTGGTGGTGCTGGATCAATTGGGCAAGCTGTTGTAAAACAAATTTTTTCAAGGAATCCCAAAAAACTTCATGTTATTGATATTAGCGAAAACAATTTAGCAGAACTCGTTAGAGATATTAGAAGTTCATTTGGATATATTCAAGGGGAATTTAAAGTGTTTTCTTTAGACATTGGTAGCGATATTTTTAGTTCGTTCATTGACTCTCAAAAAACCTATGATTACGTAATAAATTTATCTGCTTTAAAACATGTTAGAAGCGAAAAAGACCCATTTACTTTAATGAGAATGATCGATGTGAATATTGTTAATACATTCACATCTCTTCAAAAAGCTATAGAAAAAGGATCTCGTAAATATTTTTCAGTTTCTACAGATAAGGCCGCTAATCCAATAAATATGATGGGGGCATCTAAAAAAATAATGGAATTATTTTTATTAAATAAAAGCAATGAAATAGAAATTAGTTCAACACGTTTTGCAAATGTTGCTTTTTCTGATGGATCTCTTCTTTATAGTTTTTTGAATCGCTTTTCAAAAAATCAACCTTTAGTTGCTCCAAATGATATTAAAAGATATTTCATCAGTCCTGAAGAATCAGGAGAATTATGTTTATTGTCTTGTTTACTTGGCAATAATAAAGAATTATTTTTCCCTAAAATTTCGAAAAATTTACCAGAGATTTCTTTTAAAGAAATGGCACTTTTGTTTGTAGAAAAAAATGGCTATAAACCAATTGAATGTCAATCCGAAGAAGAAGCACGATTAGATGCTGCCAAGTTGATTAAAGAAGGTTTTTGGCCTTGTTTTTTCAGTCCTTCTGATACGACTGGCGAAAAAGATTTAGAAGAATTTTACACAAAAAAAGAAAATGTTGATTTTGAGTTATATAATTCTATTGGAGTTATAAAGCAAAAAGATGTTTCTAATTCGGAGGTATTGTTCATTTTTTTAGAAAAAATAAAGACCTTAAAAGATTCAGGGAATTGGACAAAAAAACAATTAGTAGCTCTTTTTAAGGAAGTTTTAAATGATTTTGATTATTATGATAAAGGAAAATACTTGGATTCTAAAATGTAATTATAATGCAGAATTTTGATGATATTGTTTCAATTGTAAAGCATAGGTTTAAGAATCAAAATTCTATTTATCTTCATGAACCTTGTTTTATAGGAAATGAAAAAAAGTATCTTAATTCTTGTATTGATTCGTCTTATGTTTCTAGTATTGGAGAGTTTGTTTCCTCATTGGAAAAAGAAATCTCATCTTATACGGGTTCAAATTATGGAATAGCAATGGTTAATGGAACTTCTGCTTTATCTATTGCCCTTAAAGCAGTAGGAGTAAAAGAAACGGATGAAGTCATTACTCAAGCATTAACATTTGTTGCCACGGCTAATGCGATTGTTTATAATGGAGCCAACCCCATATTTGTGGATGTTGACATTGATACTATGGGCTTATCTCCAACTGCGCTTGAAAATTTTTTAATAGACAATGCTATAGTTCGTGAAAATCATTGTTATAATAAAATTTCAGGCAACAAAATTTCAGCATGTTTACCAATGCATACCTTTGGTTTTCCTGCTCGAATTGAAGAAATTGTTTCGATATGTAAAAAATGGTTTATCCCTATTGTTGAAGATGCTGCTGAAGCACTTGGTAGCTATAAAAACAACAAACACATGGGTGCTTTTGGCGATGTTGGGGTCTTTTCATTTAATGGGAATAAAATTATTACCTCTGGTGGAGGTGGAGCAATAATTACTAATGACAAGACAAAAGCAACTTGGATAAAACATGTAACAACTACAGCAAAAAAATCACACCCGTTTAATTATTATCACGATGAATTAGGATATAATTATCGAATGCCAAATTTAAATGCGGCTTTGCTTAGTGCTCAACTTGAAAAGTTAGATGAATTTCTAATTAATAAAAGGGAAACGGCATTATACTATAAAAATGCATTTAATGCTATTGGAATAAAATTAAAATGGGAGACCGCTGGATCAAGAGCAAACTTTTGGCTAAATTGTTTAGAAATGGAAAATAAAAAATATAGAGATCAATTTTTAAATTTTTCCAATGCAAAAGGGATAATGACAAGGCCTATATGGAACTTGATGTTTGATTTGCCAATGTATAAAGATTGTATAATGGATTCTCAAAAAAATGCTCGCTTTTTAGCAGATAGAATAGTTAATATTCCAAGTGGAATAAATCCAGATTTTTTGAACCTCTAAGAAGTTTAATTAAATTGGATACTTTAGTATTATTAAACAAGGTTATTACTATTAATGGAATATCAAAAACACATCCTTTTAGAAACTTGCAAATTGAGCGATGCGCTTGTTGCATTAAATTCCTTAAAAAAGGATGCAATTTGTTTTGTGGTAAAGGAAGGGGATTATCTTATTGGATCTCTAACAGATGGAGATGTTAGAAGAGCTTTAATTGATGGAAAAGAAATGAATAGCTGTGTTGTTGATGTTATTCAAAATAATCCAAAATATATCAACATAGATAATATTGATGTGTCAGAAATAAAATTATTGAGAGAATCTAATTATTTGATTTTGCCAATCATTGAAGGAGAATCAAAAAAAATAAAAGATGTTTTAAATCTAAGGACTCAAAAATCAATTTTGCCAATCGATGTTGTTATTATGGCTGGAGGAAAAGGCACTCGTTTGTTGCCATTAACAAATGAAACTCCTAAACCACTTCTTCCTATAGGAGGAAAGCCAATAATTAGCTATACCCTTAATCGTTTATGTGATTATGGCATACGTAAAGCCCATCTTAGTGTTAATTATTTAGCCGATAAATTAGATGATTTTTCCAAAAAATGGAATCAAAAGAACAAATTAAAAACAACATTATTGCTAGAACCAAATTATTTTGGAACAATAGGTTCTTTATCTTTAGTTGAAAAATTTTATCACGACACAATTTTGGTTTGTAACTCAGACCTTTTAACAGACATTAATCTTGAAGAATTTTATTTGGATTTTATTAATAATGATTGTGAAATGAGTATAGCTTCTATTCCTTATTACGTTGACGTTCCTTATGCGGTTATGGATTCAACAAACAATTATTTAAGAAAAATAGAGGAAAAACCAAGGTATACCTATTATTCAAATGGAGGAATTTACTTGATGAAAAAACAATGCGTTTCATTGATTCCTGAAAATTCAATTTTTTCTGCAACAGACTTAATTGATGCCTTAATTAAAAAGGGTAAAAAAATTCGGACATTTTCACACCATGGATATTGGTTAGATATTGGTAAACATGAGGATTATAAGAGAGCTCAAAATGACATAAAAACCCTTTCTTTTTAGGATTTAATTAATTATAATTTAATATTTGTGAATGGAATTGTCTAGAATTAGTTTATTAAGCTTCCCTAAAATTTCTGATGAAAGAGGAAATCTAACTTATATTCAATATTTTGACCATATTCCCTTTGAAATAAAAAGAGTTTATTGGCTTTATGATGTTCCAAGTGGTCAGACAAGAGGTGGACACGCCTTTAAATTGCAAAATGAAGTGGTAATTGCATTGTCTGGTAGTTTTCAGGTGTATCTGACCGATGGTATTTCTGAAGAAACATATCTTTTAAATAGACCTAATCAAGGCTTGTATATTCCTAAAATGACATGGAGACAGTTTCGAAATTTTAGTACCAATACGGTTGTATTAATAATTACTTCAGATTTATTTAATGAAGAAGATTACATCAATGATTTTAGTATTTTTAAAACGTATAATTAATTGAAATGAATACTATTTTTAACTGCGACATTATTGAATTAAAAAAAATAAATAATAGAGCTGGAAATATAAGCGTGGTTGAAAATGATTTATCTATCCCATTTAAAATCAACAGGGTATATTATATTTATGATGTTCCAGGAGGTTCTGATAGAGGTGGACATGCCCATAAAACACTTGAGCAATATGTAGTTGCTGTTTCCGGTGCATTTGACATAATAATTGATGACGGAAGAAATAAAAAATCGATAAGACTTGATAGGCCTTATATAGCACTTCATATTAAAAAAGGAATTTGGCGCGAAATGAGGAACTTCACCTCAGGTAGTGTATGCATGGTCATGGCTTCTCTTCCATATGATAAAGAGGATTATATAGACAATTATAAGGCATTTAAAAAATTTAAGATTGATGAAAAAAAGTAATCATAATTTTGGGGAGAATGTTATTATTTATGAAGGAGCTAAAGTTGATGAAAGCTGTGAAATTGGAGATTTTTCAATCATTTATCCCAATGCCATAATTAAAGAAAATTGTTTAATTGGCACCTCTTGTATTATCGGAAAACCCCCTTTGGTTGGAAGAAATCAAATGAGTTTAAATGATTTGAAAACGAATACTATTATAGAATCTGATACCATTATTTCGGATCAAGTTATTATTTATACAGGTGTGAAAATTGGTTCAAATTCCTATTTTGCTGATAAGTCATTTGTTAGAGAAAATGTTCATATTGATAATGATGTTATTATTGGCACAGCGGTTACCATAAGTTTTAATGCATCAATAGGTGCAAAAACGAAAATAATGACTGGAACAAATATTGGTGGTAATATGATAATTGGAAAAGAGTGTTTTATTGGCGCTCATGTTTGTTCTGTTAATGATAATAAACCAAATCTAAAAAGATCAAGAGAAAAACAAAATAGTGCAGTAATTGAGGATGGAGTTTTTGTTGGTAGTAATACCACAATATTGCCAAACCTCAAGATATCAAAAAATATAACTGTGGCTTCTGGCTCGGTTATTACTAAAAGTTTAGTAGATTCAAATTCAATTTATATGGGGGTTCCTGCAAAAAAAATAAAAAAATAATATGTCTATTAATAAAAACAACGTAATTGGAGAAAATGTATGTTTTTCAAAAACTTCTCAAATTGGAAATTTTAATGTTATTGGTGATGGGGTAGTGTTAAATGAAAATGTGGTTATTGGAAATTTCTGTGAGGTAGGAAAAGACGTAATAGTTCATAAAAACTCAATATTACAAGGTAGAATAAGAACAGCAGATAATTGTATAATAGAAGAAAATGTTACCTTGAAATATGGAGTTATTTTAACTAGTGATGTTTTAATTAAAAAAGGTGCTTTTGTTGGACCAAATGTAATTACTTTGGGATCCACTCATGAAAGAGTAACCTTACATGGAACAATTATAGGTCAAAACACCTATGTTGGTGCAAATTCAACAATTGCCCCAAACACGAAAATTGGAGACAATATTGTCATTGGAGCCAATGCCTATGTCAATAAGGATATTTCAGAACCCGGAGTTTATGTTGGAACACCCATTAGAAAAATTAGATAATTAATTCATTGTGAACGTACCTTTTTTGGATTTAAACAAATTAAATCTTAGGCATAAAACTGAGATACTCAATAAAATTAATTCTATTATTGAAAATGGATATTTTATTAGAGGGAATGAAAACAAATTATTTGAAGAAGATTTTTCTAGATTTTTAAATCAAAAACATACTATTGGTGTTGCAAACGGATTAGACGCCTTAAGATTAATTTTTAGAGCATATATAGAACTTGGAAGACTTTCTGTAGGAGATGAGGTTATCGTTCCTGCAAACACCTATATTGCTAGTGTTTTAGCGATTACAGAAAATGGGTTGATTCCAAAGTTTTTGGAGCCTGACATAAGCACTTATAATTTAGATTTGAGTAAACTTTCACCTTATGTAAGTAATAAAACAAAGGCAGTTTTAATGGTTCATTTATATGGGCAGGTTTCTTGGGACTATAATGCTGTAAATGAATTAAAAAATAAAGGGTTAATTTTTGTCGAAGATTGTGCTCAAAGTGTTGGGGGGAATATTAATGATACTTTTTGTGGTTCTTTTGGAGATGCTTCAGGTTTTAGTTTTTATCCAGGTAAAAATTTAGGGGCTTGGGGTGACGGTGGCGCTATAACTACTAACAATAAAAAGTTGATGCTTAAAATTCTCGAATTAAGAAATTGGGGAAGTACAAAAAAATATATTCACAACTCAATGGATTTTTTAAAATGTTTCTTTAAT
>JAQWKT010000017.1 GCA_029247685.1 Crocinitomicaceae bacterium | reverse complement strand
CAATCCCTCTTATTTTAGATTTTTTAATTTTAAATGCTTCTTCTGGATTTGGATATAGAATGCATCCAACTGTTGCTACAGGAACTTTTTGACCTGCTTTTACATTTGGTGCACCACAAACAATTTGTAGCTTTTCATTACCAATGTCAACGGTTGTTACTTTTAATCTATCCGCATCGGGATGTTTTTCACAGTTAATGACTTCCCCAATTAAAACTCCTTCAAGTCCACCTTTGATCGCCTCTATTTTATTGACCCCTTCAACTTCAAGTCCGGTTTGGGTTAAAATATCACTTATTGTATCTACGGGTAAATCCGTTTTGATAAACTCTTTAAGCCATTTATATGAAATTTTCATCTGCTACTAAATATCTATTGCGAAATTAACTAAAGTTCATGAATGATTTATATTCCTTAATCCAATAAATCGGGTCTCCTTTTTTTTGTTCGTTCAAGTGCTTTGTTTTCTCTCCACTTTTCTATTTCTGATTGATTCCCAGATAATAAAATTGGAGGAACTTCCCAGTCTTTAAATTTTGGTGGTCGTGTATAGATTGGTGGAGATAATAAATTATCCTGAAAACTATCCGTTAACGCAGAAGTTTCATTATTAAGTACCCCAGGTAAAAGTCTTGTTATAGCGTCTGTTAGAACAGCAGCAGCTAATTCTCCACCAGACAAAACATACGATCCAATGGATATTTCTTTAGTAATATAATGCTCTCTAATTCTTTCATCTACCCCTTTATAGTGTCCACATAAAATAATTAGGTTTTTGTAGAGAGATAATTGATTACACATTGTTTGATTTAAAAGATCTCCATCGGGTGACATGTAAATTACTTCATCGTACGACCTTTCTTGCTGTAGTTTATCAATTAAACTTGCAATTGGTTCTATACTCATTACCATTCCAGCTCCACCTCCATATTGGTAATCGTCAACACGATTATGCTTATCGACACTATAATTTCGGATATCATGAAGGTGAATTTCAATACAACCTTTATTTTGTGCCCTTTGCATTATTGAGTCAGAAAGGGGACTCTCAATCAATTGAGGCAATATGGTTAAAATATCAATTCTCATGGATTTATGATTAGAGTTTCTCAACAAAACTCTTTGCTTTTCTTTGTAGACTTGCCATTAATACGTCTTCTTCAACAATTGGCACTAATTTTCGAAAATCTTTTAATAAATCTTCAATGATTGTTGAACTTTTCTCCGGTCTTCGGTATTCGATTGCTTGGGCAGCAATAAATAGTTCAATTCCTGCGATTGTATGGCAATTGTCAATAACCTTAAACAGTTTGGTGGCTGCATTTGCCCCCATACTAACATGATCTTCTTGTCCATTACTTGAGTCAATACTGTCAATAGATGCAGGGGTGCAAAGTTGCTTGTTTTGACTCACAATAGAAGCACATGTGTATTGCGAGATCATAAAACCTGAATTTAGCCCAGGATTTGAAATTAAAAATGGAGGTAAATTTCTAGTTCCTGAAATTAATTTAAAGATTCTTCTTTCAGAAATGTTGCCCATTTCTGCCATCGAAATAGCCATGAAATCTAATATTAATGCAAGAGGTTGTCCATGAAAATTTCCACCCGATATAATTTGATCTTGTTCAACGAATATGGTAGGATTGTCAGTTACTGCATTTATCTCATTTTCAATGATAGTTGCAAAATGATTAAGGCTGTCTTTTGTTGCTCCATGAACTTGTGGAATACATCTAAAAGAATATGGGTCTTGAACATGTTCTTTTTTATTAGTAAATAAGTCGCTTCCTTTTAAAATGGAGGAGATTTCTTTAGCGGTCTGAATTTGTCCAGATTGTTTTCTTATTTCATTTGGATGCGGTAAAAAGGATTCAGATTTACAGGCATATGCATCTAAGGATAAAGAAGCAATTTTGTTCCAATTGTGCCATAATTTATTGGATTTAATTATGCAGTCTATAGCGAATGCACACATAAATTGTGTTCCATTTAATAAAGCAAGTCCTTCTTTTGCGCCGAGAACTAAAGGTTTTTTATCATATAGTTTAAGAACAGATATACAGGATACTCTTTTTTCTTTAAAAATTACATCTCCTTCTCCAATAAGTGGCAAAGAAAGATGAGCTAAAGGAGCAAGGTCTCCAGATGCACCTAAGCTTCCTTGTTCAAAAACTAATGGCGTTATTTTTTCATTGTAAAGAAAAATAAGACGATCTACTGTTTCTTTTTGGATGCCAGAATGTCCATGAGATAAACTAATAATTTTTAAAAGCATCATCAATCGAACAATTCTTTTAGGAATGAATTCTCCCATTCCACATGCATGAGATAGAACAAGATTTCGCTGTAGTTTCGCTAAGTCTTCATTGGAAATAGCAGTATTACATAAGGCGCCAAATCCAGTGTTTATTCCATAGTGAAGTTCTTTGGAAGTAGCAATTTTATTTTCTAAATAATTTCGACAATCAATAATGGCATTTTGCGCATTTTTTCCAAGTTCAATACGCAGGTCTGAATTGATAACCTTTTCAATCTCTTTGAGAGATATATGTTGGCCATTAATAACAAAATTTTTCATGGAATGTGAAAGTAATAAAAAAGAAAATATATTTATGAATAGAAAGATTCATAAATATATTTTTTACATGTTTAAAAGGTATCTTTCTAAATTTGGGTTATCTGCTAATTGATCCGACCCAGCAAGCATCATTTTTTTGCATTTGTTCTGTTCAATCCATAGAGCGAAGTTAGAAACTCCAACTCGAAGGGTGCCATTTATGTCAACCTTGTAGACGGGTTTTTGATTTTGATCAAATTGGATTTTTAAATATTCAATATCTTTAGGAAGGTGCTGATTTTCATTGAAAATAACTAATCCGTCAAGAGTGGAAATAGCATTATTTCTTTTGTCTTCATCAAGAGAAAGTGGATCAATTCCTTTATTGTTTAGCCATTTGCTAACTTTTTTTGAGAAAATGGTGCTCGATCGTAAATATATTGTGTCAACTTTCATTTATAATGAATATAAAAAACAATGCAAAGATAGTTTAATGTATTAAATGGAAACCAATTTTAAGAATTATTATAACCTAAAATGGATAAAAAATTTTGTGGACTTTGTTCTTCATTAAAAACTTCTGTGGTAATATTTCCTGTGGAATCTTTCTTTATAATTACATGTTTTGGTTCTGGAATTAGACAATGTTTAAGTCCACCATACCCTCCAATGCTTTCTTGGTAAGCTCCAGTATTAAAAAATCCAATAAATAATGGTTCTTCCTTTACATATTTTGGTAGGTATATTGAATTAGTATGTTGCTCCGAATTATAAAAATCATCGCTGTCACAAGTAAGTCCTCCTAGTAAAACATGTTCGTAGTCTTTGTTCCATCGATTAATGGGAAGCATAATAAATCGTTTATTAATTGACCACGTATCAGGTAGATTGGTCATAAATGATGAATCAATCATGTTCCATTTTTCACGATCATTTTGTTGCTTTTGATGAATGACCTCAAAGATAGCACCGCCACTTTCTCCAACCGTAAATGAGCCAAATTCTGTAAAAATATCGGGTTCCTTAATTTTATGTTTATCACATGTTTTTTTTATTTTTTCAATGATTTCTGTAATGATATATTGATAATCAAAGTCAAATCCAAGAGAGTTCTTTATAGGAAAACCTCCGCCAATGTTTAGTGATTTTAATTCAGGGTTTATTTTTTTTAATTCTGAATAGACGTCTAGACATTTAGTTAATTCGCTCCAATAATACGAATTATCATTGATTCCAGTATTAATGAAAAAGTGAAGCATAGTTAAATTAACTCGCGGATCTGGTTTAATCTCCTTCTTGAAAAAAGGGATAATGTCTTTATATCGAATTCCAAGTCTGGAAGTATAAAAAGTAAATTGTGGAGATTCTTCAGAGGCAATTCTAATTCCGATGTTAATTTTTTTATCCGTTGTTTGAAGTAACTGGCTAAGTTCTTCGGTGTTATCTATTACTGAAATAACAAAAAGGTCTGTTTGATCAATTAATTCGCCTATTTTAGAAATGTAATCTTTTGGTTTATAGCCATTACATATAATATAAGTTCCTTTTTTTATCTTTCCATCTTTATATAAATGTTGAATAATAGATATGTCAACGGCAGATGAGGTTTCAATATGAACTTGGTTTTTTAAAACCTCCTCGATAACAAAAGAAAAATGACTGCTTTTAGTACAATAGGAGTAAAAGTAATTTCCTGTATAATTTGTTTTTTTAATAGAATTATTAAACCATTGTATACAGGAGTTTATATTTTCTGAAATTTTTGGTAAATAATTGAATTTTAATGGTGTGCCATGCTTTTTAATTAATTCCATTAAATTAAGTTTATGAAACCTAAGGCAGTGATCAACCAATTTAAATTCGTCTTGAGGAAAATCGAATGTTTGTTCTATAAGATCAATATATTTTGTTTGCATTAAGGGTTTGTGCTCTAAATTGTTTAAAAAGGAATTAAGTTCTAGCTCATCTCTTGCAATACTAGCAACATTATCTGATATTAAAATTGGCCTTTGAATTAATTTAGGATTTGCACATAAAACGGTAATCCATTCTTTTTTAGTTAAGGTTTTCCCTTTAAAACTTTCTTTAAATATTTTTTCGTTTTTTCTAATTATTTCTTGAATATCCACTTTTAAAATGCGCAATATATTTGCTAATTCTTCTTCTGCAATAGGAGTTTTCAAATATTCTACAATTTCTACTTGTAGCCCTCTATCTGTTATCGCTTTTAAGGCAATTCTACTTTTTGTGCATCTTGGATTATGGTAAATTTTCATTTTATGATAATTCTTCGTGTTCAACATCTTGGACATCCTTACTTTTTGTAGATTTTAAAATAGTTGTTTTCCCCAAATTTTTATTTATATATTTTTTTTTAGCTTCCTGGTTTTTCTTTTCTTTTACAAAGCTTTCTTCCTCTGCAAGATTTCTTTTAAGAATTAATATCTTTCCAACAAACTTTAGGATAACAAAAAAACCTAAAATAATTAAAACTGTTTTAATTACCCCGACTAAACTGGCTTCTATCATTATTTTGATAAATGCATGTTTCTTTCAGAATAAATTTTTCTGAAAAAAGGATCTTTCAAGTTTTTAATAAATCGAATAGCTTCTCCAGTAGACTTCATTTCGGGTCCAAGTTCTTTTTTAACATCTGGAAATTTTTCGTATGAAAAAACAGGTATTTTTATTGCATACCCTTCCTTTTTAGGGGTAAAGTTAAAGTCGCTTACTTTTTTCTCTCCCAACATGATTTTTGCCGCATAATTAACGTAAGGCTCATTGTATGCTTTAGCGATGAATGGAACTGTTCTAGAAGCTCTAGGGTTTGCTTCAATAACATAAACTTGGTCATCTTTTATAGCAAATTGAATATTAATTAGGCCTACAGTATTTAATTCTAAAGCTAATTTGGTGGTAATATCTTCAATTTGTTGAATTACAAAATCGCCTAAATTATATGGGGGAAGAACGGCATATGAATCCCCAGAATGAATCCCGGCAGGTTCAATGTGTTGCATTATCCCAATAATGTAGACATTTTCTCCATCACAAATAGCATCTGCTTCTGCTTCAATAGCTCCAGATAAAAAATGATCTAGCAGAATTTGATTGTCTCCCATTTCAGCAAGAATATCTACGACATGATGTTCTAATTCCTCTTTGTTAATAACAATCTTCATTTTTTGTCCACCAAGAACATAAGAGGGCCTCACCAAAAGTGGAAAACCTAAATCATTAGACAACTCAATGGCTTGTTCAGCGCTTTCCACTACTCCGTATTTTGGAAATGGGATATCGTTTTTTTCTAAAAGATGGGAAAATCGTCCTCGATCCTCTGCTAAATCTAAAGCATCAAAACTTGTTCCAAGCACTTTTATGCCATATCTATTCAGTTTTTCGGCAAGTTTAAGTGCTGTTTGTCCTCCTAATTGTACAATAACTCCTTCTGGTTTTTCATGAAGAATTATATCGTAAATGTGTTCCCAGAAAACCGGTTCAAAATATAGTTTATCGGCAGTATCAAAATCCGTAGAAACAGTTTCTGGATTGCAATTAATCATAATGGTTTCGTATCCACATTCTTTTGCGGCTAAAACTCCATGAACACAGCTGTAATCAAATTCAATTCCTTGGCCAATTCGATTAGGGCCTGATCCTAAAACAACCACTTTTTTTCTATCGGATACAATGCTTTCATTTTCGAGTTCAAATGTGGAATAATAATATGGGGTCTTTGCAGCAAATTCTGCAGCACAACTATCGACCAATTTATAAACTCGCTTGATATTTAACTCATTTCTTTTCTTAAACACTTCGGATTCTAAGCATCTCAACATGTGCGCTATTTGCCTATCTGCATATCCTTTTTGTTTGGCATTGAAGAATAAATCTTTTGGAATGTTTCCGATGTGATATTGTTCAATCTCTTTTTCTAAATTAATTAGCTCTTCAATTTGTTTTAAAAACCAAATGTCAATTTTGGTCTTTTCCATGATGGTCTTAAACGGTATTCCAAGCTTTATAGCATCATGGATATGAAACAATCTATTCCAACTTGGATTAGATAAAGAGTGAAGAATTTCATTTTGATTGGTTAATTCTTTTCCGTCAGCACCTAAACCATTTCTGTTTATTTCAAGAGATTGACATGCTTTTTGAAGTGCTTCTTGAAAAGACCTGCCTATTCCCATTACTTCTCCAACCGATTTCATTTGTAGACCAAGTTCTCTTTTAGTTCCATGAAATTTATTAAAGTTCCATCTTGGAATCTTAACGATTACATAGTCTAGAGTTGGTTCAAAAAGAGCAGATGTAGTTTTTGTTATTTGATTTTTTAATTCATCTAAATGGTAACCTATAGCTAGTTTAGAAGCTATTTTAGCAATAGGGTATCCTGTAGCTTTTGAAGCTAAAGCAGAAGATCTAGATACTCTTGGATTTATTTCAATAGCAATTATATCTTCGTTGTCATCTGGAGAAACGGCAAATTGAACGTTACATCCTCCTGCAAAATCTCCAATAGAACGCATCATTTTAATGGCCATGTTTCTCATTCGTTGAAAAGTTGTATCGGATAGAGTCATAGCAGGAGCAACAGTAATAGAATCTCCAGTATGAATTCCCATGGGATCAAAATTTTCAATAGAACAAATAATAACCACATTGTCATTTGCATCTCTTAATAGTTCTAATTCGAATTCTTTCCATCCTAGCAATGCTTTATCTATCATTACCTCATGAATGGGAGAAAGTTTTAATCCTCTTTCAAGCAAGTTGTCAAAGTCAGCTTTATCATAAATAATAGATGCACCCGATCCACCAAGTGTATACGAAGGTCTAATGCATAAAGGAAAACCAAATTTTTGAGCGATTTCTTTTCCTTCTAAGAAGGATTTAGCAGTTTCTTGAGGTGCCATTGGAATCCCAATTTCAGTCATCAAGTCTCTAAATGCCTCCCTGTTTTCTGTAATTTCAATTGCATCTGTATTTACCCCAACAGTTCTTACGTTATAATCTTCCCATAATCCAGTTTTTTCACATTCAATACATAGGTTAAGTGCTGTTTGACCACCCATTGTTGGGAGAACTGCATCAATTTGATGTTTTTCCAAAATTTGTTTAATGCTACTTACTTCTAATGGCAATAAATAAATATTATCTGCAACAACTTTATCGGTCATAATGGTTGCAGGATTTGAATTTATTAGGGTCACTTCGATACCTTCTTCACGAAGAGATCTAGAAGCTTGAGATCCAGAGTAATCAAATTCGCATGCTTGGCCAATCACAATTGGTCCACTACCGATTATTAAAACTGACTTTATAGAAGTATCTTTTGGCATAATTGAATTATATAAAGATTTTTAAATAAAAATACGATTGCAAATTTAATGTAATTCATTGAATTATTATCCTAAATAAAATTGCGTTATAAACAAAAAATGAACATTATTTTAAATAAATTAAACTCTTCCTTTTTTCATTTGTTATTTTTAGATAAATTTTTTTAAAATGCAATCATTAGCCACATTTGGAACTGGGTGTTTTTGGTGTTCAGAAGCCTGCTTTAAAACTCTAAAAGGAGTTCAAGATGTTTTTCCAGCGTATGCTGGTGGAAATACCCAAAACCCAAGCTATGAAGAAATATGTACTGGTCAAACTGGGCATGCTGAAGTGATTAGAATTATTTATGATGAATCAATTATTTCTTATGAGGAATTATTGCGGGTTTTTTGGTTTGTTCATGACCCTACACAACTCAATAGACAAGGGAATGATATAGGAACTCAGTATCGTTCGGTTGTTTTTTTTCATGACGATTCTCAAAAAGAGAAATCCATTTTTTACAAAAATAAATTAATTGAAAATGAAGTTTGGGATTCAAAAATTGTCACAGAAATTAGTCCGATAAATAATTTTTTTCCTGCTGAATCATACCATCAGGACTATTTTTTAAATAATCCTCAAAATGGATATTGCCAGGCTATTGTAAGGCCCAAGTTTGAAAAGTTTAAAAAAGTTTTTTCGGATCAATTAAAATAATGTCTTTCTACGGGCATTTCTTTTGCTATAATTATCCTTTTTAAGATGTCATTAAAATGGTATCTTTGGTAAAAAGATTTAATTATGTCAAAAGAGGTATATATAGTTGATGGAATCAGAACTCCAATTGGAAATTTTTGTGGAACATTGTCTAGTATTAGAACAGATGATTTAGCAGCTCATTCTATCGCTTCATTAATGGCAAGACATCCAAATTTGGATTTGGAGTTAGTTGAAGACGTTATTTTTGGGTGTGCTAATCAAGCTGGAGAGGATAATAGAAATGTTGCAAGAATGGCTGGTTTATTAGCGGGTCTGCCAATTAGTGTTGGTGGAGAAACGGTAAATAGATTATGTGCTTCTGGAATGGCAGCAGTTATAAATGCAGCAAGAGCCATTAAAGATGATTCAGGAGAATTGTTTATTTCTGGTGGGGTCGAACACATGACAAGGGGGCCATGGGTTATGTCAAAGGCCTCTAAAGCATTTGGAAGAGATTCCAAATTGCATGATTCTTCGTTTGGATGGCGTTTTATCAATCCAAAATTAGACGAAATATACGGAACTGAAGGGATGGGAGTAACCGCAGAAAACTTGGTTGAAAAGTATAATTTATCCAGAGAAGAACAAGATGAATTTGCTTTATGGTCGCAACAAAAAGTATTAAAAGCCCAAGAATCTGGTTTTTTTGATCCAGAAATATGTGCTGTTGAAATTCCTCAAAGAAAAAAAGAAAGTATTGTTTTTGCAAAAGACGAATTTAACCGACCAAAAACGACTATGGATTCTTTAGCAAAATTAAAACCTGCGTTTAAAAAAAATGGAAGTGTTACCGCTGGAAATGCATCTGGATTGAATGATGGTGCAGCTGCACTTTTAATTGCCTCAGAAAATGCTGTAAAAACTCAAAATTTAAAACCAATTGCTAGGATTGTAAGTTCAGCAATAGCTGGTGTGCCTCCATCCATTATGGGGATAGGGCCGGTATTGGCATCTAATAAAGCATTAAAAAGAGCTAATCTTAGTTTGGATGACATGGATATTTTAGAATTGAATGAGGCTTTTTCTGCACAAGTATTGGCTTGTCTTAAAGAGATGAATGTGGAAAATAATGACCCAAGAATTAATCCAAATGGAGGAGCAATTGCTTTAGGTCACCCACTTGGAATGAGTGGTTCAAGAATTTTATTAACTGCTGCAAGACAACTTCAGGCATCTAATAAACGTTATGCATTAGTAGCAATGTGTATTGGTGTAGGGCAGGGGTATGCTACAATTATTGAAAGAACTTTATTTTGAAAAAAACAACGTATATATTTTTTATATTTTTTTTAGTAATCTTTTCTTGTAAAAAGAAACCAACCACTTGGCAATCCTCATGGACTGCTCCTTTAGCACATGGCGAACTTTCCATGAATCAATGGGTCAATGATTCGACTATTTCTTCCAATGGATCTAATCTATCTTTAGATTTTAATAGAACCATAATAAGTGTTGGTTTGCAAGATTTAATTTCTATTCCAGATACCACGATAAATCAAACGGTATCTCCAGCACTTAGTTTAACCATCCCTCCAGGATTTAATATTGTTAATGAAATCGAAGAACACACGATTGAAATTCCTGGCGTTGAATTAAAAAAAATAAGGGTATCTAATGGAACAATTGATATCGACGTTTATAATCCTTTATCCACCCCAACTTCATACTCCGTTTATTTACCTGGAGTTAGTAAAAATGGGATTGAATATTCCAATTCATATCTCCTTCCTCCAGGAACTTCTTCTAGTCCTTCTTTGGTTTCGGAATCCATTGACTTGAGTGGATATGAAATTGATTTAAAAGGAAAGGATGGTATTTCTTATAACAAACTTCAATCAAAATTGGTGGTAATGACAGATGCTAATGGAAGTTCAGTTTCTGTAGATCCTTCCTTTGAGTTTAAAGTGGAAGCATCCATTAATAATTTATTAATTGACTATGCACAAGGTTATTTTGGCAATCAAGTATTTTCTGATTCGATTTCTTACGAGGTTCCTTATTTAAATAAAATCGTTGGTGGTTTAGTTGATTTTCCTTCCACTTCGATTGAACTTAAAATTGATAATTCGATGAAAGTGGGGTTTTCTTCAACAATTGATAATGTGAGTAATATTAATTACTCCAATTCTTTATTAAACCTTCAAAGCAATTATATTTCCAACCCTATTTATCTTGCGCCAGCAACAGGAAGCTGGAATAATATAACTCCTTCCTCTTCTTCTTTGTTTTTTAATTCTTCAAATAGCAATATTGAATCCTTTATGGAAAACTTAGGGCATCAGCAAAATATTTCGATGTCCTATGAATTAAATCCTTGGGGAAACACCAATGGTGGTTGGGATGAAATATTTTCTACCAGTAAAATTAATTTGGATTTAAGTGTGCAAATGCCCTTAAATATTGGCCTAAATAATTTGCAATTAAAAGACACTTTTTCTTTTAAAATGGACCCAAAAATTAATCCATTCGAATTAAAAGATGCGGTTTTGAATTTAAAAACAATGAATGCGTTTCCTTTTTCATGTAGACCCGTTATTTCCTTATTAGATGAAAATAAAAACCTTCTTTACTCGGTAGTTTCCACAGACTCTATAATTTCCTCTTTATATGGAATCATTGACCCAACAGATGGAATCCAAAAAAAGGAATCCGTTGTGCAGTTTTATGTCTCTGAAGAAATGGTTAAAGATCTAAATAAGGTCAAATATGTAGAAGTTGATGCCGTTTTTAATTCCATCGATCCCCAAACTAATTTAAATTCTTCGGTTTTAATACCTGTGGATGCATTTATTTCTTTTAAATTAACAGGAAATTTCAACTTAATTAACTCTTATTGATGCGAAGATTTAGATTCATTTTTATACTAATTCCTTTTTCTTTTGTTGGTCAGCACTTCATGCCTATTATGCATGATACGGTTTCTCATAATCATGAATTAATTATTGATGGTATTGCCGATTATTCAAGCAGTTCCATCCGAATAGATCTTGCTAAAAAATTGCTTTATGGAGGCGATATTGGACAAGATTTAATGGATGCATCTGCAATAAATCATCGTTCAATTAATCGCTTTGGCATGTATTTAAATTCGGAGATCGAATACCGAAACCGTCAAGCAAACTTTTTTAAAAATCCCAAATTTGGCTTTTTAATAAAAGCAGGCGCATATAGTTATTTAGATGTGCTTTATCCCAAAGGATTATATGATTTATGTTTTTATGGTAATTCCAATTTTGGTGGCCAAGAAATTGATTTGTCTGGTCTTAGGGCTTCTGCATTTTTATTTGAAAAAATTGGATTTGGTTTAATCCATAAACAAAGCAACTCGAGTGTCTCCTTAAATTTGGTCAATTTAACGAATTATGCGTCCATAAATATTTCAGATGCCTCTTTGTTTCAGAGCAATGCTTTTGATTCCTTAAACTTAAATTTAACAGGTTCTGGATATTTAATGAATTCTCCATCTTTTTTTAGTGGGATAGGGGCAAGTATCGATGCAGATTTTAGAATTCCGGTTTTAACCCCAAAAGAAGATACCATCCTCTTTCAATTTAAGTTAAGTAATTTTGGCTTTGCCCATTTGATCAATGAGGTATCCAGATACGACATGAATAAAGAGGTTCCATATACGGGCATTGATGTAAATAGTGCATTGGATGGACAAAACATTCTTAATAGCGGATTTTCTGTTTTAGATAGTTTGGATGTTCAACAAAATCCGGTAAAACGAACGGTTTTTTTACCTGGGTATATTCAGATGTCTAAACTTGTTAATGAATCTTCAGATCGCTCTATTCAAGAGTTTTATGGACTAAGGATGTTTTTTTCATCGGCATATACTCCATTAGTTTTTGCGGGATTAAATTTTAAACTAGGAAAAAAAATCAACCTTGGTGGTTCATTAAGCTATGGAGGTTTCTCTGCTTTTTCAGGTGGTTTATACACTTCTTTCCATCATAAAAATATTTCTATTGGCATGTCTACCGAAAATATCTCGGGTATTTTTATAAATAGTGCTAGGGGCGAATCCATAATATTTAGATTTCGATGCGCATTTTAGTTTTTATCTTCCTTTGTTTTTTTTTGGCGCCAAATTTAATCTTGGGGCAAGTCACTTTTCATAACATTTATTCTTCCAATGGATATGATAAGGGATTTGGAATTGTTCAGCTGGAAGATTCCTCTTACATGGTTACGGGTAGCTCTAGTAGTTTTCAAAATAATTCTCAAGGGTTTTTATTGCACATCGATTCGGTTGGTAATTTTATTTCAAGTACCAATTATGGCGGATCCGAATCGGATATTATTAAGCGAGTACTCTACAAACCAGGCTTTGGATTTTTTCTTGCCGGAACCACCAATTCTTTTGGGAATGGATCTTTTGATGCTTTATTAATGAAAGTCGATCAGAATGGCGTTTTGGAATGGCAAAAATCCTATGGAAATGTAGGATGGGATCGAATACATGATGCGGTTTTAACCAGAGATACCGGCGTGATGATGGTTGGAGAAATTTACGATACTGCATCTTTGTCCATGAATATATACATGGTAAGAACCAATAAATTTGGCGATACTTTATGGACAAAAAACATCGGATCTCAAGGGGAGGATAAGGCTACCTCGGTAATACGTGTTCAAGATTCTATGTATGTGGTAGGTGGTGCTGTGCATGTTGCCGATTCTGGTTTTTCCATGGGGTATGTCTGCAAAATAAATGATTTTGGAGTAGTACAGTGGTCGGACACGATTGGCGACTCATTTGGCCCATATGAGATAAATGATCTGGTGGAGATGCAAACCGGGATAAATATTATCGGATGTCGCTATGACAATAGTTTGAATAGTGGGGATAACTACAAAGCCCGAATGGATTTAAATGGAAATTTATTAAATGAAGATACTTACCAGAGTCCTGGCAATACCGTATTTGATCAGATTGGGCTAAATGGAAATCAAACTTCTTTATTTATTGCATATCGATACCAAGACGCATCTTCTTTTCAGGATGGCTATGATCTTTCTTTGGCAAGATTTACGTTTGGGATGTTTTGGGATAATCATGCAATGGTTATTAATAATCCAATGGAAGAAAAAATAGAAGAGTTGGTTCCAACTTCCGATGGTGGATTAATTGCGGTTGGATATAATAAATATCCGGTAAATGGAGGGAGTAATATTTTTGTGGTAAAGATTGATTCTAACGATGTTTTTCCTAGCAGTACCGTTTCTGTTACTATTCCCTTGGTTAATCTCCATGAAATGCAAAGCAATCGTCTTGTTGTTTATCCAAATCCGTTTACGGATCAAATAAACATTAAACTTGATCAACCAATGAATTTATTATTAACGGATGCCTTTGGCAAAGTCTTGGAGGAGTTTTCTCTTAAACAGTCTGGCGTGTTAAATTTAGGACACCTAAAGTCAGGGGTTTATTACCTTTTAGATAAAAAAGGAAGTGCCAAAGCGATTAAAATTATTAAATAGTTAATCAGCCTTTTTTATCATACTTTTTAGCACTTGTTTGAATACCATTCTTGAAAGTTAGCTTGAGTTTCAATTGACCATTATCGTAAAAGTGTTGCTCTATTGTTTCATCCCAGACCACATTCGAAGTAACAAAAATATCTATTACTTGGTCATCATCATTACGTTTATATGTAATTAGACCATAACCAAGATCGTCACTTTTAAGCCCTCTTTTTTTATTTAGATTATGATATTCAATTTGCAAAATCCCATTACTATATTCTTTTTTTATTCCTATAAGAAAACCAGAATCACTTTCCTTAAGTTCTAAATGGACCTTTAATTTACCATTGTGGTCATAAATTTTTGATTCAAATGCGCCTTTTTATAAATTCCTTTTCGATTTAAATTTCCATTTTTTGAATAATAATAATAAATAGAACTATCTGAATCTCCATTAGTACTCCAATCTATTAGGGATAACTTTCCATTTTTGCATGTTACATATTCAATTATTTTTCCTTTTTTACATTCTTTTAAAACCCCATTATATTGTTGATTTGGTGCTGGTGGCCATCCACCAAACCAAGCATCAGTAGATAGGTCATCAATTTGCAAGCCTTTAAGTTCTTCACAATTGGGTTGTTTGGCAGTTTTTTGTCCAAATACAACGCTCGACAAAAGCGTGTAAATAAAGAGGAATCTCATCATTCTAATTTTTTTCAAGATAATAAATAGTTAGATAAGGGAATTAGCTTGTCTTTTTTAGCTTTTTCTTTTTGCGTCTTCTTATGAAGAAAATAATTAATAGTATACTTAGCGTAAATGGAACAATACTTTTTCCCATTTGTCTATTAAACCTTCTTTTACTCAGAATAGACTTTTCTATCTTTTTAAACTCTGTACCTGTAATTTTATTTCCATTTTCATCCCAAAAACTTTCATTTAATCTAATATTTCTATTTGGAACTATGATTGTACGGTAAGCTAATTGTCCATTGTCATGCCATTTTTTTATTTGATTTTTAGATACTTCAGTTTTAAAAAGACGTTCCGAGTCTCCTTCACAAGGAAAAGTAGTTCTTTTATTAATTCGTTTTCCATTTTTGTATGTGTCTACCCTTGATAATTTAATTTTTGCAAAAAAATCAAAAAAGTTCCACGAATGAATAGGGTCCTTTTTACCGCACGTCCCTGATGATAAATAGGTGCCATATTCATAATTTCCCCCCTCTTTTTTACCATTTTTATAATTTGCATACTCAATAATAGATCCATTTTCATCGCACATTTTAAGAATTCCTGTGTAATTCTTGTATTTTTTAATTTAGGATGCACATATCGACCTCCTTCATCTTTGAGTTCTCCACAATCACGAGGTAGCCTAAATACACCATCTTCATACCAAACAAAACCAATCCCTTTAATTTCTTCACATTTAGGTTGATCATTTTTTTCTCCACAAGAAAAAGTCCCAACAAAAACACGAAAACAAATAATAATCTCATGATAATAATTTTAAGTAAGTTAAATCAATAGCTAAGGAAGTTTATTTAAATGTATTCATTGCCCATCCATGACTAAAACAAGTGCCTTGTGTAAAAGAAAAATACCAATCTCTTTTCTCGTATCCGGTATCGAGTTTCTTTTTGTAATAATAGGTATGAATAGTTTCGAAATGGGTTGTATCAATTTTGGTTTTATCTGGTTTGTTAAATAATTCATGTGCTAAAAAGTCTTTTTCTTTTAACTTTTTATATTTTTTAGCTTCATCCCAAGTAATTGTTTTAATCTTTGCTACCTTATCTACTATTATTTTATCTGATTCTGATTTTTTTTCTTTTGAATTTTTTACTGTCATGGAAGCTTCTGAAGTTTCAGAGCAAGAAACCAATCCCAACAAAAACACGAAAACAAATAATGGATAAATAATTTTTCTCATAATAACCTTTTTTTCTACAAAGTAGTAAAAAAGATTTACAACAAAAAGGAAGTGCAAGATGGAGTTATCTAATTTCTAGTGGCTTTCCACTAAAATATCCACTTTCAATTTCGATGTCAATTCTGCCTAAATTAACGCCTGCCCAACCTACCTGATTGATAAGTACAGCTTCGTTTCGGCTGTTTTTTTCAATGGTTGGTTTGTTAAGGAAAGTATGCGTATGACCACCAATGATAAGATGAATGTTTTCGGTGTACTTGGCCAGTTTTAAATCGGAGATTTTTTCTCCTTTTTGTTCATATCCCAAGTGAGAAAGACAAATGATTAAATCGCATTTTTTTTCTTTTAAGATAAGCGCCTCTTTATTAGCACATTCTATAGGATCTAAATATTTACTATTTCCGTATTTGTCTTTTGGGACCAAACCGGCTAGTTCCACCCCAATTCCAAAAATTCCAATTTTAATGCCTCCTCGTTTAATAATAGTATGTTTTTGCGTACTGTTATTTAAGATGGTTTGAGAAAAGTCATAATTGCTGCACAAAAAAGGGAAATTTGCATATTTTTTGGCCTTGTAAAAACCCTCTAAACCAGCATCAAAATCGTGGTTTCCCATGGTGCATGCATCGTAACCAAGTTTGCTCATTAATTTCATCTCCAAAACTCCTTTGAAGGTGTTAAAATATGGAGTTCCTTGAAAAACATCTCCCGCATCCAAAAGGAGCACATTTTCTTCTTCCTTTCTTATTTTTTGAATTAAAGCGTGTCGTTTGGAAACCCCTCCCAAACCTGGGTATTTAGCATGGTTATCCGGAAAGGCATCAATGTTGGAATGGGTATCGTTGGTATGAAGAATGGTTATTTTTTTTGATTTTAAGCTTGAAAGATTGTTTTTTGAAAAAACAGGTCTAGAAAGCACCAATGCAGAACTTCCTAAAACGGTATTTTTTATAAATAAACTTCTATTCATTCTTTTATTCTTAAATCAATGCTTTTAAGCAGTTTTTTTTGTTTGAATGCCTCTTCGATTAATGCATCTCTGAGTAAAATATTTGGATCAATGACCTTTATTTTTTTTTCAAAAAAAGTCATTCGGTCTCCACCATTAAGAAGATAATCCGAGGTTATTACATAAAAATACTTGTTTTTATTTGGCATAAAATCTTTAATGACAAGTTTTTTATTTTCAATGATTGCATTGGAAATGGGTTCGCCGCCAGTATTTAAAATGTAATTTTCTATATCCATAATAATGGTAGAGGGCAATTGTACAATCACCACTTGATTGTCAAAGGGCATCAAGGTAAATAAATCTCCTCGAGTCACCTTTCCTTTATTTATCGTTGATCTTAGGCTACCAAAGTTTAATAGGCAAAATACTGGGGCATCTAATTTTTGCTTCCCTATAACATTGGTAAATGTTGCATCAGCAACCCAGTTCATCAAGTTTGAAGAAGGTTTTTTTGCAATGAAATCGTAATCAGACATCGCAATTAGCGCTGTCATTTCCTTTTCCATTGAATCCTTATAGGGTTTAATTATCGAATCAATGTCTTTGGAAGAGGCAATGGATTCATGTAATGGAAGAGAGCTTTTATCCGTAAGAATAATAATGTTTTTGGAACAAGAAATTAAAACTACAGAAAGTAGAAATAAAGATCTTTTCATGCGCATTATTTTTGAACGATAAATCGGCTTTTAACCACTCCCATGCTCGTATTTAACTCTAGAATATACACGCCATTATTCATTGTTTTGGTATTTAAAACAAGAAGTGGTAGAGCGTTTACCTTTTCCTTCTTAATGACTTTCCCTTGAATATTTGTGATTTTGTATTCCTTTATTGTTAAGCCATTAATTTGTGCATAAACTTTTCCAGAGGAAGGCACAGGAAAAACAGAGAGATTATTGCTTAAATATTCAGGAATGCTTGTTAAACAGCCATCTGGTAGATAAGCCATGTTCGAAAAGTCAATATAACAGGCAAAATTTACCGAATCAATAAAAGGATTCCTATTGTTTTGTAAATCAACAATGTATTCATGTCTAGCGATTTCTTGATTATCGGGCAAATCGTTAAAGTGCCAACTTTTTAAAGATTCTTGGCTTTGATTTCCTGGAATTTGCCAATTTTGCTGTCCATTATAACAGGTGGCCATGTATAAAATAGCTCGAGCAGCATTTCCTTTGTGCGAATCTCTTGGCTCATAGACCAATTGTTGTCCATTGTAACCAACGCTTCCTTCTAAGTAACTAAAGACTACATTTCCAGTGATATTCTCTAAAGGCAAGTTGCTCCTCGGAGAGTTAGCATTGCTGAGGTTTGCTGGAAATAAGTTGTGTTGATCGTTGTATTCTGGTAATTCAGGAGAATTTGCTGGATAACTTGGCATCCATGAGTGCGCAAAAGTATGTTCTCTAGAATATCCGGTAGCGGTCCAATCAAATGGATAATCAAAAACTTTTCTTTCTCCCGAGTATACACATTCTACATAGGATTGTCCATTGGTAGTGTCTTTTATTTCAAACTGACTCATCATCGTTTGTTTATAACTAAAGTAGGTAATGGCGTTATGCGGATTAATAAGGGCCGACAAGTCGGATAAAAATGTAGGGGAGGAGGTACTTATCGAGTTGTAATAAGTGCCCATTTGTGAGCCTAAGCTCGATGCGGATCCAGAAGCTGGAGAAGTGGTATTATAATTTTCGTAGCCATTAGATCCATTGAAAGTAAACACTTTAAAATAGTAGCTTTGGTTTGCAATGATTCCACGAGGAGTAAAAGAAGTACCACTTCCAACATATGCAACTTTAGAATTTCCGATTACATCGCCTCTTTTATACGAAGTTCCATCGAGTGGTTCATCCATGATGGCATTTCCATTACCCCATAGGACAATATAGTTTTCTGCACTTGAAACGGCATCATAATCGCCAACTAAGGTATAGGTCTTAACCAATGGAAAACTAAGATTGCTTGGGTTATTGCTTGGCTCTGTAGCTAAATTATTTAACCCTATTGCGGATAGATTAATAACATATGGATTTTCATCTACATCGTCATTACTAATACTAATGGTAGCAAAATAAGATCCATTTCCAGTAGGATTAAAAAGGATGTCAAATGTATCGCTTGTTCCACCAGAAATGCTTGCAGTTGTCAAATTGGTAGAAAAGTCTACTGCATTTATCCCTGAAAAAGTAGTTCCGGAAACGCTTAAATTTTGAGTTCCAGAATTTTCAACAATTAGCTGAGTGCTTGCGTTGTTTCCGATGAAATACGACGTGTTGTTAAGGACATCTACTCCATCAAGTTTTATGTTTATTTCTTTATCTGGTGCTACATATGGAAAAATATCGCTTAAGCTTCGAGGAATTAGCTGATAGTTTGAGCCATATTGCCCCATTAAAGCAATCATGCTAATTTGTCCTGTTGGGATAGCTGCTCCAGTAAGATTTGTTCCTCCATTGATTCTCACATCCAGGGTGTTTGTTCCATCTGTTACTTGAACCGTACTATTTCCTGAGGAAAACGATCCCGTTTGTACAAAACTAATATTGTCTACTCTTACAAGTTGTGATTCTAAGGACTCGCCAGCACTGGTTAGTGGAATATTAAGAGGTTGGGGGAGTGTGCCTTGTCCATGATTTGTGAAATTGGTCGTAGGAGAAATTTCAAGTAGCCCATTAAAATCAAATAAATCGCCAGTTGCCGTTATGGAATCTCCAAGCGAAACACTACTCAACATGGAGCCATAAGCAGGAATTGCACCCGTAGCATCCTGAATATATCGAATGTTTCCCAGTTCGGGTCCATTGGTAACCACTCCGGTAACCGTTACTGTAGAACCAACAGACATGTTTCTTGCATCTCCAATATTTGCTTGAGAAAAAGCAAAACACGATAAAAGAAGTGAAAAAGAGCTAAATAAATATTTCATAATAGTTTAAAATTGAATTCCTAAAGATACATTAAAACGAAAACCTTGTCCAAACATTACGTTTGCAGATTGTGCATCAAAATTGAATGGGTCGTTATAGTTATTTCTTGCATCTGTAATAAAAATGTTGTTTAACATATTGGTGATAGTGCCATTACAGAATAGCACAAAAGATTTAAATTTATATCGATATCCAGCAAAAAGATTAACCATGGAGTAGGAGGGGATCATCCAAGATTCTCTTCCTCCGTTTTCCCCTTGAAGACTAAAAGGATCAAAATTTGCATAATAGCGATCAAAAAATTGATACTGTATTTTGAAGTATAATTGTTTTAAGGGTTGAATTCTTAGTGCAGCAGATAAGGCAGTTTGTGCGGCATCACCAACATGCACTCCTTTGGCATCAAAATTTATTTCTAAGGAGTCGTATTGCGGAATAAACACTGTTTTACTTGAATTCCAAAACCAATCTCCATAGGAAAACATTAATTCTGTAGAAAATATTTTGTTTATTTTCCATGCCAAATCAAATTCTCCCCCAACATGAATGGCATCCATTCCATTAATATTAATTCGAATTGTTTCCGTTGGGTCTTGTGGATCTGGAACCGATACCCCATATGGAAAAGGTTTGTTTTTCCAATTGGTAAGATATCCGTTTAAATTAATTCCAAATGACTTTCCAGCCAAATTATATCCTCCTTCAAGCGCTACTATTTTTTCGTTTACAATTTCTTTAAAAAACGTATTGGTGTTGTTATCAATGACATTACTAAACTGAGGAGTTCTAGATAAATACCCGACATTCATAAAAACATTCGAATGGTCATTTATCGCGTAGCTTGCTCCAGATTTTAAGGTAAAGCCAGGAATAGTTTTCCAATCGGTTTGGACATGTGTTAATCCTGACGAATTTGAGGTGTATTCCTCTCCATTATAATTTATCGTATCGTTTGCACCTATTTGTAAAATGGTATCGCCTAAATCCAATTCTCTTTTCTGAAAATAATCGATTCCTTTATAGGAGTTTATAATACCAGAAACATTAATAAAGGTAGACCATTTGTCGCCGGTGTATTCCATTTGGGCAAAAGAACCAATCCAGTTTACTAAACCATCGCGATATGCATTGTATGTGTTTTTGGCTACTTTATCTCCTTCTACCATCATCGCAGTAGTAGAGTTTTGATTTGCCGTACTAACAAAGTAATCTCCTCCAAGCAAATCTTTTATTTCTTGGTAATGCTCTCCTTTATAAAATCGATAATCGATTCCTCCAGAAAAAGAGACTTTTTCAGTGACTTCATAATTAAATTGACCAAGATAACCTACCCAAAAATGTTTGTTGACACTCGCAAGCAAAACATTATTGGATTTAATTAATGTGGGATGATATGCCGCATCCACATTTGGCGTTCCAAATAAGGAGTTTACTTGATTGTCTTCAATGACTCTATCCCAATCGATAAGACCAATGCTGTCTCGTTGAAGAGAGCTAGAATTAAAGATTCGAGTTCCACCACCACTAGCAATGGAAAGGTACGCAAGATTAGAAATAGATAGTTTGTCGTTTACTTTCCAAAAATCTTTAAGGGTTATTTGAGGCTTGGTGTAATAATTTAAACGCTCGTTAAAAACTTCTTTTTTTCCATCAATGGTTCGGTATCCCCAATGTTGATTAAATTGAACCCCTTGATTATAATAGTTTTGAGAAGAATCGATAGTTAGCCCAAGATTCAGCGCTTGATCCGCACTCCAATATTGTATGGGTTGGCTATAAGATCGTTGTCCATGTTGTTGAGGGGCAGCAAATGCAGACAAGGTAAATAAATGATTCTTAATTCGTTTAGAAAGTTTAAGATATCCAAAAAAACCTTCGGTTTGTGTTCCGTCTACCCATCCATCTCCTCTTTTATAGGATCCTGAAAAAGTAAGTCCCCATCCACTTTTAGTCATTCCGGTATTGTATGAAAATGAGGACCTTAAAAAATTACCTGTGCCATATTCTTGCTTAAATCGGCCTCCTTTTTTACTTCCAATTCCTTGGGTTATAATGTTAATAGTTCCTCCTATAGAAGGCATTGCAATTTTTGTTGCACCAAGACCTCTTTGCACTTGAATGGTAGAAGTAATGGCATCTAATCCAAACCAGTTAGACCAATAAACCGCTCCATTCTCCATGTCATTAACAGGAACACCATCAATCATTACCCCAACATTTCTCTGGTCAAATCCTCTTACATTAATTCTAGCATCTCCATCTCCACCACCTTGTTGAGTAGCGTATACTCCAGCAGTTCCGTTTAATAACATAGGAAGGTCTCTAGATCCAAGCTCTTCGGTGATTTTTTTTGTAGAGATTGTTGTAACCGCAATAGGAACATTATTGCCCCGTACTAAATTCCCTATTATTTTCACTTCTTCCAGTTCTACACTTCCTCCTAAAATTAGGTTTTGGTTTAGAGTTGGTTCTTTTAGATCAATAAATACGATGAGGGTATCGAAAGATAAAATGCTAACCACTATTTTGTGCTTCCCATATGGAACATTTTTTAGCGTGTATTTTCCATCATAATCCGATAATGTTCGGTATTTATTATTGATATTTACTTTTGCTCCTACAATAAGTTCTTTAGCGATATCATCGGTAATGATACCTGAAATAGTACCGGTATTAGTGGATTGGGCAAAACAATTACCCATAAAGAACAAAAAGAAAAGAGAACTTAATAATTTCATAGCGAATTAAATAAAAAAAGGCCCACGGGCCTTTTAAAAAGATTATTTAATAATAACTCTACGAGTGGAATATGTTTCTTTATTAGTTTTGAATTTCAAAAAATAAAGCCCCTTTTTATTTCCAATGTTTATCGTTGTAAGATGGTTATTTAAATCTATGGAATAAATCTTTTGTCCCAAAGCGTTTAAAACAACAACCGAATTTATTTGGCCTTCGTGTTTAATGAAAAAATCTCCGTTAGAAGGGTTAGGATAAACGGAAAGCAGTTTGTTTTCAAGAGAAGAAACAGCAGCAGGATTACAGTCACAAGCGTGTATCCCAAGGCTATTCCAGTTTCCATCTAGTATTGGATTTCCACTTGTCCCAAAAAGAGTATCGCCATTTGCATCTAAACGAACAACAACAGCTGGGATAGAGTCCCATTGGTCTAATGGATTAAAAAAGGATACCGGTGCAGCTTCTCCATTTTTAACCGAAGATTTACGAATTAAGGAATGATCCGTAGTAACAATTGTTCCGGCTCCAGTATTGTATGGGAAATCTGTGGACCATCCAGCTCCTGTTCCACCTGCAGCTCCTGCAGAATTTGCTGGATTTTCACCAATTTTTCCAAAGATATCTATAATCGCAAAGTTGGATGCCGTAGTTATATCGTCACCTGGTGTTGATCCTAATACTCCCGCACCTAATAAAATGGCATCATTCCCATTCCAATAGAAAGCGTTAGATACGTTATAATCCGGACAATAATATCCATCTGCTTTAGCCTGAAGAGAATCCCAAACAGGAGCTTCTTGCCCTTGCCCCGTAGAATCTAGTTTTTCAATTACAGCAACATAAACATCATGAGCAGCAATAGTTCCGGATAATTGAATTGCGTTTGCATTGGTTGCTACGCTTGCCCCATTGGAATAACGAGCAATGAAATAATTGCTTAAATCGACAGCAGAACTAGTCGGATTATATATTTCAACTGCTTTATTGTTTGACCATCCTTCCACATATTCAGAAATAAATAGGTTGCTGCAATCTTGTGAAAAGGAAATAAAAGAAATGCATAAGCTAAGAACAAGTAGTGTTTTCTTCATAATATCGTTTATTAAAATTTTGTTTTCTCAAAAATACATATTTTTTTAACTGAAAATAGGATCAAATTGTTAATCTCTGTGAACAATTTTTTAAATATTAGTGTCTATTTTTATAACATTTGCTAAATTCAACATCCAAATAGAAGTTCATGTATAAATTTTTTATTTCCTTTCTTATCATTGCTTTCTTTTTTCCATGTTTTTCACAGAACATTACTGTGGAAGATATTTGGAAAGATTATAAGTTTCTTTCAGCTAGAGTTAAAGGTTTTCGATCAATGAATGATGGGGTGTCTTACACAAAAATGTCTGCCAATCAATCTATCGTAAAGTATTCCATTACTAATCCTGAAGATACAGGAACAGTATTAATAAATGGAGAATATTTTACCATGGAAAATACTCCTATATTGATTGATGAATATGAATTCAATAAAGACGAAACAAAAGTTCTTTTATTTTGTAATAAAAAATCTATTTACAGAAGAAGCTATACAGCTATTCATTATTTATTTGACATTGTTACTCAAAAATTAGTTCCTCTTGATGAAAAACATTCTCCACAAACACTTGCGGAATATTCTCCGGATGGAAAAAAAGTGTCTTATATTTTTAAGAACAATCTTTATGTTAAAGAACTTAAAAGTGGAAAAATAAAGGCAATTACTGAAGATGGGAAAAGAAATAAAATAATCAATGGAACAACAGATTGGGTTTATGAGGAAGAATTTGGAATAACCAAAGCGTATGGGTGGTCATACGATAGTCAAAACATTGCTTTTCTTCGGTTTAATGAAAAGAAAGTCAAAAAGTTTTCGATGACGCTTTATAATGACCTATATCCCGATAATTATAAATTTAAATATCCTAAAGCAGGAGAACAAAACAGTAGGGTTACTTTGCATATTTCCAATCTTAATTGTTCTAAATTAAAAGAAATTGATTTAGGAGATTGTGAATATATTCCAAGACTAAAATGGTCTCCGACAACAAATAAATTAGTGGTTCTAACTTTAAATAGACACCAAAATCATCTGAAATATCATTTGGTCGAATTACTTAGCAAGAAAAAGGTTTCTGTAAGTGTTTTTCATGAAGAAAAATCAAGAACGTATGTCGAAATAGATGATAATTTATTAATTCTAAACGATGGGAATTCTATTTTAAGAACAAGCGAGAAAAATGGATTTAATCATATCTATAAAGTAGATTTTTCAGGGATCGAAAAACGAATAACTTTTGGTGCCTTCGATGTAATTGAATTTTATGGAATAGATAATAAAAATGAATATTTATATTTTTCAGCGGCAGCTAATTCGCCCTTAAACAAATCTATTTTTAGAAAAAAAATAAACAATAAAGACAAGGAGTTATTGAGTCCTATAAATGGCTATAACCAGGCAAGTTTCACTAAAGGAATGAAATGTTTTGTGCTTAATCATTCTACCATAAATACCCCTCCTGAATATACCCTTTGTTCAAATAAAGGAGTAAAAATAAGAGTTTTAGAGTCCAATAAAAGACTTAAAAAAATACTTTCCAAACAAAAAATATCTGCATTCGATTTTTTTAAAATTAAATCAGATTCTGTTTTGTTAAATGCTTGGATGTTAAGGCCACCTCAATTTGATTCTACAAAACAATATCCAGTTTTTATGACGGTTTATGGTGGGCCAGGCCACAATGAAGTTCTAGATAAATGGGGAGGGTTAAAATATATGTTTTTTCAGCTCTTGGCTCAAAAAGGATATATTGTTGTTTCTGTAGACCCAAGAGGCACCATGTTTAGAGGGGAAAAATTTAAAAAATCCACGTACCTTCAATTAGGGAAATTAGAAACCCAAGATGTTATAAATACGGCTAAAGAACTAGGTGGTTTTTCTTATATTGATAAAAATAGAATCGGAATTCAAGGGTGGAGTTATGGCGGATTTATGTCTTCATTGGCTATAACCAAAGGGGCAGATTATTTTTGTTCTGCTATTGCTGTTGCTCCTGTTACAAATTGGAAATATTATGACAATATTTATACAGAAAGATTTATGAGAACCCCAAAAGAAAATCCAGCAGGTTATAATGACAATTCTCCGATAAATTTTGTAAATCTATTAAAAGGGAATTATTTGTTAATCCATGGTTCGGCAGATGATAATGTTCATTTTCAAAATTCAATGGAAATGGTCAATGCCTTAGTGAAAGCAAACAAGCAATTTGATTTATTTGTTTACCCCAATAAAAATCATGGCATATATGGAGGGAACACTAGGAATCACTTATTTCAAATGATGTTAAATTATATTATTGAAAATATTTAATAAGAAATACTTTTTATATTTTCTGAATCTTTTTTATTATAGTTCCTTTATTACTTATTAGTTTAATTAGATAATTTCCATTTTCTAAAGTTCCTAGCGGAATACTTAAACCGTTATCATTTTCAATATTTTTAACCAATCTCCCACTCAAATCAATTATTTGTATGCCTTTTATAGATGTGTTAGAAATAATGTGAAGTGTTTCTGTAAATGGGTTGGGATATAATTGGATAGTTAAAGGTGAATTATTTAGAACTTCAGTTGTGGAGCATCCATAAAGAGGGAAGTTCACATTAAAACCTCCAGCGAGACAAGAAGTATTTGTTACATTAACCGAATTGTTATTTGTCGTGTAAGCGTTGTTTGCTAACCAACTTGAATCAAGTTCAGCAGAGAGGATGTTGCCTTGATAAATAGCATTGTAAAAACCAGAATTATCGGTGTAAACAACCATTGCTGGATTAGTTGATTGTGAAAGAATTATGGGAGCTTGTGCAATAGGAATATCCCAAGGAGAAAAAATCCCATTTGAATCTACATCACAAAAAACTTGTCCCGAAATACACATGTCATTTGGATTAGGAAAGAAACTACAATTAATAGGGAAATTAACGTTTGCTCCTCCGGATCCACTTGCATTGCATTGGGTATTATTAACAGTAGTTGGATTAAATCCAAAAGTGGTGTATCCATTACTTAATAGCCATGCATTGTCTACACTTATTAGCGCTGGATTTTGAGCTACTCCTTGATAAGTAATCGTATACATTCCGTTAGAATCAGTTATGGTATTAAAATTACCAGCAAATCCGGCGGTTAATGTAATTGGTACAGAATCAAGTGGAGTATCTCCTATATTAAATACTCCATTGCTATCCACATCACAAAAAACTTGTCCCGATACACACATGGTGTTGTTATTTTGATTACATCCTGATAAAGGAAAGTCGGCAATAGAACCACCTAGAATACAAGGGGTGTTTAATACATTTGTAACTCCATTTCCAAGAAAACCATTTTGAATTAACCAAACAGGATCAATGCTAACTATTGTTGGTAATCCTGCAGTACTTTGATAGGTTAATGAATAAATTCCACTTGAATTGGTATATATATTCAGTACAGATCCTGTGGATGTAATGATAGTAATAGGAACAGAATCCAAGGGAATATCTCCAAAACCAAATTGGCCATTTGTATCTACATCACAATAAATAATTCCAGTTACACACATGTCTAATTGTGGAGGTGAAATAGTGCATCCAGTTAATGGGAAGTTAGCAACTGCTCCATTACCTGCTGAACTACATGTTGTATTTTGAATAGTTACTGGAGCAAATCCAGTAATAAAATTTTGAGCAAGCCAAGCTGGGTCAATTACTACCACTGTCGGGGTTCCAACAATCCCAGTGTAGGTAAAATTATAATTACCTAATAAGTTAGTATATGCAGTTTGTTGGCCTTGAGGTGTCGTAATTAAAATTGGAACGGAATCTAATGGAATATCCCCTAGATTAAACGTTCCACTACTATCGGTATCGCAATAAACTTGGCCCGATAAACACATGTTACTTGGCGGTTGAATAGGATTGCATCCAGTTAATGGGAAATTAGCTAGTGCACCAACTTGACCACATGGAGCATTTTGAATAGTTACAGGAGAAAATCCAGTAATTCCATTTTGAGTAAGCCATGCAGGGTCAATCATAACAACAGTTGGAAGTCCAGCTGTTCCAGAATAACTTAGACTATAATTCCCCATCATATTTGTATACGCAGTAATTTGTCCTTGTGGTGTGGTTATAAATACTGGTACAGAATCAAGAGGAATATCGCCTAGATTAAATGTTCCACTACTATCGATATCGCAATAAACTTGACCCGATAAACACATGTTACTTGGAGGTTGAATTGGATTGCATCCAAGAATAGGAAAATCAATGATATTGGGTCCAGAAATAGAAAGGCAAGCAGCGTTGTTAAACCCAACAGGATTAGTATTTGTGGAGAATGAGTTTGTTGCAAGCCATGTAGAGTCAATTGAGACTGAAGATCCTTGACCGGTAATACCCAAATAAGCGAAACTGTAATTCCCAGAAAAAGTAGTTAAGGCATTAAATTGCCCCTGAGGTGTAGTTAAAACAATTGGAACCGAATCTATCGGAGTATCTCCTAGAGTAAATGATCCGCTACTATCTGTATCGCAATAAACTTGTCCAGAAAGGCACATGTTACTTTGTTGTTGTATACAATTTAATAGAATAGTTATAGTATGGGCTGTTGGTAAAAAGGTAGCAATTGCATTTGGAGTAATATTGTTAACGGTATATCCATTTGCCATTAACCAATTCGAATCAATTGCTACAGAATAATTTGCTGGGCCTATACCAGACAAAGCATTTGTATCGCATGCAACATTAGTGGTAGTATAATTAAAGCTAGAACTTGGATTGCTAAATATTAAAGGAACCCCACCACTTATAATTGAATCAATAATTCCATCGTTGTTGCAATCAAGATTGACAAAGGTACATAACATACTTGCTTGAGATTTTATGGAATTAAATTTTGCGCAAATAACAAAAAAGAATAAGAAAAAGATAGTATAAATGCTTTTCATAGATAGAAGTTAAGTCGGATTTATTTAATACATAATTAAGTCAATATAAGGTTTTTAAGTCGTAATAAAAAGAAAACTAATAGTTTATGATTTTTTCATAGGCAGTTTGTGTTTTTAATTCTATTTTTATTGTATAAATTGCGTAATATTTTAATAAACTGTATGTCTAAACTTTCTCTTGAGGGCAATTTTAAATATGGCAATCTTGAATTGTTGGCAAAACAAGTTGTGGAAGGCTTTATAACTGGATTACACAAAAGCCCTTTTCATGGTTTTTCTGTTGAATTTGCAGAACACAGACTCTATAATACAGGAGAATCTACCAAACACATTGATTGGAAGTTATTTGCAAGAACAGAAAAATTATTTACCAAAAAATATGAAGAAGAAACCAATTTAAGATGTCAGTTCGTTGTTGATACTTCAAGTTCCATGTATTTTCCTGAAGATGCCAATCAAAATAAGTTAGAATTCTCTATTTTATCTTCTTTATGTTTAATGGAGTTATTAAAACGCCAAAGAGATGCGATGGGTTTATCTTTTGTTTCTGATGAGATTGAACTTCATACAAAATCTAAATCTTCTTTGCCTCATTTGAGATATTTGTTAAGTGAACTTGAAAAAAAGTTATATGCCTATAATCCAAAACAAAAAAAAGAAACAAATCTTGTTGATGCTCTGCATGATTTAGCCGAAATTACTCCACGAAGAAGTTTGTTTGTTATTTTTTCTGATTTTTTGGATAATCCAGACCGAATTAATGATTTATTTCAAGCTTTAGAACATATGCGTCATAATAAACACGAAGTAATTCTATTTCATGTTTTGGATAATAAAATGGAATTAAATTTTGAACTTGGTAATAGGCCTTATCGTTTAGTTGATATGGAATCTGGAGAAGAGATGAAAATACAACCTTCCCAAATAAGAGAAGTCTATAAAAAATCTATACAAGCGTATTTTAAAGAAATAGAAATGAAGAGTATTGATCAGCAAATTGAATTTATGACAGCCGATATCAATGAGGGATTCAATGAAGTTTTATTAACATACCTTTTAAAAAGACAAAAGATTCATTAATCAATTTTTGTTGCGTATTTATTTATTTTTCTATTAAAGAAAAAGGTGTAGATGTCTTCATTTAGGTTTTTTATTTCAGCATTTTCGATATTATGATCTTTAATTTCTAGAGAATTATTATTAGTAATTTCTCCTTTTGTAATGGTTATTTTTAAAGGAAAACCATCTGCAATTTCCGAATAGTTAAAACAAAATGCTTCTTGTTTTTTCGTTCCAAAACCATCGTATTTTTTCCAAGCAAAAATTAAATTTGCTGCTAAGTTTTTCACAGAATACAAGTTTGTGAAAGCACTATTTCTTATTCGGTATTCCACAAGAATATCGGATTTGTCTTTAGCGGTTATTTTTTTTAACTTTATTTTAAGTGGAACCATTGGACTTGAACGAACCGTTGTAGGGAAAGCACTTATGTTTTTGCTTTTTCCGTCATAAATAAACAAAAAATTATAAGAGCCTATAAGCCCAATATCATATCGCTTAGCTGGGTTGTTAGAATTTGCTGCTTCTTGTTTTGCAAATTCATATCGGTTAACTATAATTACGGCGTCTTCTATTTGATCGTTATTAAGATGTCCCTTTGTAATTTCATAATTGTAGATTTCGTTGTTCTTTATTTTTAAAACTTTTTCAATGTGTTTTTTTACTTCTTCTGCTGAGAGGGTAATTATTTTTGAATTCATTACCGGCTTGTCTACTGTTTCTTTTTGTTTTAAGGAGTTTTTTTCCTCTTTAATACTTGTTTTTTCATTGCATGAATAAAGAAAAAATAGTCCAGTAAATAGGAAGTGTAAAAAGAATCTTTTTTTATGGGTAATGCTCATGGTTTAATTATTAAAGCAAATTTATTTATTATATCTTTAATATGACTCAAAAGATATAATTCTTATATCGATTTTAAATAAGTAAATTTATCTTATGCTAAAAAAAATAATCCTTTGTTTTTTTCTATTTCAATGTTCATTTTTTTTAAATAGCCAAGCTATTTTGGATGCGAACAATCGGGTAGAAATAGAAAAAATATCCAATACCAAAGACTCCATTTTGTTATCTAAATATCCTATCCATTCTTTTAACGGAGAAAATTGTCTTTCGATGTTGTGCAAGGCAAGTATTTTAAAGCTAGAAGAATTAAAATCGATGGGTTATTATCTTGGTTCCACGAGAACAAATATTACAAGTATTCGAATTCCAATGGACCAGCTTTATAAAATTCATTCTACAGATTTTAATGGGGTTTATTTAGAAATAGCTCAAAAAATAAAACCAACTTTGGATAAAGCTATTTTGGACATGCATGTAGATAGTGTGTATGCAGGCACTAATCTTCCTAATGGGCAGGGGTATACAGGAAAAAATGTATACATAGGTGTAACGGACTGGGGCTTTGACTATACTTCTCCAGTTTTTTATGATACCTCCTTAGCACAAACAAGAATTGTTGCTGCCTGGGATCAATATAAAACGAGCGGCCCAAGCCCTTCTGTTTTTCCTTATGGAACAGAATATGATACTGCCTCCGAATTATTGGCTGCAGAATGTGATACTTCAAATATTTATAGTTATGCAACTCATGGGACGCATGTGTCAAATATAGCTGGTGGAAGTGGGGCAGGAACATCGTATAGAGGGGTCGCATTTGAGTCAAATTTTTTGTTTGTTACCTTTTTAATTAATACTGCGGCTGTTTTAGATGCTTGGGAATGGATGTATCAAAAAGCACTTGCCGATGGGAAAAGGCTTGTCATCAATATGAGCTGGGGACTTTATCATGTTGGAACCCTTGATGGAACGTCTCTTCTGAGTCAATCGATTTTCGCCTATACGGATTTAGACGTTTTATTTGTTAATTCCGGGGGAAATAATGGAAATGCAAACTTTCATCTCAAAAAAGACTTTAATAACGATACCTTAAGATCCAAGATTAATTTTTATTCTTATAATTCCCATCCCTATATGTGGGGACAAAGTGTACATGCATGGGGCGATCAATGGGGGAATTCTTTTGAAAATGGAATTCAGGTAACCAATACGTCAAATTCCTTATTAACGGAAAGTCCATATTATTCGACAGCTACGACATTGTCTTATATAGATACATTTTTGGTTACAGGAAACGATACCATATGGTATAATATTTCTGCCGATAGTGCACATCCTCTGAATGGGAGAGCTCAAATGAGACTTCGAGTAAAAAACACCAATACCTCTCTGCGTGTAGTTTTAAAATCAAGAAGCAATACAGGAGAAGTTCATTATTGGAACGTAACCGAATTAAGTAATGATGTTGGAAATTGGGGAATGCCTTTTTCTTATGTTGGAGGAAATTCGCTTAGTGGCGACTCCGATTATGGGATAAGTGAGCCATCTTGTTCAGATGATGTAATTAGTGTCGCAGCATATAATTCTCAATATACGACAGCGGGTGGAAGTGTTGTTGGTGGTCAAATAGCCTCTTTTTCAAGTAAAGGACCAAGAATAGATGGCCTTATGAAACCTGATATTTCTGCACCTGGAGTTGCGGTTGCTTCTGCAATATCTTCATTTACCGATAATTCCTATACTTCTGTTGGATCGATTCCGTTTAATGGCAGAACCTATCATTTTGCAAAATTTTCAGGTACGTCGATGGCTTCTCCAATGGTTGCTGGTGTTGCAGCATTAATTTTGGAAGCAAATCCAGCCTTGTCTGCAAGAACTGTTAAAGAAGTCCTAAAACAAACATCAAGGCAAGATAATTATACTGGTAACATTTCTTGGCCTGGCGATGCTCAGTGGGGGTATGGAAAGGTAAATGCATACAAAGCAGTTTTTGAATCATTTAATGTTTGGGGGCTTTCTGAACAAAATGCTCCAATTTCATGGAATATTTATCCAAATCCAGCTAGTGATTATATTTCTTTAATCAATTTACCTTCTTCTTTTGATTCTTCAGTGCAAGTTTTATCGATTCATGGAAAATTATTAAAGAAAATTAATTCTAAGTCAAATATTTCCATAAAAAATCTTCAATCGGGAGTTTATTGGATTAAAATCAATAATGATTCCAAGGTTCAAATGAAACGCTTTATTAAAATTTAGAGAAAGGGTAGGAGTGGATGAGTTTTCCTTCTCCATTATTTAAAGCGTTTTTTAACATGAATTCGGCAAGTTTTGAAGCAGATATACTATGGTATTTTGCACGTTTTCCTCTACAAAAAAGATCAAAAAAGGGAGCGATTTTTTGAAAAATAGATTCTCCTATTCTTGTTTCGTTTCTTTTTCCAATTAGTAGTCCAGGTCGATAAATATGAATGCTTGGAATGCTTGATTTTAAACAGACTTCTTCGGACTCCCCTTTAATTTTGTTGTAGCTTACTTTTGCATTTTTATCTGCTCCAATTGCAGAAATTAAGTGAAATTGTTTTACTTTATTTATTTGCGCAGCATAAACTGCTTTTTTAGGGATTCCTACATCAATTCTTCGATATGTATCCGTATTTGGTGTTTTTTTTCTGGTGGTTCCAATGCAGCAAAAAACAAGGTCTCCTTTGATTTTGTCCAAATAGATGCTTTGGTCTTCAAAATCGATTTCAAATTGTTTTATTTTGGGATGCGATAGCTCTAAATTTTTTCTATTTAATAATACGATTTCTTCTAGTTGATCCCAAGTTAAAAGTTGTTGAAGCAATTTACTGCCAACTAAACCCGATGCCCCAATTAACACTGCTTTTTTCAGAAATATATTGATTTTAGTGATGGTTTATAAATTTGCTAAGCAATATTTAGTCACTTTTGCATTTTTCGTCTGGCATAGCACCACACATTCCACAGGCTTCTCCTTCTTTGTTTAAGTAGGGATTGTTACTTGCACAAGTTCCAGCAAATTGCCCATCTTTTTTTAAAAGAATTTTTATGGCAATTCCAGCAAATGCAAGAGCAAGTAGACCGATGCTAAGTAATATTAATTTAATCATTGGTGCTTGTTTCTTTAAAATCTAAAAGTTCAATATAAAAACAAATATACGGAAAAGGAAGTCTTTCGTCTTCCACCATTTCAAATGGCAAGAAAACTTGATAAATTCCATTTTTTTGCATTTTGGGAATAGCTATACGCATACCAGGATAAAAAGATTTAATATTTACAAAAGGAGGTTTTTGATTCGAATAACTTTTATACGTGTTTTCAAGAGTATCCATAAAAGGAGAAGTCAAGATGTAGTCTATACTGACATTAGAGGAATCTGTTGGAAATGGACCTGTTCCTTTTTTAATCGATTCGATATAAATTATTGCAGAGTCAATAATTCCATTTTTTCTGTCTTCAACTATGATTTCTTCAACATTTGATCTTTCATTCAAGGCATCGATCATCACTTTTGAAACATCGTTTACCAAGTTTTCATAAAAGACTTTTATTAAGTCTTTTCTTCTTTCAGAAGTAATTGCAATGATATTTTTTTTAATAATGTCTTCAAAACCATGAACAACCATTTTCAAATTTAGCCTATTAATTCCTTCAGATTTTGACCAAATTGTTAGAAAATTATGTGCATATAATTTTCCGATACAATACGATCCACTTGCTGCAAAATCCGAATTTAAGCTTTGGCCATTTTCTCCTAGAAAAAGTTCCATATTAAGTTTACAAATCGAATCTAAAATTGGAGAAGTGTATAAGTTTTCCTTAAATCCTTTGATCAGTTCTTTTTGATCAAAATCTCTAGTGTCAAGGTTACTTTTATTAAGCATCATTTCGGCTTGATTTACCCCTAGAGAATAAGAGATGCTATCTTTTTTTGGATAAGCACCTAAATATTCAGAAGAGATGTCACCTTTTGTAGAATTAGAATTTACTGTGGGTGTTTTCTGTTCAGAGCTCCCACTTATTTCTCTCTTTTTTGGTTGTGATTTATTTTTTGAGTTTTCACAAGAAATAAGTAAAATAGCTAAACTAAAGATTGTTATAATTTTAATCATTTTATATCCAATAATTCGACATCAAAAATTAAATCTGCATTTGGAGGTATTACGCCACCAGCCCCTCTATCTCCATAAGCAAGATTAGATGGGATTAAAAAAGTAAATTTATCTCCAACAACCATTAATTGAATGCCTTCGGTCCAACCTGGGATTACTTGGTTGAGAGCAAAATTTGCAGGTTTTCCACTTTTTAAAGAACTGTCAAATACTTTCCCATTTAATAGTTTTCCGGTATAATGAACAGTTACGGTGCTACTGGCTTTTGGATGCACTTTTCCTTTTCCTTTTTTAAGGGCTTTATATGCTAATCCGCTTTTTGTTTTTTTCATGCCTGAGTTTAATTTATTTAATAATTCAGCTTGCATCTTTTTTGCAATTTCTTTTTGTTGTTTAATTTTTTCTTGTTCTGTTTCAAAAACTTGAAGCGCATTAAAGCTGTTTGCGTTTTCGCCAACTTTTATAATTCTTACAGAGTCTATTTTATCGTTTTGAACAATACTATAGACTTTATCAAGCCCATTTACAACATGACCAAAAATGGAATGTTTATTATCTAGCCAAGAAGTTTCTTTGTGGGTAATAAAAAACTGGCTTCCATTCGTTCCTGGGCCAGAATTGGCCATGGATAAAATACCAGGACTATTGTGTTTTAATTCAGGGTGAAACTCGTCAGCGAATTTATAACCTGGATCTCCCATTCCATTGCCATCTGGACACCCCCCTTGTATCATAAAGTCGTTCATTACTCGATGGAAATTTAGTCCATCATAAAATGGGCTTCCAATTTCTTTTCTATTGTTTTTCTTTTTTCCTTCTGCTAATGCAACAAAATTAGCCACTGTCATTGGCGTTTTTTGATATTCCAATTCACAGGTTATTTTTCCTTTAGAAGTATAAAAGTCAGCATACATGCCATCATTAGCATAGGAAAAAGGCTTGTTGTTTTGTTTAATTGTATCTTGATTTATTTCCTTGTTGTTTGGCTCTTGACTTTTTTTAATTTTTTTTGAGGGGTTTTCATCGTCTTTGTATAAGTCTTTACTATCGTTATTACAAGAAGTAATAGCAAAAATGAAAAAAAGTGAAAAAACAGAAAGTTTAAATTTTATAAGCATAATTTTTTTTTGCAAAATTAAAATTAATCTGGGAAAATTTTCCCAGGATTTAAGATAAGATTTGGATCAAATATTTTTTTAATGTTTTTCATCATCAGAATGGTGCTTTTTGAGAAAAATATTTCCATGTATTGTTTTTGAACAAGCCCAATTCCATGTTCCCCTGAAAGAGTCCCACCAAGGGATTTAACTTTGATGAAAAGTTTTTTAATTGCTGTAGGAAGTTCTTTTTCCCATTTTTCATCAGAAAGATCTCCCTTTAGAATATTGACATGTAAATTACCATCTCCTGCATGTCCATAACAAATAGATTCAAAGCCAAAATCGTTTCCAATAGATTTAACTTCTTTAAGTAGTTCGGGTAAAGCATATCTAGGAACAACGGTATCTTCTTCTTTATAGATGGATTTGCTTTTTACAGCTTCTCCAACTTTTCGACGTAATGCCCATAAGGCGCTTTTTTGTGCTTCGCTTTCTGCAAATAAAATTTCATCGGTATTAAAATTTTCAAGAACATGCATAATTTTTTCACATTCTGCCATAATTATTCCTTCTTCAAAGCCATCCGATTCTATTAGTAAATGTGCCTGATGTTTATCTTTGATGCTAATGGTGGAATTGTTGATCATTTGTTGCGACAAAAGCAAAGCATCTCTTTCCATAAATTCGAGTCCACTTGGAGTGATTCCCGCATTAAATATTGCCGCAACTGCTTTACATGCTTCTTCTGCCTCAAAAAATGGCACAAGCATAAGCATGTCTCTTGTTGGATGAGGAATTAATTTTAAAACAATTTTTGTAACGATGCCCAATGTCCCTTCAGAACCTACCATTAATTGAGTTAGGTTATATCCAGTTGCATTTTTTAGCACATTTGCACCAGTCCAAATAATTTCTCCTGTGGCAAGAACCACTTCGAGGTTAAGCACATAATCACTAGTTACTCCATACTTTACTGCTTTTGGTCCACCAGAATTTTCAGCAACATTACCTCCAATAAAACAACTTCCTTTACTTGCTGGATCAGGGGGGTAAAAAAGACCTTTTTCTTTGAGGGTATTTTGAAGGTCTTCCGTAATTACTCCTGGTTCGGTGATTACTTGATAATTTTCTTCGTCAATTTTTAAAATCTTATTAAATAACTCCATGGAAAGAAGAACCCCTCCATGTATAGCTAAAGCACCACCACTTAAACCAGTTCTAGCTCCAGCAGGAGTTACGGGAATTAATTTTTGATTACAATACGATAGTATTTTAGAAATCTCTTCGCTTGTTTTAGGTTTTAAAACAAGTTCAGGAGGATAAGACAAATCTTCCGTTTCATCTCTAGAATATTTTTCTTTATTTTCTTGAGAAAAGAGGCATCGATCGGCTAACAAATCGACAAAAAAATCAATATCTTCAGAACTTACTTTATGGTACATAATTGAATATTGATAAAAGTACTATTTTGTGGTTAAATATTAATTGTATTCAGAAAGCGTTAACCACCGGTCTGATTTTATTTCAATTTCATCTACAATTTTAGACAATCTTTTCCCCATTGCATTTAATTCTTCCCCATTAAAAGACGAATCCGATAGCTTGTTGGTAATTTCTTTTTTCTCTTTTTCTAACACTTCAATTTCGGTTTCCAAAGTTTTAAACTCTTCTTTCTCCTTAAAGGACAACTTGTTTTTTTCTTTAATAACAGTGCTTTCCTTTTTTATGTTGGTGTTTTTTGTTTTTTTACTTAGCTCTTTTTGTTCCTTTCTATAGACCGTGTAATTCCCTACGATATCTTTTATTTGTCCATTTCCATTCATCACAAAAAGATGATCGACCATTTTATCCATAAAATATCTATCGTGAGAAACAACCACTAAACACCCCTGAAAAGCTCTAAGGTAATCCTCTAGCACTGCCATAGCAAATATGTCTAAGTCATTCGTTGGTTCATCTAAAATTAGAAAGTTTGGATTACTCATTAATACGGTAAGTAGCTTCAGTCTTCTTTTTTCACCACCACTAAGTTTTTTTACTAATTGGTAATGCATTTCTTTTGGAAATAAAAATCGTTCGAGTAATTGTGCTGCGGATAATTCTTTTCCTTTTTCAAGCGGAATATATTCGGCAATGTCTTTGATCACCTCAATAACTCTTTTTTGGTCGGAAACTTTAATAAGTTCTTGGCTATAGTATCCAAAAACAATGGTATCTCCAATGATTATTTTCCCTTTGTCAACTTCTTCTTTCTGTAAAATTAAATTTAGAAACGTGGTTTTTCCAGCACCGTTGTTTCCAACTATTCCTAAGCGTTCTTTACGTTGAAAATTGTAAGAAAAATTATCTAATATTCGTTTATCTCCAAATGCCTTTCCAATTTTATGTAATTCGATTATTTTTGATCCAAGTCGGTTCATTTTAACCAAAAGTTCAAGTTCTTTGCTTTGGGTTTTTTGAGAAGCTACTTTTTTTGTAACCTCAAAAGACTCTATCCTTGCTTTTTGTTTAGTTCCTCTAGCTTTAGGTTGTCTTCGAATCCAATCTAATTCTTTTCTGAAGGTGTTTTTAGCTTTTTCAATAGTAGACTTTAATTGTTCTTCTCTTTCTGCTTTTTTTTCTAAATAGTAAGAGAAATTACCATTGTATTTAAAAAGTGTTTTATTGGATAACTCAAAAATAGCATCACAAACCACTTCTAAAAAGTATCGGTCGTGTGTAACCATTAAAATAGTGGAATTAGAACTTGAAAGATACGATTCAAGCCATTCGATCATGTCTAAGTCCAAGTGATTTGTTGGTTCGTCAAGAAATAAAAGATCGGCGTCGGATAAAATAACTTTAGCAAGTGCGATACGTTTTTTTTGTCCTCCAGATAAGGTTTTTATTTTTTGTTCTGGATTTTTTATATCTAGTTTTGTTAATACAAGATTTAATTTGGATTCAAAATCCCAAGCATTTAATTCACTGAGTTCATTATAGCTTTGTTGTAATAAAATTTCATCTTTTTTTATCTCTGCTTCTTTGTATTTTTTAATTGCCTTCATTTCGGGGAGGTCATGATCAAGAAGTACTTCGTATATGGATGATTCTGCATCAAATTTATCACTCTGCTCCATAAAAGATATTCGAATTCCATTTCGATAAACGATGCGTCCTTCATCGATTGATTCTCTGTCCATCAAGCATTTCAAAAGTGTCGTCTTTCCACTACCGTTTTTTGCTACAATGGCAATCTTTTGTCCTTGGTTTATTCCAAAGGTTAGCTTCGAAAAAAGAATTCTTTCCCCAAATGATTTTGTTAGATTTTCAACAGATAAATAATTCATTTTAACGTAATCTATTCAAGGATTCAAGTAGTTGTTTGTCTCTTTTTATGGCAATTTGCGCAAGAAAAATAAAAGGAAATGGAAGAATGAAAAATACAAATCCCCAACCTATTTGTGTGCTTATTTCTTTTTCTCCAATAAGTTGAGATCCATAAACGGAAAAAAGTAAAAAAGCCAAGACAATTAAAAAATACATAAAAAATAAACGTCTAATCATTTTCAATTGCAATTGAAGATTTTTATAACGCATTAATAAAATAAAAACATAAAGAACTAAACCGATAATAGAAAGGTATATAGGATAGGTACTATCGGAAACCGTTTGATTTTTTAAAAGTTCTATTTTATTAATTCCAAATACATTAAGACTTGCCATGTATTTCTGACCGGAAAAAACAATTAAGTTCATGCCACTTAATAAAATAGTAAGAGAAATCATACTTAAAATAAGATAGATGCTTTGAACTCGTTGTATCATATGGAAATTGCTTTTTGACGTAGATATAAGTCAAGAATAACGATGGCTGCCATTGCCTCTACAATTGGAACTGCTCGAGGGACCACACATGGGTCATGCCTTCCTTTTCCTTCTAGTATTTGTTCTTTGCCATCTTTGGTAACGCTTTTTTGATTTTGCATTAAAGTTGCCACCGGTTTAAATGCTACTCGAAAACAAATTGGCATTCCATTAGAAATACCACCCTGAATTCCACCAGAATTATTGCTTTTTGTGGTGAAGTCTTGGTTTATTAAATCATTATGCTCACTTCCTTTCATGGAAGCAGCTTTAAATCCACTTCCAATTTCAAATCCTTTAACGGCATTAATGCTTAGCATTGCTTTTCCTAGCTCGGCATTTAATTTGTCAAATACTGGTTCTCCAAGACCAATAGGAACTCCATTAATTATTCCTTGAATACACCCACCAATTGTATCTCCTTTTGATTTTACATTTAAAATTAGCTCCTCCATTTCAGCTGCTAATTCTTTATCTGGGCATCTACAACTATTTTTTTCAATTTCTTCTTTAGTAACAGTTATCACTTTTTTTAATTGCAGGTCACCAATTTGATCTACATAGGTTATAAAGGAAATACCAATTTGATTCAATACTTGTTTTGCAATGGCTCCAGCAACGACTCTACATGCAGTTTCTCTTGCACTCGATCGGCCACCACCTCGATGATCTCGAATGCCATATTTTTTTTGGTAAGTTAAATCTGCATGCGAAGGTCTAAATGTGTTTTTTAAGTGCGAATAATCGCCACTTTTAACATCTTTATTTCGAATAATAAACCCGATAGGGGTACCTGTAGAATACCCATCAAATATTCCAGAAAGAAGTTCCACTTTGTCACTTTCCTTTCGTGAAGAAGAAATCTCGGATTGCCCTGGTTTTCTTTTATTCAACTCGTTTTGAATAGCAAGTAAATTAATTTTTTGATTCGGTGGCAGTCCTTCAATAATTCCACCAATACAATCTCCATGTGATTCTCCAAAAGTTACGAGCTTAAATATTGTTCCTAAAGAAGATCCAGCCATGGTGTAAAATTAATTAATATCTTTTTCTAAGAAGGAATTACTTTGCTATAGATTTCGCTATATTTTTTAGCAACAGCGTTATAGCTAAAATGCTTAATTGCAAATTCCCTCATTTTATTTTTATCAAATGTTGCTTGGTTATCTAAAATTTTATTCATTGCTTCTAATAGCATTTTTTCATTTTTAGGCTCTACCAAGATGCCGTTTTGTTTGTTAAGGTATTCAGGTATGCCATTAACATTTGTTGCAATAACCGGGACACCCGACATCCATGCTTCAGGAATAACACAAGGGAAATTTTCGAAATTACTAAAAAGAATCAATGCTTTTTTTCCTTGATACATTTTTGATATTTCAAGAGTGGTTTTTGTTTCATGAAAAATTACATACGAGTTTAAAACCCCAAGTTCTCTAGATAACTCATGCGCCTTTTTAATATCTCCATCACTAACAATATGAAGTTTAAAATCTTTTCTAATTTCAGAAAGTTCCTTTATAACACGTATTATCCCTAATAAATTTTTTGCAGCTTCATAAGCTGTTGAAACATGAATAAAGTTATTTTCTTTTTGTTTTTCATCGTTGATTTTAAAAATAGATTTATCAACGACATTGGATATCGATTTATACTTTCCTTTTGGGTGTATTTTTATTAGATGTGATTTCAAATCTTCACTAACAGGCATAATAAAGGAAGCGTTTTTAAGAATGATTTTACACAGTTTTAAAATAAATTTACTGTAGCCATTTTCTTTGGAGTGAAATCCAGAGGAGTGCTCGGTAATTACAAAAGGAATTCGCTTTATTTTTTTTATGAAAACAGCCCATATTCCTGCTGAATAGGTGACATTTAAGTGGGTTATTTCTGGTTTTCCTTTTTCACTTATTTTTTTCCAGCCGGTTTTAAACGCGTTGTATTGTCTTATTGCCTTAATAAAACTTCCAAAAATTGGTATTTTGTACTTTATTTTTGGATAATAGACCAAAATTTCTCGTAGGCCATTATTATCATTAATTACGCACTCAATTTGTTTTGTGTTTTGATCACTAATCAAACATAGCACAGTGACTTCATGAAATTGAGAAATTGCTTCGGCGTGCTTTTGAATAAAATTTCCAAGAGTTTTGTTTGTTCTGTTTGGATACCAAGAACATAAAAATAAAATCTTTAAAGATTTGAGGTCAGCCAAGTGTTAGTTCTTTTATTTATACCAATATTTTGGAAAATACACATTCAATTTGTTCAAGCGCATAATCCAATTCTTGTTGTGTGGTGTACCTTGAAAAAGAAAATCGAACGTTTGGCCTACTAGTATCAGCTTTGATTCCTTCTAAAACATGAGAAGCCGAGGTGGCGCCAGAAGTGCATGCACTTCCTCCACTAACAGCAACTCCTTTCAAGTCAAGCGTAAATAACAACATTCCACTTTTTACGGTTTTTGGAAAACAGACATTTAAAACGGTGTAAAGTGATTTTTCAGAATCAATATCTCCATGGAAGGTAATTTCATTGGAAAACGCTTTAAACTTTTTAATCATATATTGTTTTAAGCCTAAAACATGTTTTTGATGACTTTCAAGGTCTTCGTATGCAAGGTCCATTGCCTTAGAAAGGCCAACAATTCCATATACATTTTCAGTTCCTCCTCGCATTTGTCTTTCTTGTGATCCTCCATGAATAAACGCATGTGGTTTGTTTTTACGATTAATATATAAAAAACCAACTCCTTTAGGACCATGAAATTTATGAGCAGCACAGGTAATAAAATCAATGTCAATTTTTTGAAGATCAAAGGCATAATGCCCCATCGTTTGAACAGTATCTGAATGGAAATAAGCATTGTGCTTTTTACATATTTCTGAAACTTTATGAAGCGGTAATAAATTTCCAATTTCATTATTCGCATGCATTAAAGAAACCAAGGTTTTCTCTTTTGCTTCTAAAAGTTCTTCAAGATGAAGTAAATCTACATGTCCTTTTTCATCAAGATTAACAATGTCTAACTTAACTCTACCTTGTTCGCGAAGAAATTCCACTGTGTGACCAACCGCATGATGTTCTATGGATGAAGTAATAATTCTTTGGATTCCCAAATTGCATATAGAACTGGTTAATGCCATGTTATCAGCTTCTGTGCCACCCGATGTAAAAACAATTTCACTAGGACTACAATTGATATGTTTAGCAATGTTTCTTCTAGAGGTTTCAATATGGGCTTTAACATGCCTTCCAAAAGAATGAGTGGAAGAAGGATTTCCAAAGTCATTTGCTAACACTTCGGTAATCGCTTTTGTTACTTCTGGTGCAATTGGAGTTGTTGCAGCATTGTCAAGATAAACACGCATTTTAAAATCTTTTTACGAAGATAAAAAAGAATTTTTATCCATTTATTTTATTTGCAGGAATAATTCAATTTTCATTTTATCTAAAATTAGATAAATGCTGAATAAATCAGTAAATTTGTATGTTGACAAATATTATGAAGATTAAGTTTTTTTTCAAGGAAACAAAACATAGGAAGTTTTTTTATACTCCACGTTATTACGATGAAAGAAAAGAACGTTTGGAAAAGAAAAAAGCAATGTATCAAAACTTAACTAATCTTTCTAATCAAGAAAGAAAAGACGTTCTTAGAGATCAAATTCAAAATCGATGGAATAGAACAGCTGATTTAAACAAACAAAAAAATGCAGCAAACTCCAGAACCATCATTCTTATTTTGGCAATCTTGGTTTTAGGGTATTTTGTATTTAATGGATTAAATCATATTGAAAAAGTAATTCACATTTTATTTTAATGAAAGGGATTATAGAGTTATTGCCAGAGCATATTGCTAATCAAATTGCCGCCGGAGAGGTCGTTCAAAGACCTGCATCGGTAATTAAAGAATTAATAGAAAACTCGATAGATGCTGGAGCCGTTTCAATTAAAGTTTTCATTAAAGATGCAGGGAAAACCCTTATTCAAGTAATTGACAATGGTTCTGGAATGAGCCAAACGGATGCACTTTTGTGTTTTAAGCGTCATGCTACTAGCAAAATCAAAACAGTAGACGATATTTATAGCCTAAATAC
>JAQWKT010000063.1 GCA_029247685.1 Crocinitomicaceae bacterium | reverse complement strand
AAAACCTATTCTTTTAAAGATGCACAAGGCTTTCGCAAAAACGAAAATGAAAAATTAAATGTCGTCGAAATCGATGCTTTTGTATTCCATTATGGGTGGGTAAAAGACCCAAAATCGATGCAACAAAAACAACTTAATTTTAATAAGTACTGGCATGATGACCAATGGATTGAACAAAAAGTAGAAGCCGTTACGGAATATGAATATGAAAAACACGTGTCGGTCTTAAAAAAATTCAATGACTCTCATCCTAAAGTAATGCAAGAGCGAATTAAACGGATTAACTGGAAATTTGACCATGATATTTCCATAAGTAGAAGAAGTGCAAAAGAAATGTTTAAGAAATTACTTCTAAAGCTTGGTTTTAATGTCTACTACACCAATTATATTCGTGTAAAAAGCAAATAAAGTTTTATATTTGCAGCCCAATACCGCAGCATGCCCGAGTGGCGGAACTGGTAGACGCGCTGGATTCAAAATCCAGTTCTTTCGGGAGTGCCGGTTCGATCCCGGCCTCGGGTACCAAATAGGAGACTTTTTCACGAGAGTCTCCTTTTTTTATTTTTAAACTCTGTAAAGCTATAGTATTGTTGAAGATAAAGAAGCACCATTTTTTAATTTAGGTGTTCGATATTTATTTTTCAAAAACACGAGTTTTTCATCGAATATTGAGGCAGTCAAATTTTTTTCCATTAATTTCAATTTGATATCCTACTCTTCTAAAGTTTGTTAAGTAATTTCTGCTTTTGTTCATTAAACTCTTCTTCTGTTAAAATCCCTTTTTCTTTAAGTTTTGAAAGTTTTTCTATTTGGTCTAAAACATCTGTTTTTCCAATATCGTTTTGGTATTGAGATGGGGTTTTATCTGATAGTTTCTTTCTAACAAATTCGGAAAATAATCTAGCATAGTTTTTGGGTGATATTTCTTCAATTATAGCTTTATTATTAGAAGTATATATTTTAATTTTTGACATTAATAGTCCTGTTTCATATTCTATTGATGATATTTTATCTAGTGGAAAATCTTCAACTTTTAATCCATAAATTAATCCTTTGTCAATAAAAATCAATCTAGTGTTAGTTGACACTAAAACACCTTGAGAATCATTGTAAACACCCTGAACAAGATGATCAACACTTTCTTCCATATCTAAAATTTTTGGCAATTCTTTAATCTCTTTTCGACCGAAAAAACTAGAAATATTTGATAGTCCTATTTTTTTTCGTGTTTTTGTTGGGTTTGGTTTCTTGTGGGGAGGAAAAAAAATCAACTGAAATTGATATTAAATGTGGGCCAAAAGCCAGTTTAGCCTTTTACGAAATGATGTACCTTTCGGATCCTGAAATTGCTGATAAATGGGCGGATGCAGACAAGTTGTCTAAAGAGAGTTTTGACCCAGAAAACAAAAATAAAAAATCATTATCTGCTTTAATAAAGCCTGGTGGATGATCGATTGGAGCAGTAAAACCTGATGATAAAAAACTGGTGGATGAGATTTTAAATAGAAAAGAAATTATTTCTGTTTTTGATGGCATTGGCATCAAATTTATGTGGTCAGAATTAGATAAGATAAGCCAAAAAGGCGAAATGGGGTATTTTCTTCATGCATGTAAAATACCACCATCAGGTAAAGCTGATGTTGGGGGCAAGCATATTAAAACAGCTAGTACCGGTTATAATAGTGAAGATGGAAAAGTGACGGTTAACTTAACCATGACTTATGAAGGATCCGATAGGTGGTATAACATGACTTCTAACAATGTTGGAAAAGCAATTGCTATTACCATGGATGACATTGTATACAGTGCGCCTCAGGTAAATGGTCCAATTAACGGTGGGAATATTGAAATAGATGCAGGGTTTTCCACGGATACTGATGAGGCAGAAAAGCTCGTTTGCAGATTAAACAAATAAAAAAAGGAGGCAAGCCTCCTTTTTGTAAATTCGAATGCATTATTTTTTAATGCTCTCCACAATGAACAGTATATGTTGTTCCTGTTGAGTCGGTGTATCCAGTATTCTCAAGATCTTCTGCAGCTTGCCCACAGTATTCTCCTAATTCAACTTCAACCCCACCAGGTCCATCATAATGACAATCATGACATTCGTCTTTGTGACATGAGCTCATGACTACAAGAGCTACAGCTGCAATAATAATATTGACTTTTTTCATATATATATTTAATTGTTTACTATTTAATTTTGCCTTTAATATTCCACTTGGCACTCACATAAAAGCTTCTGCCAGGCTCTGTCAGACCTAAAGACTTTAATCTAGACAGATGATTTATATACTCGCTATTTAATGCATTTCTAACGCCAAAGGACAATTCAAGAGGCCACTTATGATTAAACTTCATGGAGAAAGCCAATTGAAGCAAATGATAATCGTCCGTAAAAGATTCCAAAGGCCCAAATCTATCTTGTTTAAAGAAATAAAAATGTTGCAATAATACACTTGCATAACCAAGCTTTTTGCTTTTACTTAGCTCAACTCGAACGTTAGATCGCAATCTAGATTGAGGCATAAAATACAGATACTCTTTATCTGTTAAAATATTAAATGCTGTTTCTCCATAAGATTGGGAATACCCAGTTTCAAAATGTAAAAAATGAGCAAAATGCGGATGGTAATGCAAACGTGCCTCCAAACCATAAATAACTACGCCATCCATGCTCTCATATTTCCAAACATCCATGTTATCAATAACGGAGTCTTGTTTTGCTATTTGGATAAAGTTATTGGCATAGGTTATAAATGGATTTAGTACAAAGGATAAATGTTCATTGGAGAAATCATAATTTAAATCAAATTGCAAAAACCTTTCTGATTGGAGTGATTGATCCCCTAACTCATATCTGTTAGAGCCATGATGAGCACCATCGCTTAATAATTCAGTCGTATGAGGTGCTCTTGAACCACTTGATAAATGAACCGATAAATCGTGCGTTAAATTCTTTGCTTTCCAATTTCTCCTTAAGCCTAAGGAACCATTTAAATTGGTGAAGTTTGATGAAAAAGGAACCGATGTAATGCTCCGATTATCAACACGAACTGTGGCATTAAAGGACCACTTTTTTAGCGGTACAGAGATGGAAGAATACGCACCTATGTCGTATTGTTGGCTATTTAATAAAAGTATCTCCTCTGCTTCAGGACCATTGCTATTGGATTGCAATGAAGTTTGAATTCCAGACAAAACCTGAACTTTTGCATTTGGTTTCCATTGATGACGAACAAACAAAGTACTTGCATTTAAAAACATATCGATCCCGGGAGTAAATATTTTTTCTTCGTATTCACTCAAATTGTTGTAGCCATGATTTAAAATAAAATCAATCTTGTTTTTGGAATCCAAAAAATAGGTGCTTTGTAGGTTAACAAAATGATTGTTTATTAATTGATGAGGCAATGATTTTGATCTGTTTTGTTCATCATACATAAAAGATTCCGCATTCGGAGCAAGGTCATGCGTGTGACCAGGAATTCCTACAATGGAATTAGAATAGAGATAATTTAATTTGAAATTCCATTTTTTGGTATTGTATCCCAAATTAAATTTTGCTCCTGCATCCCGCATTCTTGAGTCACTTAAAAACTTCCCATTTGGAAGCGCATAATCTGCATAACTTGAATACGTTCCGGCTACACTTAATCGAAGTTTCTCACCAGAAACTTTATAGACAAGTGCATTTTGAGTTCCCAAGCTAGTTGTTTCAAATTGAGAGGACACATCAATAGAGTAACTATTTTGAGGGGCAAATGGGGCATCTTTAAGATAGATCAATCCTCCCGTAGCATCTCCAGCATAAATAAGCGACATGGGACCTTTGATTACTTCGGCACTACCAATATCTACTTGAGAAATGCCTAGTCCATGGTCTGCACCCCATTGTTGATTTTCAACACGCATTCCATTCAAAAAGGTAACCACCCGCATTCCTTGCATCCCACGTATAACTGGTTTCGCATTTAAAGGTCCATAAGATGCCAGCTGAACTCCTTCTAGCTGTTCTAATGAAGCCATTAAGTTTAAGGGGCCCAGAATCCCCATCTTTTTGAGGGATAAATAATCTGTTTTTTGAGTTTTACTTCCATTTAATTCTTTCGATTGAGCAGTAATTAAAACCTCATTTAAATCATGAAGATCCGGTTCAAGAGTAAGAGTTATTTGATCACAACAAATTAATTTAACCACCTTTGTTTCATAGCCTTTTGCTGTTAACTGAACAATAACTGAGCTAGGTAAAGCTCCGCTTATAGTAAACACCCCATTGGAGTCGGCCATGTTTTGAATTTCAAACTCAACCAATTGTATATCAACAAATGGGATTGGAAGGTGAGACTCTTGGTCTTTTACAATACCTGTAAACTGTTGTGCAAAGCACATATATCCCGCAAAAAACGGAATAAAAAGAAATATTTTTAACATTTAATTATTTTTTATTCATTACTAACTTAATAGAGCTTAGTTGGCTTTATAGGGTAATGAAAAAGGGAGGACCCCTTAAAAAAAACGCGCTTTGAGAATCAATAAAAACAGCACTTCTCCTTATAGAGTTATGCTTGGCGTTAAATTCTTTTGTGTTTTTTAAAATCTTGTAATTTGGTAATCCTAAAACATCGATGTCAATCGCACAAAATTTACAATCCTCTTTAAAAGAGGAAGAATTAGAATCTTCGGAATGACAATCGTTATCATGGTGTTTTTCAAGATCTGAATGATGTAAATGAGTTTTGCTACATTCGTGAAAGAATGTTTTTGGAATGAACATTAAGAACATTCCAGATAAAATTAAATAAGAGATAATTAATTTCATTTGTGCACGCAAAATTAATTCTTTTCTTAATAAAAAACAAAAAGCGATTATTTAACAATTTCTTTATCATAAAGTTTTTTCATACAATGATTTTGTTTTTAACTTTGTAAAAAAAAACTATGAAAAATTTTTACACTACAATTTTATCTTTATTTATTTCTGGGCTTTGTTTTTCGCAAACGGCTGGCCTGTTTTTTTCGGAATATGCCGAAGGTTCTTCCAACAATAAGTACCTTGAAATATATAACGGAACAGGTACAACAGTTGATTTAGGTTTATTTTCCATCTCTTCCTGTTCAAATGGATGCGATACATTTAACGAATTTGATTACCCTGACAACATACAATTTGCTTCTGGAACAATGTTAGCGGATGGAGCCGTTTACATTATTGCACATCCAAGTGCAGATTCTAGCATTTTAGCTGTTGCCAATCAAACCTTTCAATACTTAAGTAATGGTGATGATGCATTTGCTTTAACCCTTTTAGGTGCAACACCATCAAACTATACCATTATAGATTTAATTGGTGACATGCAAGGAGACCCTGGCAGTGGATGGGAGGTTGCAGGAATTGCAAATGGTACAAAAGACTATACGCTTATTCGTAAAGCAAGTGTGTGCCAAGGAAACCCTGTTGAATTAGGTTCATTTGGAACAGATTCTTTAAATAGCGAATGGGTGGTAATGCCTCAAAATGACTGGACCGATATAGGTTCACATACCGCAAGTTGTTCTTCTGGATCATCCTGTTCGGCAAATGCCGGAATGGATCAAAAAGTTTGTAAAGGAGATACGGTAATATTAAATGCTATTGGTCCATCTCCAGTGATAAATGTTAATCATACAGTACAAACATCTGGAATGGCCTTTTCTCCAGATTCTATTACTATTAACTTAGGCGATACTGTCACTTTTATAAATACCAGTGGAAATCATAATGTAAATGGGACAACTGCTACTTTCCCTTCCAATCCTGCAAGTTTTGGCAATAGTTTAGGAACTGGATGGACTTTTACACACGTTTTTACGGTGGCTGGAACTTATGATTATCAATGTGATCCCCATGCTGGAATGGGAATGACAGGAAAAGTTATTGTTTCTCCTGCCACATCTAACCTATCTTACACTTGGTTAAATCTATCAAATCCAATGGCCATGCCCATTGTTGCACAACAAACCTCTTTTATAGCCACAAGCACTGAAGACTACATGTTAATTGTTATCGACTCTATTACAAACTGTTTAGAAATGGACACGGTTACCATAAACGTTAGTGATATTGCTATTAGTGCTGGTGCTAATCAAACCATTTGTGAAGGTGACACTGCAATATTAACCGCAACCACAACAGGAGGTTTTCCAAGCACTTTTATCTATTGGATTTCATTAAACGCTGGAGCTGCGACACAAAGTGTAACCCCAAATACTACTACTACTTATGACGTTGTTGCAATTGACACTATTGGATGCAAAGCCTTTGATTCAGTTAAAGTAATTGTAAATAATGTTTCAAACAATACAATCTCTGAAAGTGGAATTGACTCGGTTGTTGTTAACGGACAAACCTATACATCTACTGGCACTTATACTCAAGCACTAACCAATGCGGCAGGTTGCGATAGTATTTTAACCATAAATGTGACAATCAATACCTCAACTGGCTTAACAGATTTTGAAGCTTTACAAATCAATGCTTATCCAAACCCAAGTTCTGGAATCGTAAAAATTCAGGGAATTGAAAAACTGGGGGTTATTTATGGAATAAATATTCAAAATAGTGAAGGAAGAATCTTAAAAAAGATCTCAAAAGATTATTCCGAGATAAATATTTCTGATCTTCGTTCTGGAATATATTTCCTAAATATTCAACACGAAAATGGAGAAGGTATTATTCGAATCATAAGAAAATAATATTTCAACATTAATTTTTAAAGGGGGGATATTTCCCCCTTTTTTATTTATGGAACTCTTTTTTGTTTATAATGCAAATTCTGGAATAAAAGTCGCAGTGATAGACTATTTTCACAAAATCGTCCATCCCTCAACATACCCGTGTAATTTATGTGCATTAACTCATTCAAACTTAGGGCAAAGGAAAGTTTGGAAAGATTTCGTGAAAAAGTCTGAAATCAACATGCGCTTTTATCATATTGATGATTTTGAAGAAAAATATAATTTGAAAAAAGAGTATCCAGTAATTTTAAAAAAAGAAGAAAGAGGCATTTCTACTTTTTTAAATAAAACTCAACTAAATAAATTAAAAACCATTGAAGATTTAATCGATAAAGTGGAAAAACTATCTTTGTAATCGTTTATACGTTTCTTTTAATTAAAACAACAGATGAAAAATCAGAAAATTGCAATTATTGGATGTGGTAACCTTGGAAAATCTATTTTAAATGGGCTTCTAAAAAACAAAGAAATTAACCCTTCAAATATTACCGCAACCAAACGAAATATTCAAACTTTTGAATCTTATTCCAACAGGAAATTCCATTGTACTAACAATAATATTGAAGCAGTTCAAAATTCAGAGTTAATTATCTTAGCCATAAAGCCATACAACCTATTAAGCATTGTAAAAGAAATAAAACCTCACTTAAATGAAAAGCATATCCTTGTTTCGCTTGCTACTGGTGTTTCTATAAAAGAAATAGAAGAAGAAACACCTCAACATATATCTATTTTTAGAGCAATGCCAAATACTGCTGCTGATGTATCCGAATCGATTACCTGTATTTGTGGAAATACAGAGGATCTCGAAAAAAAGAAAAAAATAGAAGGGGTTTTTAATTCCATAGGAATTAGCATTTTTATTAATGAGGAGTTAATGGAGTCTGCAACAGTTCTAGGGGCTTGTGGAATTGCATACGTACTAAGGTTTATAAGAGCAATGACACAAGGAGGAATCCAAATTGGATTTGATGCAAACACTGCATCCAAAATAGTAACACAAACCGTTAAAGGAGCATCCGAATTATTGATTAAAAACAAACAGCATCCCGAATACGAAATAGATAAAGTTACTACTCCAAAAGGATGTACAATTGTTGGTATAAATGAAATGGAGCATAATGGGTTTAGTTCTTCTTTAATAAAAGGATTAATGGCCTCTTACAAAGACATTCATAAAGACGAGAATTAAAACTATATCTTATGGGATAAGATAAATTTCATAAAATGATGAAATAAGTAATTATACTCAAGAATTAGTAAATGTCTGCTCAATTGCTTCACAAAATAATTTAGAAGCCATTTTTAACACAGAAACTTCATGAGCAAAAGAAACAAATCCTACTTCATATCCACTTGGTCCTATGTAAATTCCTTTGTTTAATAACAAATGATACAAACGATTAAAATGATTCATTTCAGGGTTAATTTGATCTGCCGATTTTATCGATTTGTTTCCAGCAAAAGAAAACCAAAAAATAGATCCAATGGAAACAATTTTAATTGGATAATCTTTGGACTCACAAAATGAATTAATCGAAGAAATAAATTCAAGTGTTCTATGTTGTTGATCTTCGTAAAACCCTTCTTCTGCACATTTACTTAATTGAGCAATTCCAGCTGCCATGGCTACTGGATTACCAGATAGTGTTCCAGCTTGATAAACTGGACCCTCAGGAGAAACATGAGACATTATTTCATTTTTGGCTGCATAAGCTCCTACAGGAAGCCCTCCACCTATTATTTTTCCATAGGTAACAATATCTGGTTCTATTTGATAATATTCTGCCGCTCCACCAAATGATACTCTAAAGCCAGAAATAACTTCATCAAAAATCAACAAAATATTTAATTCAGAACACCATTTTCGAAGAGATTTAAGAAAACTAAGATCTTGAAGCAATAAGCCATTGTTTGCGGGTATTGGCTCAATAATTACACAAGCAAGTTGTTCTTGATGTTGTTTAAGTGTTTCATATAAAAGCTCCGAATTATTAAGAGGCAAGACAATAGTTTCATTTGCAAAAGAATCCGGAACACCTGCACTCGACGACTCTCCAAAAGTAACTAAACCACTTCCTGCTTTAACAAGCATAGAGTCAACATGCCCATGATAACACCCTTCAAATTTTAAAACCTTATTTTTCTTGGTGCACCCCCTAGCAAGTCTAATGGCAGACATAACCGCTTCCGTTCCTGAACTAACAAACCTTAACTTATCAATAAAAGGAATTCTAGATAATATGATTTCAGCAAGGTCATTTTCAAGAGAGGTTGGTGCCCCAAAACTAGATCCATTATGTAGGGCTTTTGTGACCGATTCTCGAACAGTTGAATTATTATGTCCTAAAATCAATGGCCCCCAACTACAGCAAAAATCAATAAATTTATTCCCATCTTCATCCCAAATGTATGGACCATCGCCTTTTTTTATAAAAAGTGGATTTCCACCTACAGACCGAAATGCTCTTACAGGAGAATTAACTCCACCGGGAAAATACTTTTTGGATTTTTCAAATAGCTGTTTGGATTTGTCTTTACTAATATCTGTCATTGATTATATATAGTGTGTATATTTGCTTTCTTAAACAAAAATAATAATATAAAGTTTGCACATGCTTAGTTTTGAAAACACTTTGGAATTTGCTCAAAAAATGGATAACAAAGATCCATTAAGAACATTTAGAAATGAGTTTATTTTCCCAGATTTTCACAAAGAAACCATTCGTTATTTTACCGGAAATTCTTTAGGGCTTCAACCAAAAAAAACTTCTAAATATATAAATGAAGAACTTAATGATTGGGGGAAATATGGGGTTGAGGGCCATTTCATGGCAAAGAGACCATGGTTTTCTTACCATGAAAACTTGACTAAATATACCGCAGAAGTCGTGGGAGCGAATGAAAGTGAAGTAGTTGTTACTCACTCATTAACTACAAACCTTCATCTGCTAATGGTTTCTTTTTACCAACCTGAAGGAAAAAGAACCAAAATTTTATGTGAAGAAAAAGCATTTCCTAGCGATCAGTATGCTTTAGAGTCTCAAATTAAATACCATAAACTCCCAAAAGAACACTTAGTCGAAATTGGCCCTAGAAAAGGAGAACATCTTATCAGAGAAAAAGATCTACTCGAAAAAATAAAAGAATTAGGAGAAGAATTAGCGCTTATAATGATTGGTGGAGTTAATTATTACACTGGGCAATTATTTGACATGGATAAAATCACTAATGCTGGTCATGCAGTTGGTGCAATTGTGGGTTTTGATCTTGCACACGCTGCTGGAAACATAAATTTAAAACTACACGATTGGGGAGTCGATTTTGCAGCTTGGTGTGGATATAAATATTTAAACTCTTCCCCTGGTGGCGTTTCAGGTATTTTTGTGCATGAAAGACATGAAAACAAACCAGAACTTAATCGATTTGCTGGATGGTGGGGACATGATAAAGAATCGCGATTTTTAATGGAACCTGGTTTTAAACCTTTAAAAGGTGCTGAAGGTTGGCAATTAAGCAATGCTCCGGTTCTTGGCATGGCAGTTCACTTAGCATCTCTTGAAGTTTTTCATCAAGCTGGAATGGAAAATATCGGAAAAAAACGAGACCTTTTAACTGCATATTTGGAGTTTATCATTCTAGATATATCGAATAGAAATAAAGACAAATGTGAATTTGAAATAATTACCCCTAAAGACAAAACAAAAAGAGGGGCACAACTTTCTGTTTTATCACACGGAAAAGGAAAAGAATTATTTGATAAAATAACTGAAAATGGAGTAATCGCCGACTGGCGCGAACCAAATGTAATCCGAGTAGCTCCCGCACCATTATACAATTCATTTGAAGACTGTTGGTTTTTTGGACAGATTTTAGAAAATGCATTGGATTAATTCGTATTTTTAAACGTGAAATTTTTATACTTTTTCCTAGTTCTTTTTGCTTCTACTAGCCTTTTTTGCCAGCCTTATGCTGGTAAATCAAACTTATCCTCACCTCCAGCTAAAGCTGCGGGATGCTCCCCTCCTACTACAACCACTTATATGGAGTTAAATAATGTGAGGACAATGATTCATACTGCAGGAAATTTATGGCAAGTTCCAAATCAAAATTTCAGCCAATACGAAGTTCCAAAAAACTCAGGGGTTATGGCTTTATTTACTGCGGCTTTATGGCTTGGCGGAACAGACTTTAATGACCAATTAAAACTTGCAGCACTTCGATATAGAAATGGACAAGACTACTGGACAGGCCCGTTATCGAACACCTTTGCTGAAACAAGTTATGAAAATTGTGAACTCTATGACAAACACTTTGTTACTACGCAAGATTTAGTTAGAGAGTTTAGCGCATGGTTCGATGCCGGACAAGCAGATTTGTCTAATGGCACAAATACCCAAGCTACATTATTTCCAAATTATGAAGTCCCAGATATTATTAAAACCTGGCCAGCTCATGGAGATGTAAGTTTAGGGCAAGACTATTACCTTGCTCCATTTTATGACAACAACGAAGATGGTCATTACAATTGGGAAGATGGAGATTTTCCATTTTTTGATATCAGTAAAAATCATACATAATTTGAATCATTTATGAAGACCATAAATAAGACGAAGTACCCGTACCACTAGCAACCATTATT
>JAQWKT010000057.1 GCA_029247685.1 Crocinitomicaceae bacterium | reverse complement strand
TTATTTTTTCAAAATACTCGTCAAAAGTTTTGGCCCCATAAATTTGTATTTCACGACTTCCTATTAAATTTAGGTTTGGTCCATTAATTATCATTAAGTTCATAGTCTATGAATTCTTGGAAGCGCTATATTAAGGAATTTGTTTCATATCTGAAAATCGAAAGAGGCTTGGCTAAAAATTCCATTATTGCTTATCAACGAGATGTGCTTAAACTCGCCGAATATTCAGAAGGGAAAAATATCGACCCAACAGACATTCAATACAAAGATCTCAAAAACTTCATTGCTGTTTTATATGATTTGGGACTAGGCGCAAGAAGCCAAGCCAGAATTATTTCAGGAATAAAACAGTTTTATGGTTATTTACTATTGGAAAATGAATTAAAAAATGACCCTAGTGAACTTCTAGAACTTCCAAAAATTGGAAGAAAGTTACCTGAAGTCATGAGCATTGAAGAAATTGATATTCTAATTGATGCTATTGACTTAAGCACCAACGAAGGGCATCGAAACAAGGCTATTTTAGAAACATTATACAGTTGTGGGCTCCGAGTAACTGAGCTTGTCAATCTACGCTTTTCAGATTTATATTTTGAAGAAGGTTTTATTCGGGTAATTGGAAAAGGAAATAAAGAAAGACTAGTTCCTGTGAGCAAAACCGTAGAAAAAGAAATGAAAATCTATCAGGATAATTATAGGGTTCATAAGAAAATAAAACCTGGCGATGAAAACACGGTGTTTCTTAATCGAAGGGGGGCGAAATTAACGCGTGTGATGATTTTCACCATCATTAAAAATCTGGCAGAATTATCTGGCTTAAACAAAAGTGTTTCCCCACACACTTTTCGTCATAGTTTTGCCACACATATGATTGAAGGAGGAGCAAACCTGAGAGCTGTCCAGGAAATGCTGGGACATGAATCCATTACCACCACAGAAATCTATACGCATCTCGATCAAAGTTTTCTACGTGATGCCATCATGACTCATCATCCAAGAAATGCCCTTTAACAATATTTTTTGATTGTTTGAAGCACCGAATGCTTGTAGGAAGTTCCAAACAAAATCAGATGCACTAGCAAGGGATAAAGCTGATTGATATCGGTTCTTTGTTGCCATCCTTTGCAAAGAGGAAATACATTTTCATATTCCTCAATGCTTTTTGAGGGCACAGATCCAAAAAGATTGAGCATGGCAAGGTCCATTTCACGAAAGCCATAATAAACCGCCGGATCTATTAAAACAGGTTCCCCTTCCCTATCGCAAATAAGATTTCCAGACCACAAATCTCCATGAATTAAAGACGGGTTTTCGACTGGTAATAAATCGGGTAGTTTTTTGCACAAATTTTCGGCCATGCGAACTTCATTTTTATCTAATAAAGAGAGATCAAATGAACGCTGAACAAGGGGCATAATTCGCATTTGGGCATAAAAATCAACCCATGTTTTTTTGCTAGTATTTTTTTGCTCTAAAGAGCCAATATAATTGTCGTGATCAAGTCCGAAACAATCGTTTGAATTTTGATGTAAATTAGCGAGTTTTGAGCAAAATAATTTCCAGTCTATATTTCGTCCAGGCTCCATATATTCTAAAATAAGATAGGAGGTGTTCTCCATCTCTCCATGCCTTATGACAGCTGGGATTTTTAAATCTGATTTACTTAAAACCTCAAGGCCTCTTGCCTCTTTTTCAAACATGTCTTGAAATGCATTTTTATCATTGATTTTTATGACGTATTTGTCAAGGTTATTTTGAACCATAAAAACCTGGTTTATAGAACCGCCACTCAACGATTTTATTTGAGTGGCATTAGATTGAAAATGTTGTTTAACTATCTCTTTTATAATTTGCATTATATTTTATCTGAAATTGCTTAATTTAAACAAAAAAAGTATAAACATGAATCAAAAAAACATTAAACTATCCATCATCATTGCTTTGTTTCTATTCACTTGCATTACTTGCATTAATCCAGTTTACGCCGAATATCAACTTTTACAACATTTAGGCACATTAATCGTTTCTATTATTCTTTTTGTTGATTTAAAGAAAAACAAACTTAGTCTTTTTGCTTTTTCATTTGTGGCAATTTTTATTTTGATTCATGTGATAGGAGCCCGATGGATTTATTCTTATGTCCCTTATAATGATTTTTTTAATAATTATTTAGGCATAAATATTCATGAGTCATTTGATTTTACAAGAAATCATTACGATCGATTGGTTCATTTTGCATTTGGCGGATTGTTTTTTCCCTTTTTATTTGAAGGATTTTTTAATAAATATAAAAACAAGATGTTGGCTCTCCTATTGGCATGGCTTTCGCTACAATGCTTTAGCATGGTTTATGAAGTGTTTGAATGGCTACTAACTGTTTTTATGAGCTCTGAAGCAGCTGACAACTATAACGGACAACAAGGAGATATGTTTGATGCCCAAAAAGACATGGCACTTGCGATGATGGGTTCTAATTTGCTTGTTGTTTATTATCTTTTCAAAAAAGATAAATCCTAAACAGATCTTTGCCCACTTTTTATTCAAAAAATGCTTCGGTTAATCGATAATGTCCTGAAACTGGCATTGTCGATAAAAAATCATCTAAAACAGGCCCCGATCCTATGTTATGAACTAATAATGGAACTGTTTTGTTTCCTTCAGAAAAGATATCGGTAACAATTCCAACATGCCCATAGGCAATATTAAAAAAAACAATGTCTCCTTTTTGATATTTTAATTCAGAAGAAGTTTTACTATGCTTTACTCTACAACCTTTTCGTTCCAAATAAGTCTCTATATTTTGCGTTCTTCGATGATCAATACTAGAATCAATATGCTTGGTTTTATATCTTTTATTGTATTGGTTTAATTCTTTTTTTAGGTCTTCATGTATCTCTTTTTGAAGATCAACATCCACTGCTCTCAATGCCCTAATGACTACATCGGTGCAAACTCCTCTATTGGAAGAAACATCTCCCCCAGGGTAATCCAATTTCACATAAGAACCGTCATAAATGACTTGTTGTTTGGTTTGCCACAAGGCATGTTCTTGAATTTTATCCTTAAATGATTTTGGTTTTGGATGAGAAAATTCTTTGTTAGAAAAGAATGGTTTTTTTGACTTCTTAAATATGTTTTTGGATTGAATAGAGAAAGAACTAATTACAATCAGAATAATAAAAAATTTGGTGTTTTTTTTCATGGTTTTTTTGAACATAATTCATCGCAAACTTAATCGTTACCAACTATGCGTTTGTTTTAACATTTTTTGTTATTTAAGGTGATAATAATTGGGGTTTATATACGTGCTTAAATAAGCGTTATTAAATAAATTATGGAACAAGTATTTAGAATGTTTTATAACCTCGAAATGTTATCGGACGACAAAAGTTTTACCATAGGTGTTTATCGATCAGGGGAAAATTTGTGGATACTAAATAACTTTAAAGAACTAGAAATCACAAGCCACAAAATACTATATCAAATAAACCGAGGAATTAGGCAACGAAAATCAACCAAATACCCCATTAGAAAGCTACATAAAAAATTTAAATCAACAAACGCATTAATTCATTATTTACTATACAAGCCATATGATATTTTATGTTTTGAGTTGGAATTTAAAAATGGATGGAAAATGAAAATGGGTAGGTATATCGACATGACATTTTATACGAATTCTAGTGCCGAGAGAAAGCAATTAATTGACACCTTGTTTTTTATTGAAGGAACAAAAATTGATTCAAAAAAATTGAATGAAATGGAATCAAACTTCACTTACAGTATCGATATAAATGGCAAAATAACTAAAGGTACTTTCAAATTACCTGATGAGTTTTGGACAAAAAAAGAAGTAGATGAATGGAGAAAAAATGAATGGAAAAAAATTAATAGTTAATCCCTTCTTCAAATTTCTCAAACTCCAGAATTAAATCGTTCCCAAAATTTAACTCTTTAATGATTTTTTCTCTGCTTGGTTTTTGGAAATACATATAAGTTAATAGCAAAGCACTTCCGCTTAGGAATATTAAATTACCAGAGAGCAAAAAAACCACTACCCCGAAAAGGGATGGGCCTTCAATTAATGCAATTCTAATAATCAAAGTAGTTTGGTATTGTATTAAAGATTGGTTTAAATCATTGCTTTGTTTTTTCGCATTTTGTTTCAAAATAGATTTAAAAACAAGACCAAACATAAATACAATCATTAGTATGAAAATAAATATACCTAGAAACAACATATCATTTGAAAACGAAAAATATAAATTATTTTTTGGGGTTACATATAAAGCTACAAGCCCAAAAATCAATATGCCTGACATTAGTGCTATATGAATTAAAGATAAGGTTTTTAGATAGGTTTTAGGGTTAATTGTTACGGTATTGTTTCTGTATTGATTATTCATTCTAGATCATTTAAAAGTGATGGGTTAAATATAAAAAACTTAAACTTCTTAATTTTTTAATTTTTTTAATGATTACAGACTTATCAATTTTATAGCCATCCCTATTGGTAACAATAAATAATTCTTTATCAATAAAGAAATAATCTCCATATTTTGCATAATCAAAAGCGTTATTAGAATTTATAAATCTAATTTTACTAAGATGGTACTCTTTGAATGGCTTATCTTTCAAATATTCTGGCAGAAATGCAGGTTAACCCGAATAACCATCAACATAGTTAAGTCCCCACAATATCCCTGCTAAAAGCTTATCATTAAAATCAAAATTAGTTTCTCCGGATGCCATTAATATTTTAATTTATGTTGTGTCGTATTACACAATTTTCCATCATAAAATTTTTCTAAAACCAAGTTAAAAACATCTGTTTCCTCTTGAATTAAATGAAACAATGTCATGCAAGATTTCATTTTAAGGAAATCAGGGCTACCCAAAACATCTTTAGCAGATTTATTATCAATATTTAAAAATGCTTTGGTTATTTCTTTAAGACGAATCCCTAATACAGGATGTTCAAAATATACCATTGCCTCCTCCCTGCTTTTTATAGCATATTTCATGGATGTACTAGTTCTACCTAAACCATTCCATTGAGGAAAAATATACCACATCCAGTGAGATCTTTTTTGAGCACTCTTTATTTCATTTAATGCTCTTGAATAATCCCCATCTTGTGCTTTTACAAATCTATTTAAATCAAATTCATCCAATGTTTCTTTGACCTTTTCTTTTGGTTTCACCTCTGCCATTTTATTATCTAAAGCATCCTTAACCCGGTCATTCATCAAATAAAAAAACAAGGGAGGAACAATAGACAAAAGCATCATCGAAGGATAACCAACAGGCATGCATGGAGACTCCTCATGAGACTCAAGTATTTGATAGGGTTTATCTGCCTTGTAATGATGATCTGAATGCCTTGAAAGTTCAAATAAAACAATTCTACCGAGCACGTGATTGGAATTCCAAGAGTGGTGCCTTTTAACTCGCTCAAATTGACCCGATGGCAATACTTTTCGAAGAAGTCCATAATGCTCTATGTAATTCACTGTCTCCAACAATAAAATACCAATAATTGCGGCCATTAAAAAATAAAGCAACGCAACAAAATTTATAAAAAAGAAAATACCAAAACACAAAACAAGATGAGCTATTGTATACCGGATCATTTTATTATGAATACTAAATGAATGCATCTTCATAATTTTCATTCGCTGAATTTCAATTTGCCAAGCCTGTATGTAAGATCCAATTTGGGATCGAAACCAAAAGAAATAAAGGGGTTCATTTAAACGAGCAGTGGCAGGGTCTCCTGGAGTTGCCACATTAGTATGGTGCCCTCGATTATGATAAGGAACAAAGTGGTTTTCCAAAGAGGTTAATAAAAGAATATCGCCAAGATATCGATGCCAAGATTGAACGCGATGAGCAAGTTCATGGCCAACATTTATGCCAATAACCGCACACATGATTCCCATGGAAATAACTCGACCTGTATTAGTGATTATATCTATAGATGAAAAATCAAAGCTTAAAAACCAAACCAGAAAAAAAAGCTGAACGGGCACCATTCCAAAAATTATAATGTCATAAAAAAGGGACTTTTTTTCTTTTTCAATCTGCTCTGGGTTCCAATTAGAACTATCCGGCTTAATAAATAACTCGATTAAAGGCAATAAACCAAAATAAACAATTAGAGGCAAAAAGGTAATCCAACCTTCATTTAAAAAACTAAATCCTACCAAAACTGGTAACAAATATGCCAATAGATATTTTGCTTTTTTCATTGCAACTAAAATTACTAAAAATAGAGTTATCGTTGAAATTGAAAACGTTTGTCAAACAAAAACTCTTTGTCACTGAGTGTATATAAAAAAGAAAGCAAATCTTTTTGTTCGTGTTCGCCTAAAGCTTTCATCTTTCTTAGTTCTTTACTAAGTTCGATGTTTTTGAATGATAGATTTGAATAATGCTTAATTACTTCTTTAAGTCGCATGAATCTCCCATCATGCATATATGGGAAGGTATATTGAATATTTCTTAATGTTGGCACTTTAAACAAAAGTGAATCTTTTGGGTTATTTGTTACATTATATCTTCCAAGGTCATTTAAAGCACTGTCAACTAAAAGGCCATTTCGTTTAAAAGAATGGTTTGTGAAAAGAGGCTCTTGGTGACAAGATGCGCATGCAATTTGAAAAATTTTATATCCCCTATTTTCTTGGTCAGTAAATGAAACCCCTTTATCTTTTCGCATCACTTTATCATATTTGGAGTTTTTGGAGACAAGAGCACTTACAAATACAGCTAAGGAATTCAAGATTTTTTCTTTGTCGATTACAGAATCTCCAAAAGCATTATAAAACATCGTTTTATAATTGTTTTTCAAGTTTAAGGTTTTTTCAAGTTTAGAAATAGGCATGTTCATTTCAATAGGGCTCTCAATGGGATTCAGAGACTGACTCTCTAGAGAGCTGAACATGCCGTCCCAATGAAAAGAAGGACTCCAAGCTAGATTAATTAAAGCAGGTGCATTTCTATTTCCAATTTGTCCATTTATGCCATGACTTAACGAATGATCCACATGAGCAAAACCAGTAAAAGACAAATGGCATGACGAACAAGATATTGTACTATCTGCAGATAAAAGTGGGTCATAAAAAAGCGATCTACCAAGTTGAAATTTTGCTTCGTAGTTAGGGGTTTGAGTATAATTGTGAATGGGTTTTGGCCAAGGGATATTTTCTATAAATACAAACTCTTTTTTTTTCAAAAAAGAGAAAGAAAAAAGAACGAAGAAAAACAAAACAAACAGGATGTATTGTCTCATTGCTTAAATAGCATTGGAAAATTATTTGCAAAGGTTTTGGCTTTTTCTCCTGGAATCATAACCATTGATTCTTTATATAATTTCATCATTTTGAACAGATAATCTTTTAAATCTATATTAATATACGGATTATTTTCTCCATTTAATGGGAAATATAATCTGGAAATGCAATGGGTTTGGGTAGCATATGTGCCAGAGTATCCACCAATATGATAACTAAATTTAGGGCTTGTTTTTGAAAATAGATTGGACTCCCCCTCTAATTTAAAGTGAATATATCCAGTATTCCAAGCCCAATACATTCCGAGAGTAGGATCTAAACTTTTAGTAAAATTCCCAGCTCGACTTGTTGTACTATCAACACCAATTACAAAACTTAAATAGCATGAATCATCAATACCAGAAGGCACTTCTAATGAAATAAAATCATTTTCAAAAGTCGACTTTTCTTCTTCAAGAAGATTAAAATTAATTAGTTGAATTTTATCGCTTTTCGAATACACTTTGCTTTGTGTTTTGTTAACCAGTTTAATTTCTGATAGATAAAATTTAAAATTGGAAATAGACACGTAACTAAAAGAGTCTTTGAGAAGGTGCTTTTTATTTGCCATTAAAGGCTCTTGATTAAAAAAGAAATGTATGCCCACCTTTTGAATTTGATGCTGTCCAAATATAGAAACAGCAATCATCATACAATACAAAAACAATAAACGGCTCACTTTATTAACTCCTAAGGTTATCTTTCTTTGCAGAAAGATAGACTATTTAGAAGAATAAGACGATTTAGATTGAACTTTCTTGTGAAACGAATCGCTGTTTCTATCAAATTTTTTAGAATGTAAAAAACCTGCCGTAGCGACAAAGAAAATAAGAAACAACATGGTCAAAAACAAAATATCCTTTGGATATAAAAAAACCCTCATCGATATAATTGGTTTTGATTCCATCATATAACAAAAAACGAATTTTTTGTAACAATATTATCTATTTAAACAAAAGAATGCTATTTAAGGAACTGATGAGCAATTTATTATTCGGCTTTTTTTGCCCTTTCACCAGATTTATCTTTTCTAATTTCTTTCAATGCCAAAAGGGGATCTGGAACATAATGACCTTTTCCACCAGCTCTTGAATCATTCCAGGTATTAGGGATTTCATTTTCATTAGTAAGTTGATCCCATGTTTTAAATTGTGTTCCATCGTCCACTCTTTCCATTGTAATGCAGTTTTCGACAGGGCAAACCAATGCGCAAAGATTACATCCAACACAATTTTCATCAATTACACGGGGTATTCTAGAACCTTCATTAGGGATTTCGATTGCCTGATGAGCTCCATCATCGCAAGCAATATAACACAAATCACAACCAATACATTTATCTTCATTAATTTTGGCCTTTACCTTATATTTAAGATTAAGATCTTTCCATTCCAAAACATTTGGAAGAGCTTTTCCTGCAAAATCATAAATGGTCTTATAACCTTTATCGTCCATGAACTTGACTAATCCTGCTTCCATTTCTCTTACTATTCCAAAACCATAGTGCATTACGGCAGTACAAACCTGCACATTGGTTGCTCCAAGAAGTATATATTCCACAACATCTCTCCAGTTTTCTATCCCGCCAATGCCACTTATCGGAATATGTTTTATTTTTGGATGTTGTTTTAAGTCTTTCAACATATGAAGAGCTATTGGTTTAACCGCTGGTCCACAATAACCACCATTTGACCCTTTGCCATCAACCACCGGATAAGGTGCATAGGTATCTAAATCAATCCCCACAATACTTTTTACAGTGTTAATCAATGAAATTGCATCTGTATTTGCCTCAATAGCTGCCAAACCAGGGTCAGTGATATGTGAAATATTAGGAGAAAGCTTGGTTATAACAGGTATATTAGCTACATCCATTACCCACTCAACTATTGTCTTTAGTGCCACCGGATCTTGTCCAACCGCTGAGCCCATGCCTCTTTCACACATTCCATGAGGACATCCGAAATTTAGTTCAATTCCTTTTGCTCCTGCATCTTCTACTCTTTTAATTATATCTATCCATTGTTCACGAGTATCTACCATTAATGAAGCTATGGTAGCATGATTAGGAAACCTTTTGGTCACCTCACTCATTTCTCTAAGGTTATCTTCAAGTGGTCTGTCACTAATCAGTTCAATATTATTAAAGCCAGCCATCCTGGTATCTCTATAATTTACAGATCCATAACGGCTTGAAACGTTAATGGTCGGCATTCCCAAAGTTTTCCAAACAGCTCCACCCCAGCCTGCATCATATGCTTTCATTACCTGATAGCCAGAATTTGTTGGAGGCGCAGATGCCAGCCAAAAAGGGTTTGGAGATTTAATTCCTGCAAAGTCAACTGATAAATCTGCCATAATATTATTTTAAATTTTTATTTAACCATTTGTGTATTCCTTTTGCAGCTAATTTTCCATCATAAGCAGCATTTACCACTTCAGCTCCACCATTAATTGCATCCCCTCCTGCAAAATACTTTTGATTTGTTGTTTGATTTGTATCTAAATCAACTTTTATTTTTGAAGCCGAATCCAATTCTAACCTATCAATCATGTCATAAAAACGCTTTTGTTTTGCTTGTCCAGTTGCCTTAATAACCATATCTGAATCAATAATAAACTCTTCTCCATTTTTTCTTTTAAACTTCACTCCTTTGACTTTTTCATCTCCAAGAATCTCAATTGGAGATGCATCAAATATTCCTTTAACGCCAGCAGATAAAGCTAGTTCATATTCAAAACCATATGCTCCCATTTTATCCTTTGTTCCTCTATAAACTAAAGAAACCTGAGACGCTCCCATTCTTGCAGATTCAGAAGCAACATCCATTGCCGTATTACCACCACCTAGAACAACGACCTTGTCCCCAACAAGTGTTTTGTTATGATTCATTCTCAAATCTTCAACAAATTCAACTCCACCAAAAACACCTTCTTTATCTTCGCCTGGAATATTTCTATAAGCAGTAGGACCTAATCCCAATCCTAAGAAAATAGCATCATAATTATTTTCTAACTCTTGAAATTGAGTTTTAGATTTTATTTCAGAATTATAATTTATAGAAAAACCCAATTGATTTTGTAAATATGATATCTCGTCCAAAACCTCTTCATTTGTTATTTTATATGGTGCTATTCCATACACTGTTAAACCTGAAGGTTTTTCTTTAGCCTCAAAAATATCAACCTTATAACCTAACAATCGCAACTCACAAGCACAAGCAATCCCAGCAGGTCCAGATCCAACAATTGCAACTTTCTTTCCATTTTCCTTTCCTGGTTCATAAATGTTCTTTTTAGAATCAATTACATTTCTCGTTGCAAAATTCTGTAACCTTCCAATTTTTAGAGGCGGAACATCCTGCTCATTATATACACATGCCCCTTCACACAAAACTCCTGTTGGACAAACTGTACCACATGCATTTCCCAACCAATTAGAGTCATAAATTGTTTTTGCCGCACCTTCAACATTTCCAGTATGGATCTGCTTTATAAACAAAGGAATATCAATACTTGTTGGACAAGCATTCATACAAGGAGCATCATAACAATAAAGACATCTAGAACTTTCATAATGTGCCTGTGTAGAATTCATAAGAGGATTTTTTTGTTTAAAATTCTCAATGAATTCCGCTTCATTCTCGGGTTTTTTATATTCGGCCATATTTAAAATCTACTTATTAATTACAATTTTGTTAAATCTCCATAAGTTTCTGGTCGTCTATCTCTAAAAAACTGCCATGTGGAACGAACTTCTTCAATTAAATCTAAATCAAACTCTGCAACCAATAATTCATCATCATCTCTTGATGCTTCGGAAAAAATCTGACCTCTTGGATCCACAAAATAAGATTGCCCATAAAATTTTCCTAAATTCCATGGCTTTTCTTCACCAACTCTATTGATACATCCCATAAAATACCCATTTGCTGCAGCATGAGCAGGCTGTTCAAGCTTCCACAAATACTCACTAAGTCCTGCAACTGTAGCAGATGGGTTATAAACAATTTCTGCTCCATTTAAACCTAAAGCTCTCGCCCCATCAGGAAAATGTCTATCATAACAAATATAAACACCTACTTTGGCATATTTTGTTTGAAAAACAGGATACCCCATATTGCCTGGCTTAAAGAAAAATTTCTCCCAAAATCCTGTCGTATGAGGAATATGATTTTTTCTGTATTTTCCAAGATATTCTCCATCTGCATCAATAACTGCTGCAGAATTATATAAAACTCCTGCTTGTTCTCTTTCGTACAAAGGAGCTACAATAACCATGTCGTATTTTTTTGCTATTTCCTGAAGCCTCTCAGTTGTTGGACCAGGTATTGCTTCAGCAGATGCATACCATGCTCTATCTTGACCAGGGCAAAAATAAGGGGTGTTGAAAATTTCTTGCAAGCATAAGATTTGAACTCCTTTTTTTCCAGCTTCTTCTATATATGGAATGTGTTTTTGATACATTGCTTCACAAATTTCTGCAATAGTCCCTTCTCCCTCCGTCATAGGAAGACTTAATTGAATTAAACCTGATTTTACTTTTCTTGGCATTTCTTAAAATTTAATTATTAATGATGATTTTCCTCTATGAATAAATTTCCCATCTCCAGGATTTAAATAACATTTATTATTCTCAATTGCCACTTTTCCTCTTAACAAAACCGTTTCAGTTTTACCTGTAACTTTCCATCCTTCATAACCCGAATAATCACAATTCATATGATGAGTTTCGGCAGATATCACATGCTCTTTGTTTGGGTCAAAAACCACAAGATCAGCATCCGACCCAATTGCTATAGTTCCTTTTTGGGGGTACATTCCAAAAATTTTAGCCGCATTTGTAGAGCAAACTTCTACAAATTTATTAAGTGATATTTTTCCTTTGTTAACTCCTTCCGAATACATAAATTCAACGCGATGTTCAATAGCAGGGTGTCCATTTGGAATCTTAGCAAAGTTATCCTTACCCATGTCCTTTTGTTCGAGTGTGAATGGACAATGATCTGTACCAACAACCTGAACCATTCCTTGATTTATTCCACTCCATAAAGCCTCTTGATCTTTCTTCTCTCTAAGTGGTGGGCTCATCACCCATTTGGCTCCATCTTCACGCTCATATAAAGAAGCATCAATCATTAAATACTGCGAACATGTTTCTACAAATACTTTTTGATTTCTTTGAGTCCTTTCTCGAACAGCATTTAAAGCACCTTCACATGTCATATGCACAATATATCCAGGACATCCAGTGTAGTTAAGCATATCACAGAATCTTCCTGAAGCCTCCGCTTCAGTAACTTCAGGTTGAGAGAGATAATGATATAATGGCTTTGTATTTCCAAGTGCGAGATTTTTTGAAACCAATGAATCAATCATATCTCCATTTGTTGCATGAACAGTAACAATTCCTCCGTGCTTTTTAACCACCTTCATTAATTGAACCATTTGTCCGTCATCAATCATAAGAGCGCCTTTATAGGCCATAAAAGTCTTAAAGGAGCTAATTCCTTCTTTTTCTATCATCTCCACCACTTCTTTAGCAACCTCATCGTTAAAATCAGTTACCGCCATATGATAGCCAAAATCTCCCACTGCTTTGTGAAGTGATTTTTCTTGCCACGTTTTTAAAGCATTGTGAAGGGTATCGCCTTGTTTTTGAAGAATAAATTCAATAACAGAGGTAGTTCCTCCAAATAAACCTGCTCTAGTACCTGTTTCGTAATCATCACTTGAAAAAGTACCCATAAAAGGCATATCAAGATGCACATGAGGATCAATTCCACCAGGAAAAACTAATTTGCCACTTGCATCGATTATTTTATCTGCATTGCAATCCAATTTTTTTCCAATAGATTTAATCTGTTCGCCTTCAATATAAATATCTGCAATATAATCCTCCGCAGCAGTTACTACTCGACCATTCTTAATTAACACCGACATAAAATATTGAGTTTATTTTATTAAAGTAATAAAAAAATATTTAATACCATTTTCGTGGTATTGTTTTTCAAAAATATAATTAGTAGTAACTTGACCACAAGTATATTTTAAACTATTCCTCTTATTCTTTTGTTTTCTTAGACAAAAAATAATATAAAACAAACGAGGTTATAAATCCAGAAAACCACGAAATATCATATAAAAAAGATAATGAAGGAACGAAATTGCCAATACCAGCTACAACAACACCAATTGCAAAAGAAAATAAAGCTGTGGGGTTAAATCCATATCTATTAAAAGAATATTCTCCACTTGTTTTATATAAAGAAGCAAGGTTTAATTTTGTCTTACGAATAACGAAATAATCACATATCAAAATTGCAACCACTGGACCTAGTAAACTGCTCACAAATAATAATAAGGGAACAATATAGTTTATCAATGACCAAGGCATTATTAAAACACCGATAATAGCTGTTAACACACCCCCCATTTTAAAACTTATTGACTTTGGAAAAGCATTAGAAAATGCATTTGCAGGGGCAATTACATTTGCTGCAATATTGGTGCTCAAAGTAGCAATTAAAAGAAAAACCTGAGAGATAATGACAATATACGCACCATCAAATTTTGCAAGCAAATCAGCAGGATTCCATGGTGCATCTTCCCTTACAAGTACATCCCCAAAAGAAATCGTTGCTGCACAGGTTACAAAAATACCAACAAAAGAATACAAAATCATTGTTCCTGGGAGGCCAATAAACTGTCCATTTTTTTGGTCTTTTTGACTTTTTGAAAACCTTGTGATATCGGCAATACTTATAGACATTGTTGCCCAAAAACCAACCATAGCCGTTAACATGATTAAATATTGCCAAATACCTGTTTTACTTTTTTCTTTTTGTACATAATGAGCAGAAATAACACTGGATTTTGTTTCCCCATTTTTTAATTGAACCTTAACATCAAAAGGGTTTTTATCATTGGTTATTTTTTGCACATCAATATTATCAAACAAGGAATATGGTAAATTAATTTCATTGCCAGACATTTTCATCCATATACTTGTATCAGTTTTTCCATTCTTCACAGGATAAATAATCTGGCATTCATTCGCTTTTGATTTGCTATCCTTATCCCGAATACTTGATATTGTCAAATTATCCTTAGAAATTGTAAGCGTGGGGACCGATAATTGTTTGCTAGAATCTAACACTTTAGAGAATGAGCCAACCTCACTGCTACCCCACCAAATCAATCCTATTCCCATTGCTACTAATATTGGGGCAGCAAGTATTTCTAATTTTTTTATACTTTCTGTTCCTTTAATAATAAAATACAAGTTAATAAACCAAAAAATAGTAAAGCCAATAAATCGTCCTACTGATAATTCGGATAAATCAACAGTATTCTCCATAATAGTTTGCCATATAACATAAATTGAATCCCCTCCTATCCAAGTTTGAATTCCAAACCATGCGGCAGCAATCAAACCTCTTATAATTGCAGGAAGATGAATTCCATTCACTCCAAATGAAGACCTTCCTAAAACCGGGAATGGAATACCATATTTCACGCCTGCATGTCCACTAAGGACCATAGGAATGGTAATAATTAAGTTAGCCAATCCTATAATAATTAATGATTCCCACCAACTTATGCCATTGACAATAAACTGAGCCGCCAACATATAAGTAGGTATGCACACGGCCATTCCAACCCACAATGCCGCAAGACTCCACATAGACCATGTTCGCTTGCTTTTAGGAACAGGAGCTAAATCAGAACTATATAGAGGGGAAGCAGATACGTCTTCTTTAAGCTCAACT
>JAQWKT010000046.1 GCA_029247685.1 Crocinitomicaceae bacterium | reverse complement strand
ATAAATATTCCATATGAAGATGGATTGGTTTATTATATACCTAATTCCTTTACTCCTGATGGAGATTTATGCAATCAACTATTTACGCCAGTTTTCACTTCGGGGTTTGATCCGAGTCAATTTTCTATGAAAATATTTAATCGTTGGGGCGAGATTGTTTTTGAAACTCAAAACAGTAACATTGGTTGGGATGGTTCTTATGGAAAAGATGGATTGGCTGTCCCTCAAGGTGTTTATACTTATCATATAATTTATAAAATACCAGCAATTGATGATAGAAGGGTTATTGTAGGACATGTTAACTTAATAAAATAGTTTTTTATTAAATTTACTATTGTTGTTTTTTTTTTATGAGAGTTTATTTTTCAATTTATTTATTTTTTTGTGTTTTTAACTTAAATACATTCGCTCAAAATAATGTATTTAACTTTAAAGAATCCGATGTGATTTTATCAACAGATTTAATTACTATAAGGGCTTTATCTGTTGAATGTTTTGATTCTGTTTATAATAAAAAAACAAACGATGTGATTCTTGAAATTAGAAACAAAACAGATAAGTTAATTGAGATAAGTTTTGTTCAAAAGTTATATTATGATGGAAACTGTATTACATGTAATAATGCAAACAATTCTTATAAACTTAAATTAGATGCTCATAATTATGTATTAGGCTCTTGCTCGGAGGCAACTAATTTTGATTTTTTACGTCTAAAAGGGTGTTATAGAAATGGAAATCAATTTGAATATTTATCAGGTTATCGGATAAAATTATTGGATTCTAAAATTTTAAATTAATTAAATTCAAAAAAATGAATATTTGCACAAATATAAAATCAGGATTAATTTTCTTTATATTTCTACTTGCAGGAAGTGTTTATAGTCAATGTTCCTTAACAGGTTCTGTGTCTCCTCAACCATTACCTTGTGGGGATACTGCTTTTCTATCCGTTATTGCTAATGGAAGTTCTGTCGTGTTTGGAGAAAACTTTAATTCAGGACAACCCGTTGGTTGGCAATTTACACAATCGGTTACTATAGGTAATAATACGTGTGGTGTGCCATCACTTGATGGAACTGATTTTATGTGGATGGGATCTTCTGCAACCTATCCAAGAACAATGACAACCAATGCGGTTGATTTATCTTGTGGTGGGGATATTTGTTTTGAAATGCGTTATGCCATTCAAGGTGGTGGAGCACCTTGTGAAGGTCCAGATTTACCTAATGAAGGAGTTCATTTAGAGTACTCTTTAGATAATGTAAATTGGAATCCAATTGCTTATTGGCCTCCAACTAATAATGGTGCAGCGAGCTCACCAATGACGCAATGGGCTCAGTATTGTGAAGCATTGCCTGTTGCAGCTCAAACTACAGCGACTTATATAAGATGGAATCAAGCTTCTGCTTCTAATAGTAATTTTGATCATTGGGGATTAGACAATATTGGAATTAATGCAACAACTTGTGGTGGATATACTATATCGTGGCAACATGACAATTATTCTTTACCAATGGGAGTTTATACTGGAACAAACCCAAATGGAGTTAGTCCAAATCAAAACACGTCTTATGTTGTACAAATGACTAATGGTACTATTACTTGTACTGACACTATTAATGTCATCGTAGATGCACCAATTGTAACGGTTAATAATCCTACAATATGTGAAGGAGATTCAGTGCTATTAACTGCAAGTGCTTCTCAACCAGGAGGAACTTTTTCTTGGGCACCATCTGGACAAACTTCAAATTCTATCATGGTAGGTCCTAACACATCTTCTCAATACACCGTTTCTTATACAACTGCTGTTTGCCCTCCTTCAACTACAGTATCATCTGTTACTGTTGATCCAGCTCCTACACTAACTGTTTCAAGTCATACTATATGTGATGGAGATGATGTTGTTATTACTGCGACTCCAGATCAAGGTGGAGTACTTCCATCAGGTGGAACTTATACATGGAACCCTGGAGGTGTTGGTACTCAATCTGTTACGGTTTCACCAAATACAAACACAAACTATACGGTTACATATAATTTAGGAGGTTGTTTGCCAGCCTCTAATTCTGGTTCAGTCACAGTAAATCCAACCCCTACGATTGTTGTAGATGATCCCACTATATGTATTGGAGATGATGCTATTATTACTTGTATCGTTCCATTAAGTGGTCAAACAGGTGGAACTTATGATTGGACAACTCTTGGAGTTACGAACGCTACAACAACTGTTACCCCATCTATTACCACAGATTATCCAGTTACTTATACAGCAAATGGATGCACTACATTGGATACTTCAACTGTAACTGTAAATCAACTCCCAGATGTTGGTTTTACTGCCGATAGTACTCAAGGTTGTGCTCCTTTTACTACCACTTTGACCCCCAATATTGTAGATCCTAATACTACTTATTTTTGGACTACAGGTTTAGGTACATTTAATGGAGCTCAAATTAATCCTGTTTTTTCTTCAGGGGGTTGTTACGATATTACGCTTGTGGCAAATAGTAATGGGTGTATAAACACAGGTTTTGCTTCTCAATATATTTGTGTTGATAATGTTCCAGATGCTTCATTTTTGCCAACAGAAAATTATTTTTATGAGTTATCTCAAGAAATGTCCTTTTTAAATAATTCTGTCGGTGCAGATTCTTATTTTTGGGATTTTGGCGATTTTTCAACCTCTGTAGAATTTGAGCCTACACATTTATTTCAAAACACCGCTGGTGGCTTTATGGTTACATTGATTGCTATAACAAATCTTGGTTGTACTGATACAGCAACTGTTGCAATTCCTTATCAAGAAGGCATTGTTTATTATATCCCCAATACATTTACTCCAGATGGAGATAATTTTAATCAAGAATTTGAGCCTGTGTTTTTCTCAGGTTATGATCCGAATTCTTTCAATATGAAGATATTTAATCGATGGGGAGAAGTTGTTTTTGAAACTAATGACTGTAAAGTTGGTTGGGATGGAACATATGGTGTAAATGGAGATTCAGTTCAAGAAGGAATATATTCTTATCATATTAGTTATAAACTTCCAAATACGGATGAAAAGAAAATTGTTACAGGACATGTTACTCTTCTCAGATAACTATCACCTAATTTATTAAAAATTGAAAAGAGTTCATTTAATGAACTCTTTTTTTTTATTTAATAATTTGAAGTGGTTTTGATTCTGATCCTAAAGAATGTTGAATTTTTATCATATAAAAGCCTGCGTTTATGTTCTTTAGCTTGCAATTTATTTCATGTATTCCTTGAGCAAGTTCTTTGTTACAAAATGTATCTATTAATCTTCCTTGAGAATTAATAATGGAAATATTTATAAATTCATTTTTACATTTAAATTTAACAATGCAATTATCTGTAGTTGGATTTGGATAAATATTAATATCCATATTATTCTCTTCAATAGTATCATTTTCAAGTCCGCAACCTTGAATTAAATTGTAATATGTCACGGCATGATTGTCAAAAATCACATCAATATCATTAGATGCTATTCCAAACCAATCTTTTAAAACAGATGCATAAACATCTCTAAAATCAATTTGCATGTCAACAGCTTTTTGATTAGTTATTTGGTTTTCTATTATTGGATTTGGTCCAATAATTTGATTAGATAAACAGCTTCCAAATAAAAATAGAGGAGCAGCTTCTCCATGATCTGTACCCATGCTGTCATTAGAAGCTATTTGTCTTCCAAATTCTGAAAAAGTCATTCCAAGTACTCGATGATCTAGTCCAAGTTGTTCAATGTCATCTTGAAATGCCTCAATGGCATCCGATACATTTTTTATTAATTCAGGATGTTCACCAATACTAAAATCAATTGCATCTACCTGTCCACCATGTGTGTCAAAACCATTTATATTTAAAATAAATACTTTGGTTTGTAATCCACCCGAAATCATTTGAGCAACATAATGCATTTCTTTTGCTAGTTGGCTTTTAAAATCTTGTTGCGGGTCGTTATTTTGATAATATAAACTAGAGAGTGAACTCCCAGCATTGTATGCGGAGTTTATTTGAGCTCCATATAAATTAGTTTGCTCAATAAGAATAGACACAAATTCAATATTACATCCATAATATGTGCCATCATTTAAGGATTGATTTTGGTTTAAATTGACCGTGTTGGATGGATTGGATACTAACGATGAAAAATTAGACATTATTCCTTGACAAGTTGCAGAAATGCTATTACCCATACTTATAGCGAATGGATCAGGATATTGATTATTTGGATAGTCAGCTGGAAAATTCGGATATTGTTCGTCAAAATTTCTTCCAAGCCACCCTTTTGTCTCTGATGGTTCTAATGATCCGGATGTCCAAATATCCATAGATCTAAAATGTGAGCGATTTTGTTGCGGATATCCTACATTTTGAACTACAGTTGTTTTTCCATTATTAAATAAGTTGCCTATTCCTGTCATTACAGGATGAAAACCTAATTCACTTGTAGCAGGAATAATTTGATTTTCTGGAATTAAAATATTCGGTCTTTGAATTAGAAGATGATCGTATTGATCAATAGGGAAAACGGTGTTTAAGCCATCGTTTCCTCCATTTAAACGAACAATAACCAAAACATGATCATCAGAACATTTTGGGATGTCAAAAAGTTTTTTTTGAATGGCTTGAAAAGAAATGTTATTAACCACAAAAGGAGCTGATAATGATGCAAGGCCTATGTTTTTTACAAAATCTCTTCTTTTCATTAGTCTAAACGGTTTGAAATTCTGGAAACATAAATAATTCTTTTAAAACCAATTCTATCCTAGTTCTTATAGGGTCTGCATAATTAGGGTCCCCTGGATTTAATTGGTATTCTCCATATTCTATTGTCCACTCAAATAAAGGCAAGCCGTTCGTTAGAATGTCTAATAGAATATCTTTTTTTGCCTGATCAATATCTTTTGGAAAAAAAAGATTACATAAATCATTTATTACTTGAACACCATCAGCAGGAACCGATAAACTATCCAAAAAAACAAGAGCGTTTAGTTTAATTTTATATGTTGATCCATTGTAGTTACTTCCAATCCCATTTCCAGTAGTTAAATCAGAAATGGCATCAAATCGATCAGCAAGGGTGTCTGCATTAAGCCATAGCCTCATAAAAGATGGTTCTTGATAGTAAACTGGCCATCCAGAAACACTAGGTGGATAAAGATAGTCTTGATCTTCTGCACGACATCTATAATAAAGGGATCTCCATACTACATGGTCTCCTTCCAATCCAAAATCAGGCATCGAAAAAGTAGGATTAAGCATACTAAAAATAAATTCGTATGGACTCTTTATATTTGATCCAATTAGATTTACATCATAAAAATGCTCACTTCTTAATAGCTGTTTAACTACAGGTTTTACTTCCCAATTGTTGGAAACCAATGTTTGAGCCATTTGAGAAATCACTTGAGTTTCTACGTCATTTGTAATTTCAAAATTCACAAAATATTGATATAATTTTCGGCAAATAAAGTTAGCAGTTTCGGGCTGTTGGAAGATTATATTAATATAATCTTCATATTCAGAGTCTTCATTATTTGTAACAATTGCATTGTTAAAATGATAAGAAAGTTGTTTGTCATTGGTGTCGTGATGAGAAGCTTGGTATTCACTATAAGGATGGGTGGTCGTACTTAAATTTTCACGAACTTTCCATCCAGTTAAAATTCTTGCAGCAGCTGCTACATCGTCTTCGGTGTAATTTGAGTAATCTCCTGGACCAATTTGAAGCCCTTTTCCTATAGTGTATAGCTCTAAAAGCTCTCTTGCAAAATTTTCATTTGGACTATTTTTGGTGTTGCTATCATTATTTAAAAATTTTAGCATGTTACAATCAATGGTCATTTGCTTTATTAATTCTCTAAAATTCCCTAAAGCAAAGGTTTTTAACAAAGAATAATAATCGTAAGAAATTCGATGGTCATTAACCAATCTTGTGCTAAAATGATTGTGCCAAAAAAAACACATTTTTTCAGTAATAGATGGAGAATTCAACTGTTCGCTATTTATTCTTTTTCCAAACCATGATCGCATCGAATTTCTTCTAGCAGCTTCAGTTTCATCTGCTAAAACAGGGTCAATAGGCAATAACGAGTTTACCCATGTTGTTCCAAATGGGGCTACTGCTTCTAGTGTTTCCCACGTCAAAGGGTCTTCAATAGTTGTAATTTGAATAAGATTTTCAACGGTTAAAAAAACGCCATCGTTTATAGCATTTTCAATTTGTTGTTTGCTTGGTCCAAATGTTGTTCTACGTAATAGATGAGAAGCCTCTGAATAGGTCCAACTTCCAGAGTATGGCGAGAGGCTATAACTAGTAGGTTGAGAGCTAGGACAAAGTGGCATATGTAGGCTTAACGTCTTAAATTTAAGCAATTTAAGCCTGTTTTACAACTAAAACTTGATTTGTAATGTAATATAGTAGTTTCTGGTAGGAGAGGGGATTATACCTGGCCCTGGATAAGAAATAGCTCTTCTTGTAAAATATAGGGAGTTTCCTAAATTGTTAACACCACATTCAATCTGAACCCATTTGTAGGTAAATTTCCCTGAGAAATCCATTACGGAGTAACTTGGAATTAATCCATTTACAGCATTTGCTTGATGAGTTGAATTTGTAGCATCTGAAAAATGTTCATTCGTATAGCTGTATTGATAGGATAAAGAAAATAGCTTATTACCAAAGCTAACCCCTGTTTTAAGGACATAAGGAGGAACTAATTCCACAAGTTTATTCTGAAATGCTTCCTCTTTTGAATTAATATATTGTGCATTGTTATAAGAGAAGTTGACAAATGTACTTAATCGAAATTTAGCAGAATCCTTAAAAAGGATTTTCCACCAATCTGCTTCAGCAATGCATTCAAAACCAAAGGTTCTAGAAGCTGAAATATTCGTTCTATATTGAAAAGTTGAAAATAATAAACTGTCTACTTCAAGTGTAGTTCCAATTCTATTGTTATAATACATACCATACAATGAAACATCAAAAAATAATTTATTTTTTAAATCGCCTCTTAAGCCTAAATCGAAATTGAATCCGGTTTCATCTTGTAAATTTGGATCAATTTTAAAATTAGGGTTGTTTATTTGCATTTCAGTAAAATGGATGCTTCTATAATTTTGAGAAAAATTTTGATATAATTCGGTATCTGAATTTAATTTATAGTTTATTCCTAATCCAGCAATAATAAATCCCCTGTTACTAGTTTTGTTAGAACTTATAACCGTATCAAAAATTATATTACCAGCAAGGTCTTCTTGAGTAGAGCGATATTTTCCGTTTGCGTTTGTGCTAATATACTCATACCTAATTCCAGGAGTTAGACTTAATTTATTGGTTACATTAAATATATGCTCTCCAAATAACGCCAAATTTAAACTTGGAAATTGATAATCTGTAGCAACATATTCATTGGATTGATTTCCATTTAAATCAATAAAATAAAAATCAGGACCATATTCGCTATTTGCATTTCCTTGAATAGCATTACTATATCCTTTGTATATTCTTATCCCTGTGACAAATGCCCATGGATTATTAAAAGGAGTATATATTTGAAGAAACTTTGTTTCATTTCCGATATTCTTAAAATTAGCATAAATGAGGTTTCTTTCTTCAAGAGGGTCTATTCGGTTAATTTGATCAAGATATCCAAGAGATTCTCTAGTGGCAATTAAGCCAAATGTTTTTGAACTTATTCTTGAATTTGAATTAATTTCATGATTAAATAAAATGGAAGCTAAATTCCAATCCACTCGAAACCAATTTCTTGCTCTTACAGAGGTGTCTGGATTGTTATTAAATAAATTATCGGTTAATCCACCAGCTTGTTGTGCTAAATAATACATTTTTGAAAATTCAATTTCAACTAGGGAGGATTTAGATATTTTTTTGGAAATGGATATATGTCCATGTCCTAATTTAAAATTAGAGTTTGGTCTCCAATCATCCCCAATTTTGTAGTTTCCGTAGGCAATATAGTTCCATGAATTAATGGTTCCTGAAATACTTGCAAAGGAATTGTTTAATCCAAAAGAACCAATAGTATGTCTTAAGGTAATTTCTGCTTTTTTATTTTTGTTCCCTTTTTTTAGTTTATAATTTATCAAGCCTCCAAATTGTGGCCCAAACTGAAGCGAAGCTGCTCCTCTAATTAATTGAATCTCTTTAACTGCCTCACTAGGTGGCGTGTAGTAACTTTCGGGATAACCCAATGCATCAGCACTTATATCATAGCCATTTTGTCTAGTATTAAAATTTACATTTCTACTCGGATTTAATCCTCTTCCACCTAATCCGATTTGAATTCCTCCACCATCACTTTCCCAAATGTTTAAGCCTGGTATTCTTGAAAATATTTGTCTACTTGAATTTGTAGCTTTGTTCGCATCTATTTGCTCTAAAGAGATTACTTCTGTTTTTTTTCCTTGTGTAATCGTATATCCTTCAATTACCTTCATTTTACGAATGAAAAAACTTTCCTCTTTTTTTCTTGTTACTTCTATTTCCTTAAGTGTTTTTTCTTTTTGAATACGAAGCATGAATTTAACATCGATGATATTAGAGGACAATTCAACGGAATCTTCATATTTAGAGTAGGTATTAGAGGTGATCGTTATGAAGTATTTATTATGTGCTAAACGCGGGCTTAGAAAGTACCCTTCAATATTTGTATAAATGGTTTTATTTGAAGGTTTTATGGTGACTTTTGCATATGCAATTGGATTTCCGTTCTCCGATATCAAATGTCCGGATATCTGCCCTTTTTGAGCGAAACAAACAGTTAGGCTTATTATATGAAATAAAAATACTAGAAAAATTTTATTTTTCATATTCTAAAATCCATGATTTTGAATGATATCCACGTTTAATTTCTGATAGATTTACGTTTGGATCAATAAAAAGTTTACTTCCTTTATTAAATAAACCTACATAAACTTCTGCGGTAACTTTAGGTTTATTTAGATAGATTTTTTCTCCATTTTTTTCTATAATTGTTGTATCGCTATAATGGTCTCTTAAATGATGTGCAAATTGTAAAATCATATCTGGTTGAGTAGCCATCATTTTTTCTTGTTGTCCAGTTAAAAAATCATTGGTATTAATTAATTTTTTTCGACCACTTTTAGGTTCATGCACATAAAATTGAGCATATCCAACTTTTTCTATAAGCATTACACGCCAACTAAATCGAAAACCTTGTTCTGTCCAAAAAAGATTTCCTTTATATAATAGATAACGAAAAGGCAATAGTAGTTGTATGCTTATAAAAGCAATTAGCATGAAATAAGAAAATTTATTTAAGGTGAATTTTTCTTTTGTTTCTTTTACATTTTTGTTTCGATGCTTTGTTCGAAATATTGTTTTTAAAAAACGAATAATTTTTTCATGAAATTGATCTGAAAAAAAGATTAAAGTGCTTATAATCATGACAAAAGGAAAAACTCCAATGGGAAACATGGCAGAAGTTAGTCCATGAAAAATAATGACAAACATATATCCATAGATCCTTGTTTTTTTTGAAAGCAAAACAAATGGAATAAGTAAATCAAATAAAGCTCCTCCCCAACTGAATACAAAAGCGGTTTCATTGTAATGCATTAAACCTCCTATTAAAGGGAGGTCTGTTTGATGCTTTAGCCAATTGCTTAGGGGTTGAGCCTCAAATAGCCAATGGTAGTTTAGTTTTGCAATTCCTGCAAAAAAATAAACAATTCCAAGTTGTAATTTTATGATATTAATATTCCAAGCAGGAATTTTGTATTGTCTTTTAGTAAATTTAAAATAAGTGTCTAATGAAAAGTATTTATTTGCAGGAAGAAAAATTAAGACAAAAGAAATAAGACTTATAAAGTAATAATGATTTAAATAATTTGTTTTATCTATTAATTCAATATAGGTAAAGACTATAAAAAAAATAGATGCGCTTAATCGATAGAAAAGCCCCAATGCAATAAATATGGAGCATATTAACAAAAGTCCAAACATCAAGTACATGCTGTTTTCACTGAAAGGTTTTACCCAATCAAATCCATAATAGGTAAAATAATATTTAGGAAGCACATATAAATCTTTTACCCACCCATTGCTAATAAATCGAATGGTACTCAAGAACATCATAATTCCGAATAAAATTCGGAAAATGACAAGGGGGTAAATTGGCCTTGAAAATAAAATTAATTGATTTTTCCAGCGTTTAATCGCCGTCATTATCTTGGTATGTAATAAGAACTCCAAGCGCCGACGTCATGTCCACTTTCATATATGGAACTAATTGTTGCATTTTAGAGTAACATTCGTTAACTGCTGGCTTGTTACTCATTATTTCAGAGCTTAGCGGATCATTTAATTGTTGCAAGTTATCTATAATTAAATCAATTTGGTTGTTAATTACTACCGATAAAGAGCTTCCATTTTGAGTTGCTCCTGTAAATGCAATATAATCGTCTAAACCTAATCCATCTTGAGAAGTTGAATAAGAGATTCCACTAATGTATTTTTTCAAGGATTCCATTGCTCTAATTGCCGAAGGTAAGGATTGTTGTTGAAAATAGCATTCAACCAATTCGGGCATTTCTTGTTGAGAAAAGCCATTAAATACACCTAAAGGTAATCCAATTTTTCCCTTCCTAATATACGTTTCATAATATGAACATAAACCATTTACTAGATTACTAACTGGACTTCCTTGTGCATTGGTTTCTTCACCATTTTTAAAATTGGTTTGGTATGAATGCCATTCATTAACTATGTATTGAGAGTTGACTGTTAAGTCATTAGTAATGTCATTTAAGTAAGAAGCGGCATTTGAAGAGTTAGTGAAATAATCAACATGTTGTTGATCGTTTAATAAAGGTTGATGTAAAAGATAATCTAAGGCTTGTAGACCTTTTGCATCATAATTTGTAGCACTTTCTAAATTGTAATTTCCTCCACTATTAATATTTGTTGAAATAAGAGCTGTATCAATAGGATAGAGGTTTACTTGATTTTTAAGCAAGATATATTCTGCAGGACCAAAATCAATGAATGACACTTCTTGCCATGCTAAAAGGGTTTCTTGCCATTGATTTTTTAATTCAACAAAAGAATTTGTGTTTGGAGAATTATTAAATGCAGTTACTTTATCTTTTAAAAGAGATGTTTGTGTATTAAAATTGGCATAAGAAGGAATAATATAATTATCACAAATATTGGTTAGCATTTCAGATTTGTCAAAGTCCGTATACTCGCAAGGAGCTTCTTTTTTAGCATCCGGATCATAATTACTTGCATTTGGATCCATGCATCCTTTTTTCTTGCAAGAAACACCAATGCTAAAAATTAAGATAAAAAAAACTGAAGGTTTAAGAAGTTTGATATTTTTTTTATTCATCATGCCTAATATACTTAAAAAAGTACCTAGGCCAAGCCTAGGTACTAAGTTAATTGTAAAATTGTTATTAAAGTTGATCTTTAACGTCAGTTAAGTTATAAGCATTAGCTATTTGATCAATAACTGTATTAATTGAAAGAACACTGTTAGAGAAACCAACAAAATCTGTATCAATTTGAGTTAGCAAAGCAGAAACGGAAGAAGTGTTCATTGGTGTATTGTTAACAAACTGAAGTCCGAAAATAAATGCATATGCTTCTGATAAATAGTGATTTACTTTAGTTTGTGGTTCACCAGCAGCAACTTTATCTTTAGTACTGTTTAAGTAATGAATTGCCATACCAGCAACCATTTTTTGAGCAGCAGATTCAATAATAGCAGCTTGTGCTATAGCATCAGCAGTAACACCAGCAGATATAGCAGCTCTACCTGTTCTAAATGCATTAGCAATTGTTGTAGCAGTTCCAATATGTGCTTCTAAGGTATTGTTGGCATATTTCCCCCAAAATCTATTTGTTCCAGAAGTAGGGTAATCTGTAGCATCAGTAAAATAACCATATGCTTCATCCCAGTGGTGCTCCATTTGAGTGTAATATTTACCAGCAGATGAATCAACTGCAGCAGTATTGTCATCTGCATCAATTCCAGCTAAGTAGTTTGCAGTCATTTGACTAACAAAACAGGCACTCATTAATCCTTTTTCGATTAATTGTGTCCATTCGTGACCAGTTGAAGCTTGAAGGTAAGTTCCATTTGTACTTGGACTAGCAGCAGCAGCTTCATTCATCCATGTTTCAAATTGTCCTTGAACACCAGCATCACCTAATGCAGTTTTGCTTTTAAGTTGTTTTCCATTGTTTACAAGGTTTTGATCCCCCCAACCAGTGTAAGAGTTGTCATACATAGCAGTTAATGTTGAAGCATCAAGTGCTGTAGCAGCTGAACTACCACCATCATTTGCTGTTTTAAGGTAAGTAGTCATTTCTGATAGCATATCTAATCTTGCTGTTTGACCACTGTAAGAAACGGTACTATTTCCGTTTGCATCTGTAAACGTATAAGTAGTTGGCACTGTATACGTTACTGGAGTTACTACATCATAAGTACAAGAACCATCATCTTTTTCTGCATCTGCATTGTAATTGTTAGCATTAGGATCTGTACATCCTTTTTTCTTACAAGAAGTAACTGCAAGAAGTCCCAAGAAACTAAATAAAAGTGATTTTTTCATTTTTATAAAATTATTATGTTATGTTTTATGCAAATTTATGTTAGGGTGTCTTACTTTCCAATACCATAAAAGTGGTATTTATTTTAATTTATTCTAAATAAGAATAAGAATATTAATATAGCTTACATATTTGTAATTATAAATTAAATATTAAGATTAATTTTATCCTAATTATTTAACTATCACGGAATGCGAAATAAATCCGAAAAGGAATCTTCCAATAAAGCAAAGGTTAGTAGCTTTTTTAGCATTTTTAAATACATGCGTCCTTATATGTGGACCTATTTAATAGGTTGGGTTTTTCTTGTTTTATCTAGCCTTGCCGGCTTGTTGTTTCCTTATTTATTAGGAAAATTATTAGGGTCTTCTAGTTCAGTTAATAGCACAAAGGATGCAATTTCATTGTTATCTGTTGAAAGTATTAATGAAATTACCATAGCATTATTCTTGCTTTTTGCATTTCAATCTGTTTTTTCTTTTTTTAGAATAGTATTATTTACTAATGTAACTGAAAATGTATTAAAGGATTTAAGGAATAGTGCTTTTGAAAAGTTACTTCTTATGCCTATGAATTTTTATAATAAAAATAAAGTTGGTGAATTAACAAGTAGATTATCGAATGATATTACTCAATTACAGGATACTTTAAGAGTTACAGTCGCTGAATTTTTTAGACAATTTTTTGTTGTTTTTGGTGGTGCTGTTTTTTTATTTTTTATTTCTTGGAAACTTTCTCTAATCATGTTTGCTACGGTTCCTGTTATGGCATTAGTTGCTGTTATATTTGGTAGATTTATAAGAAAATTAAGTAAAAAAACACAAGATTTTACAGCAAATGCCAATTCTGTAATTGAGGAATCGTTAATTGGTATATCCAATATCAAATCCTACACCCAAGAATTATTTACTTTAAATAAATACAAGTTATCTGTCAATAAGATACGTGATTTAAATATTAACATCGGCCTTTGGCGAGGAGTTTTTGTTTCATTTATAATTTTTTGTCTTTTTGGCACAATCGTTTTTATTATTTGGAAAGGACTTTTAATGACTCAGGGTGCAAATCCAGATTTATCTTCTCAGGGTTTTTATCAGTTTATTTTATTTACAATTATGATGGGGGCTTCGGTTGGTTCTTTACCAGATTTATATGCTTCTTTGCAAAAGGCTGCTGGTGCAACTGAAAATTTATTGGATATTATAAATTCGAAAACAGAACCAATGCTGTTAAAAGGCAATAAGAAAATTGAAATTAAAGGGCAAATAGACTTTGAAAACGTCTCCTTTTTTTATCCTCAAAGACCTGATATTAAAGTGCTTAGCGGGGTTTCATTTTCTATAAAACCCAATGAACGAATAGCAATAGTTGGCGCATCAGGCTCAGGTAAAACAACTATTTCTTCCTTGTTATTACATTTTTATCATGAATTTGATGGATTAATAAAATACGATGGAAATTCAATTGATGAACTTGACTTATACCATTTGAGAAGTCAAATAGCAATTGTTCCTCAAGAAGTGATTTTATTTTCTGGCTCAATTAGAAATAACGTTTCTTTTGCAAATCCAAATGCCAATGAGTCAGATATTATTTTTGCATTAAAACAATCAAATGCTTGGGAGTTTGTGGAAAGTTTTCCTGATGGACTTGATACTGAGGTAGGGGATAGAGGGATTCAATTGTCAGGTGGACAAAAACAACGAATAGCTATTGCAAGAGCTTTATTAAAAAATCCCCGAATTTTAATTCTTGATGAAGCAACTTCATCCTTGGATTCTGAATCTGAAAAATTGGTTCAAGACGCCATGAATAAATTAACTATTGGTAGAACTTCTATTGTTATTGCTCATCGTTTATCTACCATAACGGATTCGGATAGTATTCTTGTACTTAAAAATGGAAAGTTAGTAGAAAAAGGAACTCACAAATCGTTAATAAAAGAAAACGGTTATTATAGCAAGCTAGTTTACCTTCAAGATATTAATTAGTTGGTTTTATTTCCAAGTAAATAATGGAAGAGTATTCATTAATTCGTGTGTATCGTTTTTGACTTGATTAATTAACTCTTGATTTGTTGGATTTTCAATTACTTTATTAATTAATTCTACGATAATTGGAATATCATTTTGATTGATACCCCTTGTTGTAATTGCAGAAGTTCCAATCCTTATTCCAGAGGTTACAAAAGGAGATTCGGTGTCAAATGGAACCATGTTTTTATTAACAGTAATGTCTGCTTTAACTAATGCATCTTCGGCATCTTTTCCTGTGATTCCTTTGCTTCTTAAATCAATAAGCATGGAGTGGTTATCTGTTCCTCCCGAAATGATTTTATAGCCTTTTTCTACAAAGCAATTTGCCATTAATGCGGCATTAGATTTAACACTGCTCATGTAGTTTTTATATTCTGGCTTTAACGCTTCACCAAATGAAACGGCTTTAGCTGCAATAACGTGTTCTAGAGGGCCTCCTTGAGTTCCAGGAAAAACAGCAGCATCTAAAAGGGATGCCATAGATCTATAGTTTCCATTTTTCCACTTAATGCCAAATGGATTATCAAAGTTATTACGCATCATAATTATTCCTCCACGAGGTCCGCGAAGCGTTTTATGTGTTGTTGAAGTAACAATATGGCAATAATCTAATGGGTCGTTTAAAAGTTTTGTAGCAATTAAGCCAGCGGGATGAGAAATGTCCGCTAATATCACAGCATCAATAAAATCTGCTATTTGACGTATTCTTTTGTAATCCCAATCTCTCGAATAAGCAGAGGCTCCACAAATAATCATTTTTGGCCTTTCTTTCATTGCAATTTCTTCAATTGCATCATAATCAATTAAACCAGTTTCTTTATTAACTCCATAAAATAATGGAGAATATAATTTTCCTGAAAAATTAACTGGACTTCCATGTGTTAAATGTCCTCCATGAGATAAATCAAATCCAAGAATTTTATCTCCTGGTTTAAGGCAGGCTAGAAATACAGCTGCATTAGCTTGAGCTCCAGAATGAGGTTGAACATTTGCCCATTTTGCATCAAATAATTCACATAACCTTTCAATTGCAGCATTTTCCACTTTGTCTACAATTTCGCATCCTCCATAATAACGCTTTCCGGGTAATCCCTCGGCATATTTATTGGTTAAAACACTACCCATAGCAGATAGTACTTCATCACTAACAAAATTTTCAGATGCGATTAATTCAATTCCATTGATTTGTCTTTTCTTTTCTTTTTTAATTAAATCAAAGACTAATGAATCTCTTATCATTTAAGCTGAAGTTGATTTTCGTAATTATATTGATAAATTTTCTTTAAACCATCATGCAAGTTGGTATGTGGTTTATAACCAGTAAGCTTTAATAGCTTTTCAGAACTCCCAACCCTTCTTTCCACTTCATAATCATATCTGTTTTTAGGAGCATCAATATAGGTGATATCAGACATAGAATCTGTGGTTTCTTTAATGTATTTAGCTAAATCATTAATATTCCATTCTGCTTCGTTGGCTATATTAACAATATGACATCCTTCTAGATTCATTAATCTAATACAGGATTCTACAGTATCGTCTATATAGGTAAAATCTCGAGTTTGTTGTCCATTGCCAAAAACAGTTATAGGTTTGTTTTCAATAGATTGTTCAAAAAATCTTGGCACAACCATTCTATTGTCTTGATTTGGTCCATAAACGTTGAAAAATCTAACAGATACCACATTTAAACCTCTTTCTTCATGATGCGAAGCTAAGTAGATTTCATTGTACCTTTTTGCCATTGCATAAGACGTTCTTGGATCGACTAAAACTTCTTCAGTAAGTGCGTTTTTGACAATTGCAGAATGGCTATATATACCGCTTGTAGAGGCATACATGATTTTTTTGACATTGTTTATTTCAGAAGCATCTACCACATTTCTAGTACCGATAACTTCAACATCCATAGTTTCCACAGGATTATCAGCAACAATATCTACGCCAAGAACAGCAGCAAAATGAAAAATCATATCCATGCCCTTGGTTGAATCAATCATTAAACTCCGATCCCTAACATCCCCTTTTATGAAGGTGATTTTTGAAAAAGTATCTTTGTCTATTTTATTCCCTCTCAACAGAGAGTCCAAAACAACTACATCGTGTCCATCGTTAACTAATCTTTTAGCTAGATTACTACCTATAAATCCAGCTCCTCCAGTAATTAATATCTTCATAATAAAGAATGCTTTATAAAGGAAAGTGTTTGCAAATATCTAAATTAATTTCATAGTATAAAAATTTTTATACTTAATTAATGATTAAATTTCTACAAGTATTTTCTTTTTTTATATTTAGAATAACATACGATGTCTTGGTAATTAGGTTTCTTTTTTTTGTTTTAAATCTTAATTTACTTAAATGTATTTAAATTTGTGTTGTAAAATTTTATTTTTTGAAAAAACCACTTATTCTTATTACAAATGACGATGGAATTAATGCAAAGGGTCTTTATTCTTTAGTTGAGGTTTCGAAAGAGTTTGGTGAAATTGTAGTGGTTGCTCCAAATAAACCCCAGTCTGGTATGGGGCATGCCATAACCATAAATAACCCATTAAGACTTTATAAATCAACTATTTTTGATGGAATAGAAGCTTACTCTTCATCTGGAACTCCAGTTGATTGTGTTAAACTTGGTCTTTTTGAAGTATTAAAACGTAAGCCTGATTTTATTTTTTCAGGAATTAATCATGGAGAAAACACCTCTACTAATGTTCTATATTCTGGTACAATGGCTGCTGCAATTGAAGGATCTATGGAAGGAATAACTTCCATTGGTTTTTCTTTAGCAGACTTTAATCCAGAGGCAGATTTTAATCCTTCCAAAGCAATTATAAAAGATTTATTAACCAAACTCTTAGTTAAAAAAATTCCTTCTAATATTTGTTTAAATGTTAATATACCTAAAATCTCATTAAATAAAATAAAAGGCTTTAAGGTATGCAATCAAGCTCGCGCATTTTGGGATGATCGATTTGAAAAACGAATGGATCAATTTGGAAAACCATATTATTGGCTTACAGGTGATTTTTCTTCATCAGATGTTGAACCAACGATGGATTTGTTTGCAATTAAAAATAATTATGTTAGCATTGTACCCACTCAATATGACATGACTAGCTATCAAAGTATTGAGTTAATTAAAAAATGGGATTTATGAAATTTAGATGGACAGTTTCACACACGATAGGTTTAATTATAGGGATTATATTTCCTTTTTTAGCTTTGCCTTTGGTGGTTTTTTTATTATCGCAGTTTGAAAATTTGAGTTTTGATTATTTATGGGAACAATTTTTAAACTTAGCAGTAGTAAAAAGTAAATATATCTCCCTAAGTTTAATTTTTAACTTATTGTTTTTTTATTTTTTTTTAAATAAAGAAAAATATGATTTAGCTAAAGGGATTATAGCTGGAACAATTTTATACTTCCCATATATTTTATATGTTAATTTTTTAATCTAAGTAATTGTTTTGAAGATATATATAATCGCAGGAGAAGCATCTGGTGATCTTCATGCTTCTAATTTGATAAAAGCTATTCATAAAATTGAATCAAAAGTTAGTTTTAGATGTTGGGGAGGAGATAAAATGAAAGATGCAGGAGCAACTATTGTTAAGCATATAAAAGATCTAGCTTTTATGGGGTTTGTTGAGGTTTTATTTAATTTAAAAACGATTTTATCAAACATTAAATTTTGTAAAAAAGATATTTTAAAATATTCTCCCGATGCAATTGTTTTAGTTGATTATCCGGGGTTTAACTTAAGAATATCTACCTGGGCAAAAAAACAAAATATCCCTGTTTATTATTATATTTCTCCTCAAATATGGGCTTGGAAGCAGTCTAGAGTTTATAAAATTAAAGCTTCGGTAAAACAAGTATACACGATACTTCCATTTGAAAAAGACTTTTACAAGAAGTTTGATCTAGATGTAGAGTATGTTGGACATCCATTAGTCGAAGAGATTTCAGAGTTTTTAAATAAAAAGTCTTCAAAAGAGTCCTTTTTAAAAAAATATAATTTATCTGAATTGCCTATTATCGCAATTTTACCTGGAAGTAGGCACCAAGAAATAAATGTAAAGTTGCCATTAATGCTCGAAGCTGCTAGAAAATTTAAAAGTCATCAAATAATTGTTGCAGGAGCTCCAAATATTGATAAAATTAATTATTTAAAAAATGGCTTAGTAAACGAAAAATTGATTTATGAAAAGACTTATGAAGTGATAACACATTCAGATGTTGCTGTTGTAACTTCAGGAACAGCAACACTTGAAACTGCATTGTTAGAAACTCCAGAAGTTGTTTGCTATAAAGGAAGTCCGATATCTTATTTAATAGCAAGGCTTTTAATTAAAATAAAATATATTTCTTTAGTAAACCTTATTATGAATAAAGAGGTAGTCTTGGAATTGATTCAAAAAGATTGTTCTTCTGAGAAAATAAAAAAAGAAGTAGATAACTTAATTTATAACAGTTCTTATAAGGATAAAATGTTGAATTCATTTAAAGAATTAAAAGTAATGCTTGGCGATGGGACAGCAAGTAAAAAAATAGCACAATCCTTGATAAAGGATATAAAAGCTAATTTATTATAGTTGTGAGGGGGATTAAATTTTATTGTTTCTTCTATTTGTTTTTTTTGTCATCTACTTTTGATGCTCAAAACATTAGAATTGGCATTTTTAATAAAGAAAAAATAAAAAACTTTTCATTTGAGGTTAAAAAAGCTTCTTATTCAATTTACGCAGATAGTTTATTTCTTTTTTCAGTTTCTAGTAATAACAAATTCTTAATTTCTAAGAAAGATTCCCTTTTAGTTTTAAAAAAAGAAAATCAAACAATTGGAGAGTTTGAAGAGATTAAACTTGTACAAGATTCCCTAAATTCTTATTTAACTATTATTCCAGAAAATTTTAAGAATAAGAAAAGAAATTTGAATGGCGATTTTAAAATGCAATTAATCAATAAAGAATTGTGTCTTATTAACATGCTTGATATGCCTAGTTATTTAACTAGTGTTGTTCTTTCAGAGGCTGGTCCAAATAAGAATGAAGAGTATTATAAGGTTCAAGTTATTCTTAGTAGAACTTATGCATTGAAACATCTTAATAAACATGAAGAAGAAAATTTTGATTTATGCGATGGGGTGCATTGTCAAGCATCTACAAAATCTCTTAACTATAAACATCCTACAATCATAAATGCAGTTAATCAAACAAGAGATTTAATCGTTGTGGATTCAGCATTTAATTTAATTGGCGCTTTTTTTCATGCTAATTGTGGTGGTCAAACCGCCGAAACAAATCAAGTTTGGAACAAAAAAATCTCTTATTTAACTTCATTTAAAGATACATTTTGTATTAAAACAAGACAATCCACATGGACTCATAAAATCCCAAAATTTAAATGGGAGAATTATTTCAAAAAACACTTTTTTTATCCATAAAAGAAAGCGACGTAATGGAAGAACTTTACACCTTTAAACAGCCTTTTAGAAAAACATTTTTTATAAATCCAAAATATGGAATCCCATTAAGGGATATAAGATCTTACTTTAAGTTAAAGTCTACTTTTTTTGATTGTTTTGATGAAGGAGATTACGTCACACTTATGGGTAGAGGATTTGGTCACGGGGTTGGTTTATGTCAAGAAGGGGCGATGGAAATGGCAATAAATAATTTCACTTACGACGAAATAATCAGGTATTATTTTCCTTTGACTAGAATAATTAAGAGACAAAGAATAATGAAGTAGCATTATTCATAAGTAATTACAAAAATTTCTTCATCTGATTTTTTAAAGAACTTTTTTTCTCTTGCATATTTTTCAATCCCTTCTTTGCTTTCTAATTGATTTAGATTTTTTTTAATTGAATCAAGTTTTATGTTGGTTTTCTTAATTTGTGTATTAAGGCTTTTTATTTCTCTTTTTTTCTTAATAATAAAAAATAAATCAGAGTCGCTTAAAACAAATGAATAAAACAAAAACAAAAAGAAAAGCAAGGAGAACTTATTTTTAAATAATTTCAAAATAATTTTCATGAAACAAAATTATGAAAACGATTAAAGTTTTTTACTTGACAATCAATTAGATTATAAAAAACAGATTGTTGATATTTTTTATTTACAGGAATTGAATTTGTTAGCATAAAATTCGAAAAAATCCTCGTGATCCTCTTCATCATTGCTAAATATTTCCTGTGCCTTTTTAAGCACAAGGCAGGCATTTTCAATTTGTTTGCTTGATTTCCAGTATCTACATAATGCAATAGTTCCATACTCAAGCATTAATAAGTCTGCTTCAGAGTATTCTATATCGGTCGATAGATTATTTATTTCCTCTTCCAATGTTTTCCATATTTCATTTGCTGATGAAGAGTTTTTTAAGGAATAAAAAGTAGCCATCTGGAGTAATTTAGGCCCAATTTTTTTGTCGGTAATTTTAAGGTATTTTTTAGCAAAACCATTGAGTTTACTCAAGCTTTTATCAAATTGTTTTTTTTCGGATTTGATGCTTTCTTTAGTTTCTTTAATGTCATCAGGGCTAGTTAAAATTTCAAGGTCATCTTGTAATTCAAAAGTTGTTTTAAGTATCTCATAATATTTATCAATGTTTTTTTCTACATACTCTTTTTTATAGTTGTCAACAAAATTCCCTAATTCAGGATCTGCTTGTAATGCTCTATTAACATCCGCTTTAACTGCTTTTGTAAGAGCCCCATAAGAATCATTAAAAGCATTTGCAAAAGCTGGATCGTCATCATCAGAAGCAGAAATTTTGTATAAGCCTCTTGAAAACCATGCAAGCGGAATAGGGTCGGTTTTCAACTTTTCATTTAGGGTGTATTTTTCAGCAGTTTTAACAAGCTTTTTTAAATTATCACTAACAAATAATTGAACCAATTTTGGGTATTTTCCTACTACTGAAATCAAGTTCTTTTTTTTCTTTTTCCCTTTTCCTTTGGTTTTTTTATTCTTAACACTAAGACTAATAGAGTAATTTCCAATGCTTATAAACTGAACAGATATTGATTGACTTGTTTCTTTTGCCTTATCTACAAATTTCCAGCTTTTCCCCTGTTCACCACCACTAATAGACCATTTGAATATGTCTGTTCCCTCAGAACTTGCTTCTGTTTTACTTGTAAATGTTACCACATTTTCTTTTTCTCCTTCAAGAATTAAGTTCATGTCTGCATCAAAATCAACCTTGATTATTTCTTGAGTAAAAAAGCATGAGGAAATTGCAAAAAAGAATAGAATTGATAGATTAAATTTTAACATGGTAGTTTTTTTATAGATTTTGATATTTCAAATACTGTGCCGAAGTTATAAAAATTATTAGATGCTTTTAATAAGAAGTTCTAAAATTTTAATTGCTGCTGTGCTAATTTTTGTACCTGGACCAAAAACGCCAAAAACCCCACATTCATATAAAAAGTCATAATCTTTCTTTGGAATTACTCCTCCAATAACTACCATTATATCTGAGCGGTCATTGCTTTTTAACTCTTTGAAAACTTCTGGAATTAGAGTTTTATGCCCTGCTGCTAATGAGGAAATGCCCAGAATATGAACATCGTTTTCAATCGCTTGCTTTACCGCTTCTTTAGGAGTTTGAAATAATGGGCCTATGTCCACATCAAATCCAATATCAGCAAATGATGTAGCTATTATTTTAGCTCCTCTATCATGCCCGTCTTGGCCCATTTTGGCAATCATAATTCGAGGTCTTCGACCTTCAAGTTTTGCGAATTTACCACTTAATTCACAAGCTTTCTTGTAATCCTTGTTATTCATGATTTCATTTGAATATACACCACTTACTGATTTGATGTTTGCTTTATACCTTCCAAATACGTTTTCCAATGTTAAGGATATTTCTCCTAATGTGCATCGGTTTCTAGCACATTTTATAGCTGCATCAAGAATGTTTTTATTGTTATTTTTTGCTGCTTCTTCCAAATTAGTTAAAGATTTAAGAGCAATTTCATTGTCTCTATTCTTTTTTATTTGCTTAATCTTTTCAATTTGTTCTTCTTTAACTTTGGTGTTATCGACATCTAAAATATCTATTTCATATTCTGATTCAGATTGATATCGATTAATGCCTACAATTATGTCTTTGTTTGAATCGATTCGTGCTTGTTTTTTTGTGGCGGCTTCTTCAATTTTCATTTTTGGAACCCCAGTTTCTATTGCAGCTGCCATTCCACCAAGTTCTTCAATTTCTTGTATTAATCCCCAAGCTTTCTCCACTAAAGAATGGGTGAGGTTTTCGATGTAATAACTTCCTCCACATGGATCTACAAAAGAGGTGATATCAGTTTCTAATTGAAGATAAAGCTGTGTGTTACGTGCTATTCTTGCTGAAAAATCGGTAGGCAACGCAATGGCTTCATCTAAAGCATTTGTGTGTAATGATTGTGTTCCTCCAAGAACTGCGGATAAAGCTTCGATACATGTTCTAGATATATTGTTAAATGGGTCTTGTTCAGTTAATGACCAGCCTGATGTTTGGCAATGGGTTCTTAGTGCAAGGGATTTAGGGTTTTTAGGTTTGAATTTGTTAATGATTTTTGCCCATAGAATTCTACCAGCTCTTAGTTTTGCTATTTCAATATCGTGATTCATCCCTATAGCCCAAAAGAAACTTAGTCTTGGAGCAAATTCATCTATTTTAAGTCCGGCGTTAATCCCGGTTCTAACATATTCTAAACCATCTGCCAAAGTGTAGGCTAATTCAATTGCAGGAGTTGCCCCAGCTTCATGCATGTGATAACCAGAAATTGAGATAGAGTTAAATTTTGGCATCTTTTCAGAAGTATATTTAAAAATATCGGCAATGATTCTCATCGAGGGTTTTGGTGGGTATATGTATGTGTTTCTTACCATAAACTCTTTGAGGATATCGTTTTGAATGGTTCCTGAAAGTAAGTTTGGATTAACTCCTTGTTCTTCAGCAGCAACAATGAAAAAGGCCATTATAGGAACTACGGCTCCATTCATGGTCATTGATACCGACATTTCATTTAATGGAATACCATTAAAAAGTTGCTTCATGTCTTCTACAGAATCTATTGCAACTCCAGCTTTTCCTACATCTCCTACAACCCTTTCATGATCGGAATCATATCCACGGTGAGTAGCAAGGTCAAAAGCAACAGAAAGTCCTTTTTGTCCAGCAGCTAGATTTTTTTTATAAAAAAGATTCGATTCTTTAGCAGTAGAAAAACCAGCATATTGTCTAATTGTCCATGGCCTTTGAGTATACATTGAGGCATAAGGCCCCCTAATATAAGGTGGAATACCAGGGAAAAAATCAAGGTGTTTAATATTATCTATATCAGATTTACTGTAAATGTGTTTGATAGATATTCCATCTGGATCAATAAATACTGCTTCTTTATTAAGTTTCTTTTTTTCTGTTTTTGAACTTGGTTCAATATTTTTAAAATCAATTCTATCCATTTAATTAGTTATTGATTCATAATTAATTTCTTTCAATCCAAGATACGTTTTTGAATTAGTGCTTTTTGAAGATAGTTTTTTTGGATTAAAATAGTTGTTAACCCCAATGATGGTTTTGTCTTTGTTTTTTATTTTGCTGATTCGAAGTGCTGCTTTTTTAGAAACAAAACTTTTAATATAAGCTTGTTTATCTTCGGACATAATGGATTCAAAACCATCCAATTTTTGGAATAAATTCCATGCTTTTTTTGCGATCTCATCGCTAAGATGTTCAATTAAATAACTTCCACCTTGTGGATCTTTTGTAATTCCAAACTTAGCTTCTTCTTTTAGTAATAAAGAAATGTTAATCCCCAATTTAGTAGCAAAGTCACTTGGACCATTAGTGTCTAATTCATCATATGGATGAACAATTAGATGATCAACCCCCCCAATAATTGCTGACATAGACTCTGTTGTCTGTCTCAAAACATTTGTGTGTGGATCTTTTAATGATTTATTGATTAAACCAATATGGGCAGTAATAAGGCATGTTGTAGATTTTATATCTGTTGGTTTATATGCGTTAATAAGTTGGTCCCATAAATATCTTAATGCTCTTATTTTTGCAATTTCCATGAAATAATTTGATCCAATACCCACAGTAAAATGAATACATGAAGCTGCTTTGTCAATGCTTAACCCATTTTGCATTAAAAGAATCAACATTTCATTTGCACAAGAAAGAATATAAGCGATTTCTTGCCAAGTATTTGCCCCACATTGTTGGATTTTATATCCATTTGAAACAAACATTTTAATAGGTTTTTTTTGTAATTGATTGATGATTTCTATAGAAATATTTTGTGAATCAATAATGTCATGATTAATTGCGATGTAATCCAAGTCTTTTACAGGGATTTTTTCTATTAAATCTTGAGTATTATTAAAGGATAACGTTTTAAATTGTGTATGGATATATTTCAATTCAATCCCTTTTAAAAGCACCTCCCATTTGGTGTTTTTTTCTTCTTCAAAAAAAAGAAGATCAATGCCATTCATGAGATGTTTTAAAGCAACTTTATTTATTTCCTTTTCTTCTTTTGAATGGAGAATTACTCCGTTTTTCCATGAGGTGGATTCGTTGTAATTATCGTTAGTACTATTTAAAATGGATAGGTTTAAGTTTCTTTCAGACAATGGAGTAGGTGGGGTGAGAATAGCAGTGCTTGTTTCTTCTATTTCGTCATGTTTTTTAAGTTTTGAGTGGTCATTTTTAACTTCTTTTAGAGCTTTTGCTCTCCAGTCTTCAAATGTGTTTTTCTTGAATTCATTTTCCCAGTTTATTTCTCCCATGATCTTTTTAGTATATGGAATGATTTTTATTTAAATAATCTGTAATATATTCTTTTACCCCTTTTTCAAGTGAAGTAAAGGGAGATTTATAGCCTACAGCTCGTAATTTTGACATGTCAGCTTCGGTGAAGTATTGGTATTTATCTCTTATATCTAAAGGAGTATCTATATATTCAATTTTTGGTTCTTTATCAAGTGCTTTAAATGTATTAATTACAAGGTCATTAAAAGATCTGGCATTTCCAGAGCCAAGGTTATAAATACCTGAAGATGGACTTTCATTTTGTAAGAATAAACAAACGGAAAGGATGTCTTTAACATAAATAAAATCTCTTAGCTGTTCTCCATCTTTAAAACTTGCATTGTGCGATCTAAAAAGGTTCATTTTATTTGTCTCGTTAATTTGCTTAAATGCATGAAAAATCACACTCGCCATTCTTCCTTTGTGGTATTCATTAGGCCCATAAACATTAAAGAATTTTAGCCCATACCAATTAGGAGGAGTTTTTGTTTGTTTTAAAGCACAAATATCAAATTCATTTTTCGAATCCCCATAAGGATTGAGTGGTTTTAATTGATTTATTAGGTCATGTTTATCTTTATATCCATTTTCTCCAAGGCCATAGGTTGCTGCTGAAGAAGCATATACAAGAGGAACCTGGTTGTTTGTGCAATAGTTCCAAATATCTTTTGAATATTCCACATTAAGTCGATTAAAAACAGCCTTATTAAATTCAGTGGTATCTGTTCTAGCGCCAATATGAAAAACAAATTCAACTTTTGGTTTGTTTTTGTTAAGCCAATCAAAAAAATCACTTCTTGAAATTTTTGAGTTGTATTTTTTTTCTTTTAGATTTTTTTCTTTGGATTTTATAGTGAAATCATCAACTAACAGTAGGTTTTCTTGTCCTAACTCATTAAATCGACTAACTAAACAACTTCCAATAAAACCAGCGGCTCCTGTTATTACGATCATTTCGAGAAAATCAATTAAAATAAACCGTGTATTTCTGCATCAATTGAATTTATAATCCTCCCAAGATCTTCTTGATTTTCAGGAAAGTTGTTATTATCAATGTCAACAATAAGAAGCTTTCCTTTATCGTAGGTGGATATCCATGCTTCATATCTTTCATTAAGTCTTTTTAGGTAGTCTAAGCGAATACTTTCCTCGTAATCACGTCCTCTTTTTTGAATTTGACCGACTAATGTGGAAATACTAGCTCTTAAGTAAATAAGTAAATCAGGTGAAGAGACAAAAGAATCCATTAGATTAAATAGAGAAAAATAATTTTCAAAATCCCGAGTTGTCATTAAGCCCATAGAATGTAGGTTAGGGGCAAAAATAAATGCGTCTTCATAAATGGTGCGATCCTGAATAACATTTTTTTCACTTGCTTTAATTTCCTGAACCTGAGTAAATCGACTATTTAAATAGTATACTTGAAGATTAAAAGACCATCTTTGCATGTCTTCATAAAAGTCATTTAGATAAGGGTTGTGTTCTACATCTTCAAAATGAGTGTCCCAACCATAATGTTTTGATAGTAGTTTTGTTAATGTAGTTTTTCCAGATCCAATATTTCCAGCGATAGCAACATGCATAATTTATGATAATTTATTTGTCTAAGTTATTGATTAAAATTTGAGTATAAGTGAATTTAATATTCTTTTTTTATAAAAATTTAAATATCTCGATTCCATAGTTTGTTTCAACGTATAAAAAAGTTGAATTAACTTCAAAATTTAATGCTTCAATGTCTGTTAATTTACAAAAAAATATTTTATTTTGATCGGCTTTGTACACATAAATTTTTTTGTCAATTATCGATAGTACTTTGTTTTTATTTGACGATATAATTTCTTTTTCATTTAACTTGTAATTATTCTCAATAAGGCTACCAAAAACATCAAAAATATACATGTTATTTTTCAGATCTACGACATGAAGTTGATTGTCAATTTCTCTAAAAAAAACTGGATTTTCAAGATTTATAATACCATTTAAATTTGATGTTTCTCTAATTGTCTTTTTTGTGTTACGGTTATCAATTTGAACTATTTTTGAATTGTTTGAATCCCATAGCCAAATTATATTTTGCCTATTAGATGGGTATATTTTATTTACATACCCAATATTCCTTCCACTTAAATCAATACATTCATTAATAAGAGTTAAAGTGTTGTCAATGAAGCATATTTTTTGTTGATTTATGGAGAAAACACCTATCTTCATAGGGTTTAAGACATCAATACTTGATATTTCTCCCATAGACTTTATGCTTTGAGAAAAAATAAGATTTCCTTCAGAATTGTATTTGTTTAATGTGCTTCCTTCTGCAACGTATACATTGTTAAGTTGATCAGTGTTCCAAGCGCTTATTCGTTTGTTTTTTATCGTACAAATTTTAAGGAGTTCTACCTGTTCTTTTTGAACATCGTTGTTTTTTTTCTGTGAAAAATTTTTCTGTGAAAAACTAACAATTATTGACATTAAACAGGAAAATAATAATACGTGTTTCATTAATTTTAAATTAGCAATAATTGTTCCATAATTTCTCTTGAATTGACAAGTCTAGGGATTTTGTTTTGTCCACCAAGTTTTCCATTTTCTTTTAACCAATGACTAAAAGATCCATTTTTTGCAATAATAACTTTAGGTAATTGAAGAACAAGATCTTTATGCCTTTTTATTTGATAATCTGAATTAACCTCTTGGAGTTTTTGATCTAAGTAATAAGTGAATTGATTTAAACTTTCAGGTATTTGAATAAATTCAAATAGCCATTCATGACATCCACTTTCTCCATTATTAATAAATTTTGGGCATGCGGAATATTCTTTAACCGTTGCATTTGTTTTTTTAGCAGCGTATGCAACAGCTAATTCTGCATTTTCCACAATAAGTTCCTCTCCAAATGCATTTATAAAACTTTTTGTCCTACCAGTAATTTTAATTTTATATGGATGAATAGATGTGAATTTGATAGTATCCCCAATTATATATCTCCATAAACCTCCATTGGTAGATATCACTAATGCATAATTAACTCCTTTTTTTACCTCTCCTAATGAAATTATTTCTTCTGAATTAATTCCTTTATAATTTTTCATTGGGATAAATTCATAATAAATACCATAATCAAGCATTAATAATAAATCATCACTTTTTGGGTTATCTTGAATTGCAAAAAAACCTTCTGAAGCATTATAGCTTTCGACATAATGCATGTCCTCAAAAGGGATTAATTTTTTGAATTCCTCTTTGTAAGGTTCAAAATTAACCCCTCCATGCATGTATAGTTCAAGATTTGGCCATACTTCTCTTAAGTTTTTTTTACCTGTAATTTCAAGTATTCTATATGCAAGAACAAGTACCCAGCTTGGAACACCAGCTATAATATAAATATTATCGTTAATGACATTATGGGCCATTTGTTCAATTTTTATTTCCCAATCACTTAACAAAGCAATTTCTTTTGATGGGGTTCTTCTAATTTCTGCCCACCATGGAAGGTTATCAACAATTATTGCGGATAAATCACCGGAATAACTCGATTTAGACAGATGTTTTTTTTCAGTGCTTCCCCCAACAATTAAATGTTTTCCATTGTATAATTTTCTACTTGGAAAGTTTGAGTAATATAGCGCTAATAAATCCTTTCCTCCTTTATAATGGCATTCTTCAAGCGAATCTTTTGTAACTGGGATATATTTACTTTTGGAGGAAGTTGTTCCAGAAGATTTGGCAAACCATTTCGTGCTCCCTTTCCATAAAATGTTTGTTTTTCCTTTCATTGATTTATCTATGTAATATTTCATAGAGTTGTAATCTTGTAAGGGTATATTTTTTTTAAATTGATCGTATGAATTTATTTGCTCGAATTTAAATTTTTTACCAAATTCTGTCTTTTCTGAAGAGCTAACTAGTTTCTCTAAAAGTTCATCTTGAACTTCTAATGGATGTTTTTTAAATAAATCAATTTGATGTATTCTCTTCTTTATCAACCACGAGAAAATAGAATTAAATGGCATATTTACTCTATTAGCATTTAATTAATAGATAAAGAAAAATTAAACGGGAATTAGCCCCAAATTAATATAGAAACAAGGATACTTATGAGAGCCACTGTAATGATAACACCCATTGTTGCTGTTGTTTCTTCAAAAAAATTATCTTTATTTGACATAAGAATCCAAATTTAACGAAAACCATTTAAAATAAAATCATAATCATTAAATTTTGTTGTTTTTCTTATCAAAAAAAAAATTATGATAAGTTTTCACAAAAAAACTTTGCAATTATTGAAAAAAAATTATTTTTGTGCCCTTAAAACCTAACGGATGTATTGGACACTTGAATTAGCACAATATCTAGAAGATGCTCCTTGGCCTGCTAATAAGGACGAGTTGATTGATTTTGCAATTCGTACTGGAGCGCCTATGGAAGTTGTTGAAAATCTTCAGGATATTGAAGATGAAGGAGAGATGTACGAAACAATAGAAGAAATATGGCCTGATTATCCAACAAGAGAAGATTTCTTGTTTAATGATGATGAATATTAGGGATTTTTACTTTTGAATTTCTTAGGTCATTTATTTTTTTCCGATTCCGATTTAGACTTAATGTATGCTAATCTTTTTGGAGATTTTGTTAAAGGGAGTAGCTATTTAAATACTTATTCTGATAAAATTGTTCAGGGTATAAATCTTCATAGAGAAATAGACCATTATTTTAATACACATACTTCTATTCTTAATGTTCAGCGAAAATTATATAAGGATCTCCCTAAAGTTTCTGGAATAGCAATGGATTTATATGCCGATCACTATATAGCTTCAAACTGGAGTAATTATAGTGATTTATCGTATCAAAATTATTTAGATACTTTTTATGCTTATGATCCATTTGTGAAAAACACATACCCATCTGATTTTCAAGAGTTTATTTATTTGTTAAAGAAAAAGCGTTGGATGGATTATTATAATCAAGAGATTGGTTTGGATTTTGCTGCTAAGGGGGTGTCTAAAAGAATTTTATTTCCAAATTCTTTAGGTTTAGCATTAGATATTTATAAACTTAATAAATGTTCAATTGACCATTCAATTAGTACATTTATGAAATCAGGGATTAAAAAGTTTTTGATTAAAACAAAAACGTAAATGTTTTTATCATGAGTATAGATAAAAGAAATAGGGTAGAAGTTTGTTTTACCCCAGAGGAATATTCCAATTTTAAAAACGAATTTGAAATTGTTGTTGTTATTGATGTTTTAAGAGCAACTTCTGCAATTTGTTCTGCTTTAAAGCATGGGGTAAAAGCGATTATCCCTGTTAGAACCCTAGAAGAGGCCCTTGATTATAAATCAAGAGGATTTATAGTTGCAGCTGAACGAAAAGGAAAAATAGTGGACGGTTTTGATATAGGAAATTCTCCATACTCATATATGAATAACCCTAAATTGTTTGATAAAGAAGTTGTTTTAACAACAACAAATGGCACAAAGGCCCTTGATATTGCAAAAGATGCTGATTTTGTAGTTGTGGGATCGCTTCTTAATTTAGATTTTTTAAATAAATGGTTGTCTTCTCAGAAAAAAAATGTTTT
>JAQWKT010000042.1 GCA_029247685.1 Crocinitomicaceae bacterium | reverse complement strand
AAAAGGAAATAAGCATGTAGAAAGCTTAAATATCCGTCGTTTGGACGAGGGTTCGAACCCCTCCGACTCCACATAAAGCCAAACCCACTTTTAAAAAGGTGGGTTTTTTATAAATGACAAACCAACCTTTTTGCCAAAATATTCTCTTACTTATAAATATTTATTTATGAAATTATTCAAATCCCTAATTATTGGATTAGCATTTTTTTTGTTAATTCTTTCCTGTGGCAAAGAAGATACTAATTGCACTCCCCCTCCTATAGCTTCTAGTGGCATTTGTATAGATTCAAGTCTTATTAATGATTCTACTGCTTGTATAGAAATATATGATCCGGTTTGTGGGTGTGATGGACTTACTTATTCTAATTCTTGTCATGCAGATAGATCAGGAGTTACTTCCTATGTGGCTGGAGAATGTTGTGATTAAGCAATAATTTATGAGTTTAAAGCTTAAACAAAAAAAATAGCTCTTCTAAAAAGCTTGAAATATTGCCATCAAATCTCACATTATTTCCTCCCATCAAATGCGTTTATTTATTGTCAAATAAATTAATAACTATATTTATAACCATTAACAATAACATTGTATTTAAATGAATAACTTAAAAATTCTTCTTTTTTTATTTGTCACCATTAACCTATCTGCTCAAGCCCCCCAATTATTTACATTTCAGTCTATTGTCCGTGATGCACAAAATGAATTAATTACAAATACAGATGTAGGAGTTCAGATTTCCATATTACAAGGCTCCTCTGTCGGTTCAAGTGTTTATATTGAAACTCATAATCCACTAACCAATGAAAATGGCTTACTTACTCTCCAAATAGGAGATGGAAATGTTGTTTCAGGTGTTTTTAACAACATAGATTGGGCAAATGGACCTTATTTTCTTAAAACAGAAATCGATCCAGATGGTGGAACATTTTATACTATTCAAGGAACAAACCAACTGGTAAGTGTTCCTTATGCCTTGTATACAGAAACTGCAAAAACAGCCATTAATGATCAAATAAATGATGCTGACAGTGATCCATCAAATGAATTACAAGTTATTTCTTTGTCAAGTGACACTCTATATTTAAGCAACGGTGGGTTTGTTTATCTTGGTTCTTATGCCATTGACAGCATTAACGATGCCGATCACGACCCAACGAATGAACTTCAAAACTGGGCAAATCTACCTGGTATTCCGACTGGATTTATCGATGGCATTGATAATGTAGACGATGCAGATAATGATCCAACCAATGAAATTGAATTGCCAACCAATGCGAATGTTGGCGATATACTCGAATATAATGGAAACGCATGGCTTCCTGTACCATTTCCCTCGCCATCTGGACCAGGAACTGTTATGTATATATATAATGGGCAATCCTGTCCTTCAGGTTGGAGTACTCAGCAAATAAATGTTGCTATTTTTGGGGGTGTTGCAGTAGACGCTTGTTATACCGATTCTCCATGTACAGTGATGTACATCTATGATGGCCAGTCTTGCCCTACAGGATGGACGCATCAAAGCATTGGTGCACCCGTAATTAATGGCAGCACCACTCCAGTGGATGCATGCTTTAAATGTTATTAAAAACAAGTGAATAAAAGCAGTTTATTTTTATTTATTGCATTATTATTTGCTTTTTCCTGTAAAGAGAAAAAAAAAGAGGCAAAAAAAACAGCTTCTTTTTATTATTGGAAACAACATTTTAAACTATCCCCTACTCAAAAAAAATTATTAAGTGATTTAAACTGTAAAAAAATACACGTTAAATTTTTTGATATTAAATGGGATGAATCAAGCAATAAAGCTATTCCTGCAGCAAAAATCACTTTTGAAAATGTTCCCAAACTAAACATAATCCCTTGTATATTTATTGAAAATCAAGTTTTTAAAAAAAATAATGAATCGGATTTAGCAAACCTGACGCATCAACTTATTCAAGAAATATCCAAAAAAAATAAGATTTCTTATAATGAAATTCAATTTGATTGTGACTGGACTAAAAACACAAGGGAAAAGTATTTTACTTTTTTAAAAAAAATAAAACAAAAACTTAACAAAAATCAAATAATCTCAGCAACCATAAGACTTCATCAATATAAATATCCGAATAGAACTGGAATACCACCAATTAAAAAAGGGGTATTGATGTGCTATAACATGGGCAAAATTGAGAACATTAATTCTAAAAACTCCATTATAAGTCCAGAAATATTAAAATCCTATTTAACTGGAAAGACTCCCTACCCTATTAAACTTGATCTAGCATTACCAATATACAAATGGGGATTAATCTTTAGATTTGAAAAACTAAGTCACATAATAAATGACGTTAAAGACCCATCATCCAATAAAAATTTTAAAAGTTTAGGAGGTGGTAAATTTAAAGCCATTACCTCCTTTTATTTTCAAGAAACCTATATCAACAAAGGAGAAGTTTTAAAAGTGGAAGAATCTACTCCAGAAAATATTTCGGTTTGTTCCAAAATATTAGCCAAATCAAAACATAAATTTGGTAACTTAGTTTTCTATCATTTAAGTCACGAATCCATTAAGAATTATAATGCTAAATTTTTCACTAAAATTCTCTCTATTTTTAATCAGTAATCTAATCTCTTTCTATGCAAGTAATTGCTCAGGAGGATATTATATTAATTACGACTGTTTGTTCAATAAAGAAATCATTTATCCCGATAACAAAGAAGGCATGTATAATTTATGGGAATATAATCCACAAAATTATAAATATGCAAGTAATTCAAAGACTTCTAACCTTAATGAATGGTCTGATTTTCTTGAAAATGTTTATCAAACCCAAACGCTAAACAAGCTTATTTATATCAATAGAAAGCAATTAAAAAAAATAGCAAAAGAAAAAACTTTATTTGATCTTTTGTTTGAGTTACGAGCAAGTGCTAAAACAAACTCTAAATATGTAAACATCCGAAAAAAAGAATCTGAATTTTGTAAATACATGCTGCTTGCATACGAAATTGAACTTCATTTATATAACTATATCGAATCTGAATGGCGATATAATCGTCGTGAAAAACGACAAAAAGATCCAAAGAAACACCAGTTACTTTTGAAAAAAACTCAAAAAATAATCGACAAGACAAAATATGATTTTATTCGTGAAAGAGCGATTTATCAATTGATAAAACTACATCGATACACCAACAATAATGAGGAGATAATTTCCATTTATGAAGATAAATTTCCGCAAACTTCAAGCATGATCTCTTATTGGGCAATGGGACACTATGCTGCTGCTTTAAGAAAAACTGGAAAATACGCCGAAGCAAATTATTTTTTCACTTTGATTTATGTAAACTGCCCAAGCAGAAGGAAATCCGCCTACCTAAGCATTTCTATTAATAGCGAAGAGGAATTTGAGCAACTTAAAGAATTATGCAAGTTTCAAGATGAAAAAGTGCTCATTCATTTTGCCCGAGGAATGAATCCTAAAAATCTTGGAGCTAACGATTTAAATAATATTTTATCTATTAATCCAAAACATGAACTAGCAAAAGTAATGATGAGTCATGAAATTAATCGGATGGAAAATGCATTTTTAAAACTAAATGGGGATAAGCCATTACAGATGAAAAGTTATTTATCAGAATTAATCGAAATAAATAAAAAATACCTTAAATACGATGATAAAACTAATTTTTGGAGTCTATCGCTTGCATACCTTCATTTTTTAAATAATAACTCCTCAGAATGTGACCAGGTATTAAGTAACATAAATCCGGACATAAAAGACAGCAAGAAATTACATCAAATAATTTTTCTTGTAAACTACATCAATGGGCATCCCTCACTAACTAATGAAGAGCAAAATATGCTTGGAGATATTCTATATGAAATAAATGAAAACAAAATTAGATATCCATTCTTAGATAAAAAGCACACCAATGAATATTATCCGTATGCAGATTTGGATAATACTATAAATCGATATGTTTTTGAGAAAATGAAAGAAAAAGAGATAAACAATTCTTTTCTAAATAAAATATTTTCAGGAGAAAGGATTTCATATGATTTATATCAAAAAGAAATCACCCTAAAAGAATTGGATTTATTAATTCTTGATTTTTCAAAATCAAAAAAAAATAGACTAATAGATTATGCTATAGAATACTATTTTGATACTGATCGAAATAAATACATTAAACAATATAACGTTAATTTATATGATTTTGCAAGAGCATCCCTTTTAGAATATAAGGGGACACTTCAAATGCGTAACCCAATTACCATTAAATCTGCCATACAAACATTTAAACAAATTCCTGTATTTTTTCAAGACAGAATGACCACATTTAAACTTCGTTCGGCAAATCCTTTTTCTTTACAACTAAAAAGACATTGGAAAGAATATGAACAAAATCAATTTAGCTACTGTTCAACAAAATTAGACTTAGCTATTTTGATAAACAATATTTATAAACGTGCAATAAAAACAAAAGGTGCTATGGATTATTACAAAATTGGCCTAGCATACTATAACATGTCTTACTATGGGAAATCTTGGAATATGTTATCTTATTTTAAATCGAATTGGCCTGGTGGTTTTCATGACAACAAAATTGCTCTTTCTTTTTTTGAAAAAGCTTTGAAAACTTCAAGTAAACAAAAAACTCTATCAAAAGAAAAACGAGCAACAATTACTTTTATGAAAGCAAACTGCGAATTAAATATTTTTTCTGAAATGAATGATAATTACATTCCTAAAATGAGTAATCGTAATAATTACTATTATTCTTCTGGAAAAATCACCACATTTAGAGATTTCATGAGTCAAATGGAAATAAAAGGGTTTCAAACTGCTTATGAATCTTTAAAAAACAAATATTCCAACACCCTTTTTTACAGAGACATAATTAATGAATGTGCTTACTTTAATTACTATGTCCATAAATAAAAAAAGCCTGACAATGCAGGCTTTTAAATAGTATATTTTTTTTTATTATTTCTTAATGTGTTTAGAATACCTATTCTTAAATTTATCAATTCTTCCTGCGGTATCAACAAACTGTTGAACACCTGTAAAAAACGGATGAGACATATGTGAAATATCCAATTTAACCAATGGGTATTCATTTCCATCTTCCCATTTAATTGTTTCTTTAGTTTCGGCACAAGATGGGCAAACAAAAGAATAATCGTTTGACATGTCTTTAAAGACAACTGGTCTGTAGTTTTCTGGGTGTATCTCTTTTTTCATAACTTAATAATATGTATCCTAAAAGGAGTGCAAAGATAAATAAATAATCAAATCTTTTGCAATTTTATTTGCAAAATTTTAATATCTGTAATGTTCCGGTTTGAATGGACCTTCTACAGTAACTCCGATGTAATCAGCCTGTTCTTTACTTAAAGTTTCTAATTCAACCCCAATCTTGGCTAAATGAAGCCTTGCAACCTTTTCATCTAAATGCTTAGGCAACATGTATACATCATTTTCATAATTGTCTGAATTGTTCCACAATTCAAGTTGTGCAAGGGTTTGATTTGTAAATGAATTACTCATTACAAAACTTGGATGTCCAGTTGCACATCCTAAATTAACCAATCTTCCTTCTGCAAGAATGATAATGTCATTTCCATTTACATTGTATAGATCAACTTGAGGTTTAATTTCTACTTTGGTAGATCCATGGTTTTCAATTAACCATGCCATGTCAATCTCGTTATCAAAATGACCGATATTACAAACAATGATTTTATCTTTCATTTTTTCAAAATGCTTTCCTTCAACAATATTAAAGTTTCCGGTAGTAGTAACTAAAATATCAGCAAGATGCACAACACTATCTAAGCGTTTTACTTCAAATCCATCCATAGCAGCTTGCAAAGCACAAATTGGATCTATTTCAGTAACAATTACTCTGGCTCCAGACCCTTTTAAAGATGCGGCAGAACCTTTTCCAACATCGCCATATCCACATACAACTGCTACTTTTCCAGCCCTCATGGTATCCGTTGCTCTTCGTATAGCATCCACTAAAGATTCTTTACAACCATATTTGTTGTCAAATTTTGACTTCGTAACAGAATCATTAACATTAATAGCAGGCATAACCAAAGTTCCATTTTTCTTGCGTTCATATAATCGGTGAACACCAGTTGTCGTTTCTTCAGATAGACCTTTGATGTCTTTGGTAAGTTCAGGGTAACGATCAAATACCATGTTGGTTAAATCTCCACCATCATCTAAAATCATATTAAGCGGCTTCCCTCCTTCAAATCCAAATAAAGTTTGTTCAATACACCAATCAAATTCTTCTTCATTCATTCCTTTCCATGCATACACAGAAACTCCAGAAGCAGCAATTGCAGCAGCAGCTTGATCTTGAGTAGAAAAAATATTGCAAGAAGACCAAGTAACTTCTGCTCCAAGTTCTACTAAAGTTTCAATTAAAACAGCAGTTTGAATAGTCATGTGAAGACAGCCAGCAATTCTGGCGCCTTTAAGAGGTTTAGAATCTCCATATTCCTTTCTTAATGCCATTAAACCAGGCATTTCTGCTTCTGCTAGTCTAATTTCTTTTCTACCCCAATCTGCTAGATTAATATCTTTAACTTTATAAGATAATTTTTGTTTTGTATCGTTCATGATTTAAATTTCTTCTTTTTTAAGATTGCAAATCTACAACTATCTATTAATTTTATCAAATAAATGAATTTGTGTGACATTTTATTTATGAAAATATTAAAAAAAATTTATTCTATTTTTATTTGCATCCTTTTATTACTGATGCTCTATCAATGCAAAAAAGGTGCTGCTGAATTTACGCTTAAAGGAATCATAAGCGATCAAACATTAAATACCGGATTAATAGGGGCAACAATTCAATTATATAAAGTACCTGCTGGTAGTACAGAAAAAGTTTTAGTGGAAAGCAAAGTAATTCCTGATGATGGATCTTATAGCTTTACCTTTCAAAGAGAAGCCATTGAAAAATATGTCCTAATTATTGAAAAAGAAAATTATTTCCCTATTGAAGAAGACATATTCTTCGCAAGTTTAACTACTACAGAAGACAACATTAGAAATTACAATACCACAGCAAAATCATGGGTGAAGATCAAGTTGAAAAATGAAAATGCCCAAGCAGGTGATCATCTAAGATATATTAAACAAGACGGAAAAGTAAATTGTTTGGAATGCTGCCCATCTGCTGAGCAAAATTATTATGGAGGTATAGATACAAGTATTTATTGTGTAAATGATGCCAATACAAATTATTCCATCTATTACTGGATTATCGGAACAAGCCAACAAAACCTATTATCCGCTAATACAAGTATTTTTGACACCACAGAAATTTCACTTATCTATTAATCATCAACGTTATCTCTATTAAAAGTTGTATTTTCGAAATCTAATTTTCACAAAAACCATGAAATTACCAATTACTCTTCTTTTTATACTTTTTTCCTTTATCTCATTTTCTCAAGACGTTACTGTTCGTGGATTTGTTTTTGATAAATCTACAGGAGAACCAATAGCCTATCAAAAAGTTAAATTAATTAAAAACTCAGATAGCTCATTTGTCGCTGGGGCATTAAGTGATTTAGATGGTTTTTTTAATATCCCCAAAATAAGAAAAGGGAATTATATTGTTTTTGTTGCTAACTCACAGTACAAAAAAACGCACAAAAACATATCCATTGATAAAAATAAAGGAATCATTAATGTTCGATTTGAAATCGAAAAAATTTCTTCAATACAAGAAATGGAAGAAGTGGTTATTAATGCCGAAGCTTCTCAGAAGAAAAATCAAGTCCTTATCTCTCAATTAAAACTAGATCAAAAAACCCTTGAACTTATTCCAAGTATGGGAGGAGAAAATGATATTGTTGGAGCTTTTAGTGTAACGCCAGGTGTTGTCACTACAGGGGATCAAGGAGGTCAACTATATGTTAGAGGAGGAACGCCAATTCAAAACAAAATATTGCTAGATGGGATGACTATCTACAACCCGTTTCACTCCATTGGATTCTTTTCCATCTTTGAGACGGAACTTGTTAAAAATGTAGATGTTTTTACTGGTGGATTTGATGCCAAATATGGAGGAAGAATCTCTTCGATAATGGATATAAGTTATAGAGACGGAAATAGAATGAATTTTGGCGGAAAAATCTCCACCTCTCCTTTTCTTGCTAAACTTGTTTTAGAAGGTCCAATGTCCTCCACAAAAGAAGGAAACCCAAGTCCAGGTTCTTATGTCCTATCTGCAAAACATAGTTTATTAGATTACACCTCAAAATCGCTATATCCATCTGTAAACGATGGAAATGGACTGCCATTTAACTTTACAGATTTATATGGTAAAATAACCATAAATAGCAAAAATGGATCAAAATTTAGTGTCTTTGGATTTCATAATCAAGACAGTGTGAATTATAACATTGCCACACTTAATTGGACTGCTTCTGGTGGAGGATTAAATTTCATGCTTGTACCAAGTAGTTCTCCAATATTAATAAAAGGGCATGTGAATGGAAGCAATTATGAAACCACTTTTTTAGAAACAAATTTAAAACCAAGAACAAGCCGAATAGGAGGGTTTGATTTAGGATTTGACTTTACCTACTTTCTTAAAAATGAAGGAGAACTTAACTATGGAATTAACATTGGTGGATTTAATACAAACTTCACTACGTATAATGAAGTAAATCGAAAAATACAGGCCGAAAATTTTACAACTGAAATTGGTGGATATATAAATTATCGATTTCTTCCAGGAAAATGGGTGATCCAACCAAGTTTAAGAATGCAAGTGTATGCATCTTTAGCAACTATTTCTCCAGAACCAAGACTCGGGATTAAATATAATGCTAGCGACAAATTCAGAATTAAAATGTCTGGAGGACGTTTTTCTCAAAACTTCACCTCTGCATCTTCTGATAGGGATATCGTCAATCTGTTTAATGGATTGCTTTCTGCTCCAACAAATGTTCAAGAAACCTTTGTGAATGAATTTCAACAAGCTAAAGAAACAAAAAATGGTCTGCAATATGCATGGCATGCTATAGCAGGATTTGAATTAGATATTGCTAAATCCGTATCCGTCAATATAGAAGGGTATTATAAATATTTCTCTCAACTTAGTAATATTAATCAAAACAAAATTTATGAAGATATAGCTGAATTTGCTAATGAAGCAGATGAATTCAAGAAAGATTTTATTATTGAATCTGGGCAATCTTACGGAATTGATGCACTTATAAAATATTCTAAAAAAAGACTCTTTTTATGGGGCGTATACTCCTTTGGTTACTCTACCAGATGGGATGGATTTATTTCGTATTTCCCTGTTTTTGATAGAAGGCATAATATAAATATTGTTGGTTCTTATTTGCTTGGGAAAAACAAAGACTTTGAGGTTAATTTAAGATGGAATCTTGGATCTGGACTACCCTTTACCCCTACTTCTGGTTTTTACCAAGCAGAAAACTTTAATTCTGGTGTTACTACTGATTTCACGACAACAAACCCTCAAACCATCTCTACTTTACTTGGAGAATTTAATAGCGAAAGACTTCCATACTATCATCGATTAGATATTACACTAAAAAAGAGATTTACCTTTAAAAACAAAGACGAGATAGAACTAATCGCTAGTGTTACCAATGTATATAACCGAAAAAACATTTTTTATGTAAACCGAGTTACATCAGAGGAAATTTATCAATTTCCAATATTGCCAAGTTTTGGACTTAGTTATAAGTTTTAACTTAATCTATATTAAACTTTTTAAACGTTTCTTGATTTTCTGTTTTAATACCATAATAATATATTCCAGCAGACAAATCATCCATGTTATATCTAATAATATGTCCACCTTTTGAATATTCTTCCTCTTTAAGCGTTTCGATAAGGTTCCATTTTGAATCTAAAATTTGAAACTTAATCAATATTGGCGTTTCATTTTGAACAACAAAATAAAATTCGGTTATCCCTGAAGGGGTATAATCTTCTAAAGAATAAAGGGTGCAAAAGTCTTCATTTTTGATTCTGTCTTTAGATAAATACCGAAGCAAGGCTCTATATAAAATAACTAATGTAATAATTACAAGAGATACTAATAAAAATAATTTTATGGCTTCTATATTTATTTTAAATAGGATCATATTATTAGGATTTTAAATTACGGATTCTAATATTAAATAATTCGATAATAAAAGAGAAAACTAAAGCAAAATATAAATAACCTTTTGGTATATGATGACCAAAAGCATCTGCAACAAGAAGAATCCCTATAGTCACTAAAAAACCCAATGCAATCAATTTAAAGGTGGGGTACTTAGTTATAAATTCACTTATTTTAGAAGCAAAGATAATCATGACAACCATTGAAATTATAATAGACAAATAAATAATAATTATTGGATTTCCCCCATTTAATTCTTCCTCCATCCCATTTGTCATTCCAATTGCAGAAATAATGGAATCAAAACTAAAAACCAAGTCTATTATAATTATTTGAAATATAATTAATAAGGTGTTTTTTGATTTTTTATCTCTTTTTTTATCTTCAGTGGATACACTTTTATGAAGTTCAGTAACACTTTTATAAATAAGAAATACTCCACCAAAAAAAAGAACCAAACTTTGTGCAGAAAACGCTTTTGAAAAAAGATAAAATAAAGGTTCTGTTAATCCAATTAACCAAGAAACAATGGTTAATAAAATTAAACGAAGTAATAATGCGATAATTAAGCCAATATTTCTTGTTTGTTTTTTTTGCTTATCTGGTAATTCATCCGTAACTATACTGATAAATAGAATATTATCAATGCCAAGTACAATTTCAAGCAAGGATAATGTAAATAATAGAATAAAGCCATTCCAAGTTAAAAGAACAAAAAAATCAAG
>JAQWKT010000024.1 GCA_029247685.1 Crocinitomicaceae bacterium | reverse complement strand
TATACATAGAATTAACCCTTATATGTTTGCTCTCCCTCTTGGGCTCGAACCAAGGACCCTCTGATTAACAGTCAGATGCTCTAACCAACTGAGCTAAGGGAGAATTTTGCTAAAAGCGATTGCAAATATAAAATATTATCTTTTAAAAAATCAACAAAAAAGATTATTATTTAAATAATTTGATTCCTTACATTTGTTTCAAAGAAAATTTATGCAAAATATCATTGAAAAGGCATGGGACAATAGAGAACTTTTAAACGATTCTCAAACCATACAAACCATTGAAAATGTAATTGAAGGCCTCGATAAAGGAGAAATTCGAGTTGCAGAGCCAACAGAAAATGGAGAATGGATAGTTAACGAATGGGTGAAAAAAGCAGTTATCTTATATTTCCCAACTCGAAAAATGGAAACCATCGAAGTGGGGCCATTTGAATTTCATGATAAAATCAAATTAAAAACCGGATACGAAGAGCTTGGTGTTCGTGTAGTACCGCACGCCATTGCTCGCCATGGCTCTTTTGTTGCCAAAGGAGTAATCATGATGCCTTCCTATGTAAATATTGGTGCATACGTTGATTCGGGCACAATGGTAGATACTTGGGCCACCGTTGGTTCTTGTGCTCAAATTGGTAAAAACGTTCACTTAAGTGGAGGCGTTGGAATTGGAGGCGTACTTGAACCAGTACAAGCAGCACCAGTAATTATCGAAGACGATGCTTTTATTGGGTCAAGATGTATTGTTGTAGAAGGGGTGCATGTTGGCAAAGCGGCAGTATTGGGAGCCAATGTGGTTCTTACAAAATCCACCAAAGTAATTGATGTAAGTGGCTCTGAGCCAAAAGAATATAGAGGGTATGTTCCACCTCAAAGCGTGGTTATTCCTGGTTCTTATCCAAAAGAATTTCCTGCTGGAACCTACCACGTACCTTGTGCCATGATTATCGGAAAAAGAAAAGCTTCAACCGATAAAAAGACCTCTTTAAATGATGCTTTAAGGGAATATCAAGTTGCCGTTTAAATAAAAGCAAAAGGAACCAAATCCTTTGCAGAATCAAGAACCAAGGTATAGTCGTTTTGACTAACCAAAATAACGCGCATTTTATTTTTTTGCCTTGCTTCGGATTGTAAAATAACTTGTCTACAACCTCCACAAGGAGATAAAATTTTATCTATTGAAGTAAAAGGACCTTTAGCAACAATACATAAGGTTAAAACTTCCAAATCAGGAAAATTAGAACCTGCATAAAACAAAGCAACTCTCTCGGCACACATCCCAGAAGGAAATGCCACATTTTCTTGATTGCTCCCACAAATAATTTGGCCATCGCTCATTTTCATGCTAGCACCAACCTTAAATTCACTGTATGGAGCATAGGCATCCTCACAAATCGAAAATGCTTTTTGAACCAATAACTGATCTTCTTCAGAAAGTTCTTTCCAAGAATCAAAATCTTCGTAGGAAAATTGCCACTCTTTTTTCATTGTTGTATTTGTATGTAAATGTTAACGAAGATTTTATAGAAAAGTTTGCTTATTCAGAAAAACCACCGCTAGATTTCCCATTAAAGTAATGCGTATATCCAAACCCAATCGTTAAAAAGGAAGAAAGCTTATCAAAGCCAGAAGGATCATAACCAATATTAGAATCCAAACCAATATACCAAGGTTTAAAGCCATACCCTTGCCATGCATAAGCAACGGTTAAGCGATACGAATTGGCTTCATCGGACATCAATACCAAACCAATAGTTGGTTCTACAAATGTAGAATTTAGGCGAATGTATGGAATGTCCTTTGCGCGAAGTACATCGGTATTATAAATGTGTTCGGCATAGCCAACCTTCACCGATACATCCATCGCAAAACGTTCTCCCATAAATTTTTCATAGCCAAATTTACCAAAGGCTCCCAGGCTATGACATCCACCAAATACTTTAGAAGGCACTCTAAATTCATTGACAGCAAAATACGAATAACGAACGCCGGTTCCCATAATAATTCCTCCTTTGGTGGTGTATTGGTAATAAGGTGCAAAATTTACTAATCCTTGCATGATGTCCTTATACGGCTCATTTACAAAACTATTTGGTAGGCCAAGTTCTACGGTAAAAGAATGGACACTTTCGTTATTCTGAGAAGAAACAGAAAATGAGAGAAAAAGAAATAAAGCAAGTATAAAATTTATCTTTACCACAATGCGAATATAAATTTAATAATATTAGAATATTCTATAATAAAACAAATTAACTAACTGTTTATTGTCTTTAAGATAGATATTTCTTTTAATATTACTTTTTAGGTTATAAATTTGAAAAACAATGGCAGTAATTGCAGCAGACAATTTTAATCTTCTTCGAAAAATAACACTAAAGAAATTTTGGAACCTCTTTTTGTTGCATTTTTCCTACCGTTACTCTAAAATATTTAAAAGCAAACTTGCTTGGGGGAAGCCATTTAGCCTTAGCATTGAGCCAACAACTGCTTGTAATTTAGCTTGCCCTGAGTGCCCAAGTGGATTGAAGCAATTTAGTCGTCCTACAGGAAGACTAAAAATAGAAGAACATAAAAAAATGCTCGATGAAATTGAAAAAAGCGTGTTTTATATCAACTATTATTTTCAGGGAGAACCATTTTTAAACCCAAATTTTTTGGAAATAATTAAAGAGGCAAAAAAAAGAAATATTTATACTGCAACCTCTACCAATGGACATTTTATTAATGAACAAAAGAGCAAAGAAATCGTTGAATCCGGACTTGACCGCTTAATAATTTCTATTGATGGACTTACGCAAGAGACCTACGAGGGATATCGTAAAAAGGGAAAACTAAATAAAGTAATAGAAGCTACTAAAAACTTAATCCACGCCAAAAAAGAATTAAACTCAAAAACACCTCATTTAATTTTTCAATTTTTAGCGGTCCGTTACAACGAACATGAAATTCCAGAAGTAATCAAATTTGGCAAAGAACTAGGGATAAATGAAACCCGAATAAAGACCGCACAAATATATGATTATAAAAATGGAAATGAATTGATTACCAAAGACTTAAAGTACTCTAGATACAAGTTGAATTCAAATGGAACTTACTCGCTTAAACACAAGCTAAACAATCATTGTTGGCGAATGTGGTCGGGTGCGGTTATCACTTGGGATGGTGCCGTTGTTCCTTGTTGTTTTGACAAAGATGCAAAACACCAAATGGGCAATCTTCTAACCAAAAACTTTAAAACCATTTGGAATAATAAAAAATATCAAAATTTCAGATTACAAGTTATTAAAAATAGAGCTTCCATTGATATTTGTAAAAACTGCACCGAGGGAGCAAAAGTTTTTGATTAAAAAAAACAATAAACATCGAAATGTCCACCTATTTGAACAAATTTTTAATAAAAACCAGATAGAAATGACGTAATTATTGGCGCAATGGACATCTTCTTATATATTCTTAATAAATTAGATGCCAAATCCATTACTGTTTCAAAAATCGGAATTTTAAATGGCTTAATTTACAAAATGTACCTGTTAAACACTGCAACAAACTAACCATGGCACAAAAGCAAGGAATTCCAAAAGGAACACGTGATTTCTTACCGATGAATGTAATGAAACGAAATTACATTTTCGATACCATTAAATCGGTATACGCGCTTCATGGCTTTGTTCCTATTGAAACTCCATCATTTGAATACAATTCCACACTTCTTGGCAAATATGGAGAAGAAGGGGATCGATTAATTTTTAGAATACTAAATTCTGGAGAAAAAGTAAAAAAAGCAGATACAGAAGCACTTAGTAAAAATGAATTAGGGAAATTTGTTTCGTCTCTATCCGAAAAATCTCTTCGATACGACCTAACTGTTCCTTTTGCAAGATTTGTTGTACAACACCAAAACGAGCTTCCTTTTCCCTTTAAAAGATATCAGATTCAGCCAGTATGGAGAGCCGACAGGCCTCAACATGGCAGATACCAAGAGTTTTATCAGTGTGATGCTGACGTGATAGGAAGCGAATCTTTATGGCATGAAATAAGCTTGCTTCAGATCATTGATGAAGGGCTTGAAAAATTAAAAATACCTGCATTTACCATTCATTTAAATAATCGAAAAATTCTCAGTGGAATTGCAGAAGTATGTCAACAAGAAGAAAATATCATTAACATTACGCAAGCACTAGACAAACTTGATAAAATTGGAGAAGATGGCGTAATAAACGAATTTAAAAAAAGAAATATTCCACAGGATGCTATCGATAAAATGAAACCACTGTTTCAACTTTCTGGATCCAATGAAAACAAATTAGAACTCCTAAAATCTTTTCTTAGTGGAAGTGAAACCGGATTAAAAGGTATTGAAGAAATGGAATTTATCCTTTCAAAATGCAAAAAATTTGGCCTTAAAAAAGCATCTTTAAACATTAGTGTAACGCTTGCTAGAGGACTAAATTATTACACTGGATCCATTATAGAGGTGACCGCAGACAACATTAAAATGGGGAGTATTTGTGGCGGTGGAAGATACGACGATTTAACTGGGCTTTTTGGTTTAAAAGGCTTATCTGGAGTTGGGATATCCTTTGGGGCAGATAGAATTTATGATATATTAGAAAGCTTAGATTTATTTCCATCGAAGTTATCGATGGGTGTTAAAGTTTTATTTGTAAGCATGGGAGAAAAAGAAACCGAACAAGCTATGATTCTTTCTAAAACACTCAAAGAAAATGGGGTATCGTCAGAAGCGTATGCAGATAAAGCCAAAATTGCAAAACAAATGAAGTATGCAAATAAAGTCAATGCCGAATTTGTTGCTGTAATTGGAGAGACGGAAATATCCAACAAAACCGTGCAATTAAAAAACATGACAAGTGGAGAACAAAAGGAAGTTTCTTGGGATGATTTAATTGATATTTTAAAGTAAAATGTTAGGATTAAAAATGGAAACCGATCCACGTTGGGTGGATATTGCAAACAAAAACTTGGAAGAGGTATTGATTGATCATGCATTTTGTGAACAAAAAGCTGCGAGCAATGCCATCTCCATTATTGTTCAATATCCAAAATACACCGACTTGGTTAAAGACATGACTGCTATTTGCATGGAAGAAATGGAGCATTTTGACATGGTGCATCAAAAATTACTTGATCGTGGACTAAAGCTTGGCTTTGAACGCAAAGACCCCTATGTCAATGATCTTTCTAAATTTTTAAAAAAAAATGCCGATGGATCAAAAGAAAATCATTTTGTAAACCAAATGCTTTTTGCGGCGATGATAGAAGCAAGAAGTTGCGAGAGGTTTAAAATATTATCAGAAAATCTAACAGACAAGGACTTAAAAGAATTTTATTACGAATTAATGGAGAGCGAAGCAAGGCATTACACTACATTTTTAAAATACGCTAGAAAGTATTCCACTTCTATTGATGTGAAAAAAAAATGGAAAGAATTTCTTTCCTTTGAAGCAGAATTAATGAAATCATACGGAACAAATGAAACAATACATGGATAACTACAAACATACAGTGGAACAACGATTTATTCGATATGCAAAAATTGATACCGAAGCCGATCCAAATTCGAATACTTTTCCTTCGTCAATGAAACAAAAGGACCTTGGAAAAGTCTTGGTGGATGAACTTTTAAAAATGGGAATTAGCGATGCAGAAATGGATGAGTGGGGATATGTTTTTGGAACTATTCCATCTAATTGCGAGATCAATGCACCAACTATATGTTATTGCGCACATATGGACACGGCCCCAGATTGTTCTGGAAAAGATGTAAAACCAATTGTACATCGAAATTACCAGGGCCAAGACCTTGTTCTCCCAGATGACAAAACTCAAATCATTAAAGCCTCCGATCACCCTTATTTAACTGAAAAAATCGGAGAGGATATCATTACTGCTAGTGGACTAACTCTTCTTGGGGCAGATGATAAGGCTGGTGTTGCCATTATCATGGATTTTGCAAATTATATGATGAATAACCCTGAGGCCATACATGGAGACATTAGACTGCTATTTACACCCGATGAAGAAATAGGACGTGGTGTTGATCATCTTGATATGAAAAAACTGAATGCAGACTACGGCTATACATTAGACAGTGGAATGCTTGGCATGTTGGACGAAGAAACTTTTTCAGCAGATGGAGCAAGTTTTATTTTTAAAGGAATTAGTGCACATCCAGGATACGCAAAAAACAAACTAGTTCATGCCATTAAAGTTGCATCAAGCATGGTAGACAGTTTGCCTAAAAATGAATGGTCACCTGAAACCACGCATGAATTAGAAGGTTTTGTTCATCCAACAGGAATTAGTGGTGGCCTTGAAGAGGCAAAAGTTGACTTTATCATCAGAGATCATGATACCAAGATGCTGCCTAATCATATTGAAAGACTTGAAAAGCATGCAAAAGATGCTGTAAGTAATTTCCCTGGATCAAGCTATACAATGACTGTATCAGAGCAGTATAGAAATATGAAAGACATATTAAAAGAAGTTCCATTTGTGGTGGATTATGCATCTGAAGCTATGAAAAATATAGGCATTGAACCAAGAAAAGCATCTGTACGAGGAGGAACTGATGGGTCTCGCCTATCTTTTATGGGGCTACCCTGCCCTAACCTATTTACTGGGGAGATGGCTTTTCACTCGAAGCATGAGTATTGCAGCGTTCAAGACATGGAAAAAAGCGTTAAAACACTGGTGAAATTATCTGAAATTTGGACTGGACATCAAAAGTAAATGGATCTACGAAGACTCGAAATAGACTTACAAAACAAAAAATTTGCTCCTGTATACATATTACACGGAGAAGAAGGGTATTTTATTGATAAAATAAGCCAACTTATTATTGAGAATGCCTTGGAAGACCATGAAAGAGATTTCGATCAACATATTATGTATGGAAAGGAGGCTCAACTACTTAGTGTTTCAGCAGAGTTAAAGGCTTTTCCAATGATAGCTCAAAGAAGGCTAGTTGTTATTAAAGAAGCTCAAGACTTTAAAGAGCTTGAAAAATTAGAATCCTATGTTTCTTCTCCATCTCCATCTTCCATTTTGGTGATTTGTTGCAAATACAAAAAAATAAACGGCAAAAAAAAACTCATTAAAAACACCAATGCAAATGGAGGTGTTGTTTTTTCATCAGATAAAATTAGAGATTACAAGCTTCAAGACTGGGTTGTCTCTTACATTAAAAAACAAGGCTTTGAGATTAACTCAAAAGCAGCCATGCTGCTAACTGAACATATCGGAAATGATTTATCTAGGATGATTAATGAACTAAATAAACTTTTTGCTATCCTAAAAAAAGGTGCAAACATTAGCGATATTGACATTCAAAATAATATTGGTATATCTAAAGATTACAATGTCTTTGAACTAAGCAATGCCGTTTCTGAAATAGATATAAAAAAAGCAAACCAAATTATTCATTATTTTAACAATAACCCCAAGGCAGCCAATACTATTGTTGTCGTATCTTCTTTATTTAAATTGTTTTCACAATTAATGAAAATTCACTTTATTCAAGATAAAACAAGAGAAAATATTGCCAGACAAATAGGTGTCCATCCATTTGTTGCTGGAAAGCTTATACAAGCATCTAGAAAATTTTCTTCCAGAAAAATTGCTGCAAATATTGAAATACTTCATGAATACGATTTAAAATCAAAAGGTGTGAATTTCACCCCAACCGACAAAGGTCCATTAATGAAAGAACTAATTTTTAAACTTCTTCATTGATGAATCGTTTTTATGCCCCACTATTAACCATCAAAGATCAAGAATATCAACTTGATGGACAAGAAGCCATTCATTGCATAACCGTGCTAAGAAAAGATTTAGGAGATGAAATAGAACTTATTAATGGGAAAGGGCTTTTGGCTAAAGGGGAAATTGTGGATATCCACAAAAAAAAAGGATGCAAAATTCAAATTGAATCGAGTGTGCAAAAAAATAATTTTCCGGAAACACACCTTGCAATTGCCCCAACAAAAAATTCCGATAAAATAGAATGGCTCATTGAAAAAGCTAGTGAACTTGGCATAAGCAAAGTCTCCTTTCTACTATGCAATAATAATGAAAGACAAAAAATAAATAATAAAAGGTTAAATAAAATAATTGTTTCCGCTGCAAAACAATCTGGAAGACTTCATTTTCTAGAAATAGAAGATCCAATACCGATATTTACTTTTATTAAGAAATATCCAAATGGCGTAATTGCGCATTGTCGAAATTCTTCAAAAATACCATTGGCATCGCTAAGTAAATCATGCCCTTTTTTAATTGGACCAGAAGGAGATTTCACCAAAGAAGAAGTTGAATTTGCCGAAAAAAATGGCTATAAATCTATTTCTATGGGCGTTCAAAGGTTACGAACAGAAACTGCTGGATTAAGTGCAAGTGTGATGCTAAGTCAGATTTCTGGAGTACTAAAATAGATTTGGTTTAATTATTTCACAAAGGACAAAAGGAAATACAAAACCAAAAAACAACTAGCGATAGAAACAAAAATATTACCAAAAAGCCACCAATATTGAGCATTTTGAAACAACTGTACATTTTCTAATGAAAACGTACTAAATGTACTCAAGCCACCACAAAACCCAATAATAAAAAATGGTTGCAACCAAACTAAATCTGGTTTTTTAAAGGAGACATAAACCATAATTCCAAGAAGCAAAGATGCGAAGACATTTGACAAAAAAGTTGCCAAAGGGAAATGAACATTTGAGGATAAAGCTATTTTTGAAATTGCAAACCTTAGCACGCTTCCAAGTCCACCACCGATAAATATCAATAACCAATTCATAGTTTCTGTTGAATTGGGATAAAAATAAGCTTATATAACAACAAAGCAATCAATGCCCCTAATAAACTGCCAAAAAACACATCTGTAAAATAATGAACTCCTAAATAAACTCTACTTAAACACGTAATAAAAACAACAAATGCTAATACATATAACCAAGTTTTAGAAGCGTTTTTAATTCCAAAAATAAACATGCAAGCTAATGCAGTAAAATTTGCAGCATGCGAAGAAACAAATCCATATTGTCCGCCTTTGTAAAAATTACCAGGAGAAAATTGATATAAATTAAGTTGTTCTCCTAGGACTAGATGATGGGATGGTCTGTAACGCATAAATACATTTTTAAATAAATGAACCGAAACCAAATCAGCAATTGCAACGCTAGAAACAACAGTTAATGAAAGAAGGATAAACGTTTTAATATCCATTTTTTTATAAAGATAAAACAGCATCAACAAATAAAGAGGAATCCATGTGGATTTAGCAGAAACAAACCACATAATGTTTGAAAAAAAATCAAAGCATAAGTCGTTAATAAACAAGACTATAGAAGCATCAATCTCTTTAATTAGCTCAATCATTGTTAAGCGATTTCCATATCAAGTCTTTTAACTCTAAAAGATTAAATTGAGCCACTGAAGAGATAAACAAATAAGACACGTCGGGTAAATCTTTTTTAATCTCCGCTTTAAGTTCTTCATCCAACATATCCGATTTTGAAATTGCAAGGATTCGATCCTTATACAATAATTCTGGATTATATTTCTTTAATTCTGTCAATAAAATATTGTATTCTTTTTTTATGTCGTCGCTATCAGCAGGAACTAAAAACAATAAAATAGAATTACGTTCAATATGTCTTAAAAAACGTAAACCAAGCCCTTTACCTGTATGAGCTCCCTCTATTATCCCTGGAATATCAGCCATGACAAAAGATCGATGATCCCGATAACTAACCATTCCAAGATTTGGCCTTAGGGTGGTGAATGGATAATCTGCAATTTCAGGTTTTGCAGCTGAAAGAACCGACAACAAAGTACTTTTACCAGCATTTGGAAAACCAACCAAACCACAATCGGCAAGAATTTTAAGCTCTAGTATTTTCCACCCCTCTATCCCATCTTCACCGGGTTGAGCATATCTTGGCGTTTGGTTTGTTGACGATTTAAAATTGTTGTTTCCAAGTCCACCTCTACCTCCATTTTGGATTATAAACTCTTGAGAATTTTCGGTTATTTCAAAAATAACCTCTCCAGATTCTTTATCTTTTGCTACTGTACCAAGTGGAACTTCAATAATATAATCTTTTCCTTGTGCACCAGATTTTAAATTTCCAGAACCATGAGCACCATGACCCGCTCTAATGTGTTTTTTGTATTTTAAATGAAGAAGAGTCCATAACTGATTATTCCCCTTTAATATAACATGTCCACCTCTACCACCATCGCCTCCATCAGGACCTCCTTTTGGGATATATTTCTCTCTTCTAAAATGGGTAGAGCCAGAACCTCCATTGCCAGATGTGCAATGAATAGAAACATAATCAACAAAATTATCAGATGGCATTTCAGTATATATTACAAGCTATCAATAGCTTTAAACAATCGATTTGTGATATCCGTTATCGAACCGTGCCCATCAATGGATATCAACTTATTTTGAGCAGCATAAAAATCTTTCACAGGAGCAGTTTCAGCATTATAAACTGCGATTCTATTTTTGATAATAGATTCATCTGCATCATCTGCACGTCCACTAACTTCAGCACGTTTTAGTAATCTATTTTTAAGTTCCTCTTCATTTACATCTAAAGAAAGCATTACAGAAATAGAAGTATTCATTTGTGACAAAAAACCATCCAAGGCATCGGCCTGGGCATTTGTTCTTGGAAAACCATCAAAAATAAATCCATTTGCATCTGAATTTTTTAAAACTTCAGTCTGAAGCATTTTAATGGTTACAGAATCTGGCACTAATTCTCCTTTATCTATAAAACTCTTAGCCATTAAACCTAGCTCCGTAGCTCCTTTTATATTAAACCGAAAAATATCGCCAGTTGATAAATGAACCAAGTTATATTTACTTATCAAGCTATCTGATTGAGTGCCCTTTCCTGCTCCAGGAGGACCAAACAAAACTATATTTAACATATTACTCACTCTTTTAATTGATATAAATCTTTTAAATTTCGTCCTTTCTGCAGATAATCCATTCCATAACCCACCACAAATTTATCAGGAATACTAAAACCAATATACTTTGGCTTATGATTTCCTTGAAATGAATTTGGCTTAAAAAGAAGACTACAAACATTAATTGATTTTGGATGATACTCGATTAACTTTTCTGATAATGCTGCTATACTAAGTCCAGTATCTACAATATCTTCTAAAATGATAACGTCCTTTTGGGTTAAATCTACCGATATTTCTGATTCAAATTTAACTTTTCCAGAAGAAGCCATTCCTTGATAAGAGGAAATCTTAACAAAAGAAATAGAACAAGCAGATTCGTAGTTTTTTAAAAAATCAGAAGCAAACATAAATGCACCATTAAGCACAATAAGAAATACCAAGTTATCGGAATCATAGTCGTTCTTTACCTTTTGTGATAAACGACTAATTTGAGAAGCTATCTCTTTATCCGAAAGGTAAAGCTCAAAAACCTTATCGTGTATTTTCAATTCCTTCTGCATAATAGGATGCAAATTTACGCTTTTATTATAATTATCATTCAATTGGGCCAGGTTTAAACTGAACCCCTCTATTTTTAATATTTGGAAAAAAATATCGAAAGTCTAAAAACATAAATGCCGCATTTACAGATGCATAATCCCCCCATTTGTTTCCTTGATATGTATATTGTCCAATTAAATCAAAAAGACTAGTTAGAGGTATTTTAAATCCAGATCCTAAATAAAAAACGCCCAATTTAGAGTCCTTCCACTCAAATCCAAATTCAGAATTAAAATCAACACCCATCCTATTTACTAAAAATCCCGTATGTGTAAATGAATGAGCACCTCCAGGTAAATTAAGCACCCCTACATTGGATGGCCTATAATTTGGAGAAACACCAATGGCCACTGAAGAAAACAATTTCCGACCTAGTTTTATGAAAACCCTTCCTTGTATTGGTATTTCATAACTAATAAATGTCAAATCATTTTGAGCAGTAACCCCAGAATCTAAAACGGACATGGAAAGATTAAAATGTCTTTGATTAAAAAACAATCCAGTTTCTAGTGCAAATCTTTTAGAAAAACTTGTTCGAACTAGCCCTCCAAAAGAATATCCAAGCACATGCGTGCATTCAGATTCAAAAGGATTGTCTGAAAGACTTATTGATGTTTCTCCAATAAATTGAGAAGGAATAATCACCCTAGCATTTAATGAAAATGAAATTGGGTATTTGCTTTTTTTTTCAGCCTTTTGAGCTTTTAAAAAGGAGGAACTAAAAAACAAAAAGAGAAAAAAACAGATATTTCCTAATGTATTCAAAATTACTTTATCTTTAATTTACCATCTTTCCAATCCTGAATAAACTTTGCCCAAGAAGCAGGATTAAATAAATTATTTACAGGCAATTGCCCCTGACTATAGAGTTGGGAATATTTTTGATTCATAAGTGTACCATACGATAAGGAAGCATCCGATTCTAATTTAGCTGCAGCAAAAGCAAGGTTTTCACCAGAAAGTTCTCTTTGTGCCTTTCTTATTGCATCATCATATGGTTGCATTTCTATAAAAGCTCTTGCAAAATCCTCTCTAGATGGCCATGGATACACCTTAACTTCGGGCAAATCCACAATACTAGCAGGTATCATATGCACCAAGGAATACCGGCTTTGTTTCAAGGTATCAGGAACAACAAAAGTAGAGTTGTCATAATGAGAGTTAGCAAAAACAATACTATCTCCAGGATAAACAATTAAGGTAAAATACCCATAATAATCCGAGACCACTCCCCTTTTAATGGTTTTATCATAAACCGTAGTGAAAGGCATTGGCTCGAGTGTTTCTTCAGAAATAGCAACGCCTGAAAGCTGAATCATTTCTCTCTCCAAAGGCTTGTCTTGACTTAAAAAAACAAAGGGATAAAAAACAATTACAAAAAAAAGTACATAAAAATTATTCATAAATATCATAAACTATAAACAACCATTAACAAACAATAATCATACCGTTAACAAATATTAAAACGCGAAGATAAGCGAATAATTTTGTTCATGTATTGCTTATTTTAAAAGTATTGCTAATTTTGTCTCGGAGAGATGGCAGAGTGGTCGATTGCGGTAGTCTTGAAAACTATTGATCGTGAGATCCGGGGGTTCGAATCCCTCTCTCTCCGCACTACTTACGTTGATTTATCTAAAGTTTAACTTTAAGTTTAAATCAACGTAAGTTTTTTTTTGGGTATTTCTTATTTTTTTTATTCTTATTTTTATATAATACCCATGCAACATAAAGACATCATTAAGCGTCATAACTAATATAAATTTATATTATGTCAAATAAAATCAAACAGTTTTTATTCTTCTTTTTTCTGATTTCTTTTTCAAACAATTTTATGGCAAGTCATATTATTGGTGGAGAAGTATATTATGATTCTTTAGGGAATGACCAATACAAAGTCACGTTTAGAATATATAGAGACTGTTCTAATAGCTTTAATGCGAATTTTGACATTCCTCTTGGCTATACAGTATTTTACGGAAATGGAGTGGTTTATGCCACCTATACGGTTGATATGGCAGTTAGAGACACCTTACCCCTAGTGGTTTACAATCCATGTATTACTGTTCCTAATGATGTTTGTGTAGAAAGCGGAATTTATATCGACACCATTACACTTCCCTTTAACCCAGAAGGTTATCACATTACTTATCAGCGCTGTTGCTGGTCAAGTGCCATTGACAATATCGATTCGCCAAGTTCAAATGGGGCAACAATAACCACTTTTGTCACTGGATCATCTCTTACCAACAGCTATAACAACAGTGCTAGATTTTCCGCATTGCCTCCTATTTTATTATGTGCAAATGTTCCTTTAGTATTTGATTATTCTGCAACCGATGAAGATGGAGACTCCTTAGTCTATGAATTAATTGACCCTTTAGAATCAGGGGCTGGAAATACAAATCCACAACCTGAAAGCCCTCCTCCTTACAATCCTGCAACCTGGGCTAACGGATCATTTACTTCCTCCACACCATTTGGAACTGGATCAGGCGTTAGTATAGACTCAATTACAGGAGAAATAATTTTTAACCCAAACATGATTGGATTTTATGTTGCTTCGGTTATTGTTCATGAATATCGAAATGGCGTATTAATTAACTCTAGTATGCGAACATTTGGATATCGAGTAGTTGCATGCCAAATACAAGATCCGGTGGTTGTCGATCTAATTGACCCTAATTTAAGCTCTTTAATTGAAGATTGTGGAGAAGCTGGGTTTATTATTACAAGAGCAGACTCTACAGATAGTTTAACCGTTTATATTGAATTATCAGGAAGTGGGGTTAATGGAGATGATTATAGTTTTTTACCAGATAGCATTATTATTTTACCTGGAACACTAACCGATACTTTATCGCTTAGTGCTCTTGCCGATACTTTATTAGAGAATGTCGAAACGGTAAGCATCAGTGTTATTATTCAAAACATTTGTGATTCCACGGATTTTGACACAAGTTCGGTTACCATTGACATTATTGACTACCAACCTTTAATCATCTCAAGTCTTGATTCGATAAATGTTTGTTCGGATGCTGGAGAAGTAGGTTCTATATGGTGTAATGCCGGACAAGGTATATTGCCTTACTCCTACAGTTGGGAACCAATTAACCTTCCTAATCAAGATTCTGTAGATGTTGCTCCAGATTTGTTACAACCAAACTTAAATACATTTACTGTAGAAGTAACTGATTATTGTCAAAAAAGTATTGTAAGCGATACCATTAAGGTATACAACCAATGTCCTCTTATTGTCCCTAATGTAATTACTGCTAACAATGACAATGTAAATGATCTTCTTGTTATAAGACACTGGGAAGATTACGATCAAATATCTATCATTATTATTAATCGATGGGGAGATTTAATCTATGAAAACGAAGATTATAAAAATGATTGGAATGCAACAGACATGTCTGGGAAAGAAATAGAAAATGGAGTCTATTTTTACACAGTAACTCCAAAAAGCATCAAATTTGAATACGATGACCAAGAGGAAACAAAGTTCACTGCTCATGGATTTGTGCATGTAATTCGATAATTACACACATTGGATTGATTCTTGATTAAGAAAGTTTTTTTTAGACATGAAAATAAACACACTGCATTTTTTCTTTCTTTTTCAACTCTTTTTTTTCAACGCTTTTTCTCAAAAAGTTGCCCCTTTTTTAGACTTCAATAACTATTTCCGATCTTTTGAAAACAATAATTTTCGAACACTCGAATTTCAAAGGATAGAAGAATTTAAAGCTGGAGATGACCTAGTTGCATATATTGATAATCGAGGTAACCTCCGTGTTTATGATGGAAAAGAAAGAAAAGATATTTCAAATCTTAATGTAGAATACAAAATTTCTGACCATTTAATGGCATACAAAATTGGTCCAACCCTTAACCTTTGGGATGAAGGCAAATTAAAAACACTCACTTATTTTGCAAGAAATTACATTGTAAAAGACAGCATGATTGTCTACGAAGACACAAGGTTTAATACCATTAACGTGTATTGGAATAAAAAAACATTTACTCTATATACTTCTACTGGAGATTTACAAATTCCTGACATAAATGCAGTTGGAGACAACATTCTTGCATTTAAAGACAATGGCGATTTTTACAAAATATTCTGGAATGGAGAAATATATGAATTAGGAGTTTGGTCTCAAGGAATTTCCTTTAAAGCTGGGTGTGGGGTTATTTGTTTTAATGATCCTACCACTCGCACCTTTGCCTTATTTTCCAAAGGAGAATTTATTGACATAGAAGATCAATATATGCCTTCATACAAAGCAGGAAGAGGGTTTATTGCCTATGAAGATTTAAACGGGAACTTATGGCAACACGATGGAGAGCAAAGAAGTCAATTATCAAATTATTCTCCAAGCCATTGGGATGTTAAAGATGACATTACTATTTGGTATGAAAACTCCTATGCATTTGCCAGAATGAATGGAAAAAACAAACAAACTTCAACCTATATCCCAAAGGATTACAAATTAAAAAACAACGTTTTTGCTTTTAGAAATATTATGGGAGGGGTTTCTGCATTTATTAATAACGAGGTTGTTGAATTAACTAATCAAAACGATGCAGCATACCAAATATATGGAAATTTAGTTCTTCTTAAACTATTTAATAACAATGTTGTTGTGTATAAAGATGGACAAAAATTTCAAAATTAAATGGCAAAAATAAATTCAAAATGCCCTTTGTTTGAAGGAATTGATGACCATGGAAAGGAATTCAATATCAAAGAACATCTAGGCAATAAACCAGTCGTCATTTTTTTTTATCCAAAAGACTACACCCCCGGGTGTACGGCTGAAGCATGTTCATTTAGAGATAACTACAAAGAATTTGAAGCGTTTAACTGTCTTGTAATTGGAGTTTCTTCTGACAAACATAAAACCCACCGCCATTTTAAAGAAAAGTACAATCTTCCATTTACTTTAATCTCTGATTCTAAAAAACACATTAGAAAACTATTTAATGTGCCAACAACATTTATGGGCTTAATTCCTGGTAGGGTTAGTTATGTTATCGATAAAAATGGAATTATAAAAGGAATTTTTAATTCACAATTCAATCCATTGTCTCATATTACCAATACCATTAATTGTCTTAAAGAAATAGCCGAAATTAAAGATCTAAAAATTACTTAAATCAATTTATTACTGTAACATGAATACAATCATTTTCACCCAATAATAATATTTTTTTTTCTTTTTGCATTTGTTTTAATGCCATCTCTAAAGCTTTGGAGGTTATTTTATCAGATGAAAATGATCTTATATGACTTATATCAAATGAGACCCCATAATTATGAGAACTTTTACCTTTTGTTGCTCCTTTTTCTCCAGACTTACGTAAATCTTTTTGTTGTTTTTCAGTTCTTGTTAAAGAGGAAATCCTAAAAAAACTTCTAACATCTTTTGATTTTTTTAGATTTGACATAAATAAAGAACCAAGTTCATTTAGTCTTTTATAGGCCAAAGGAGTCAAATGTTTTGAACTGTAATCTAATTTTTGAATATAATACCCTTTTCTTCCTTTATCATTAACTTTTAATAGTTTATTACTATTCACATACCTGTTTCTAGTTTTAACATTCTTAACATATTGGTGATTAGTTGTTTTTTGAGCTTTATCCCGATGTATCCAATAATCATCTTTTTTAAGTCTAGCAAGAATATATTTATTAACTGGAATTAAATTGCCTTTTTTATTTATCTTGGGTATATGCTTTTTATTTGAAAAATTGTTATTTAAAAGATAAGCAATTAAAAAGCATCCAATAATGCATATTGTAATAATAAATAGAGTGTTTTTTTTCTTCATTAAATAATAAATTACTGCCTATTAATTCTTAGCTAAGAAACAAAAAAATATAATTTAAAAAAAGAATTTATTATTTAAGATATCTTAGTGTATCTTTACATTATGTTCTTTGGGGTCGACATTGGATTTGACAGCGATAGCGATAGTTGAGTGTAAGCATGCAGAGCCTTGTGGTGATGCTCTTAAATATCTTGTCACAAATTATAATTGACAATACGTCATACGCACTT
>JAQWKT010000034.1 GCA_029247685.1 Crocinitomicaceae bacterium | reverse complement strand
GCTTTGTTATATAGTCATCAGCACCTGCCTCAAAGCCTTTCAATTTGTCTTCTTTTTGACCTTTTGCGGTTAAAAATAAGATTGGGATTTTCTTATCTACCTCTCTAATTTCATTTGCTAGCTCGATTCCATCCATTTCTGGCATCATTACATCAAGTATACAGATTGAAAATGAAGAATGAACAAAAAAGTTGTATGCTTCTTTTCCATTTCTAGCCAAAGAAACAGAGAAGTCTTTTTTTTCAAGATAATTACTTAAAAGTTTTCCTAAATTATCATCATCTTCTGCAAGTAAAACTTTAATTTCTGAGTTCATCATCATTTTTATTTTTAATTAGTATTCTGAAGGATGTTCCTTTTTGAAATGTACTATTGACGCTAATTTTCCATCCGTAGTAATCAAAAACTCCTTTTGCATAATTTAATCCTAGTCCAAACCCTTTAACATTATGAACGTTTCCTGTAGGAACTCGAAATAAATTATCAAAAATTTTGGTTAAATATTCTTCTTTTATTCCAATCCCTTTGTCTGTTATTGCTAATATAGCTTGTTTTTTTATATGAAAGAGACTTATTTCAATTTCAATATTATCTGCACTATATTTTATCGCATTATCAATTAAATTAGAAATAGCATTAGAGATGTGAAGTTTATCGCAAATTGAGTAAACGGGTGTATCTGTTATGTTTACTTTTAATTTCCCATTTAAGCTTTTGATTCTAAATTCAAATTTTTCAGAAATTTCCTCCACAAGTTCATTCATGCAAACTTCTTGATTTTCATACTTCACCTCTCCTTTTAACATAACCGCACTTTTCAAGATGCTATCAACAAGGGTTGATAGTCTTTTGTTTTCTAAATGAATCATGTTTAAATATGGAGCTAATGTTTCTTTGTCTTTCTTTTCAACCACGTCATCATCACTTAATGCTTCACAAGCAAGTTTTATGGTTGATATTGGCGTTTTAAATTCATGAGTCATGTTAGAGATGAAATCATTTCTTAATTCAGAAAAATTACGTTGCAATAGAATAGTCTTATACATTGAAAAGAGTGCAATTCCAACAAGAATAACAAGTAAAAAGGTGATGTATAAGGAGGTTTTCATTCCTTCAAATACAAATAAATTTTCATTTGGAAAAGAGAGGTATAGATAGAGCTTTTCATCTAACAGGTTGTTTGGAAAAAGAAGTGTTTTTCCACAGTCAGCTTTGAGTAATTTTGAATTATAATTTTTTGCTTGATTTTTGAATTTTATAGGTTTTCCCTTTTCATTAACAATCATAAATTGATACTTTTTAGGGAGGTTGTCATTGGAAATCTCCGATTTTATAAGAGAATCAATAAAAAGTAGGTTTATTCTTTTCTCGTACTCTAATGCTTTACTTTGATTGAAAGCTCTATACATGGCGTCGTTAACAAATTTTGCTTTTGTAAAAAGTTTTTGCAAGATTAATTGGTCAAGTTTGTTCTCAATGGTTAGTGAGTCTGGTGACAGTTCTTTGTTTTCATTTTTTTTAAAGAGCTGTTGAACTTTTGTTATTTCAGGGATAATTAGTTTTATTTTTAAGTCATTTTCTAATGAGTCTTTGGTTATCCCTTCCAGGATAAAGTGGGTTGTTTCTTTGTTTTTTGAAATAAAAATTGAGGTGTCTTTTAAGCTTATTTCATTTGATTTTATGAGTGATTTAAATTCACTTTTCAAGGTTTTTTTGTATTCTTCTCGAAAATCATTTTTCATTAAATTCATGTATTTTCGAATATCTTCCGTTTTTTCGTGTCTTATTGCAATTCGTTCAAGAGAAGAAGACCTATTTAGCTTAAATTGAGTGTAATTTCTGTCATAAATTTGAGAAGTTTGGTATCCTTGGATCAGAAACAAAGAAATTATTGCTAATGCAAGTAAAACAACCGTTATATTGATTCTGTTTTTTCTCATTTTAATTACAAATATCTTTAAATGTAACAAATAGTTCCTAAAAGGAATTGAAACTCCAGGGTGACTTTTCTTATTATGAAGGATATCTTTTTATTTTTGTGAAGCAGAATTTGTTTTATTCTCAATAAATTAGATCATGTATAAACTTTTCAGCGTAAGCTCCTTTTTGTTTTTTATTTTATTGCTTTGTTCTCAAAAATGTTCGGAAGAAAATTCGATGACTCAAAAAGAGATAGTATTTCCAAATTCTCCTATTGATTTTTCACAGAATATGTTGTTGGCTATTAAATCAGAATTACCATACAAATCTTATGTAGATACCCTTGAAAGAATGGATTTAAAAAAATTAGAAAAAAAATTAATTAGCCATGATCAAAAGCTTTCTTTTTGGATAAATACTTATAACTCTTTGGTACAGGTTAGATTACTAAAATATCCATCGTTATTTCAAGACAAGAAAAGTTTTTTCGAGAAAAATGACATTATAATCGGTTATCAAAAATTAAGTCTTAATGATATAGAAAATGGAATAATGCGATTAAAAAAAGAGGTGACAAATAAGTCTTTTGTTTCTAGATTTAAAGTGGGAATGTTAGACAATAGAATTCATTTCACCTTAAATTGTGGAGCAACATCGTGTCCTGCTATTGCTTACTATAGCCCAGAAAAACTAGACACACAGCTTCAAGAAGCAGCTTCTTTTTATGTTTCAAATAGCTGTTCGTATAACGAAGAAAAAAATGAAGTTCTTATAAGTGAATTATTTTCTTGGTTTAAAGAGGATTTTAATGGAGATAAAGGGGTTTTAGAATTCTTAAAAACATATGGGTTATTTCCAAAAACAGAAAGTCCTACCATAAAATTCACTCCATATGATTGGGGGGTAAAACCGGCAAATTTCAATTAAAAATGAGGGTAGGGGTAATAATTCCCGCACATAATGAGGAAAATTCGATAGGAAGGGTGATAAGCGATTTGCCAAAAGATCAATTAGCAGAAATTGTTGTTGTAAATAATAACTCCTCAGATAACACGGAAAGTGTTGCTAAAAATCATGGTGCAATAGTTTTATCTGAAAGCAAAAAAGGCTATGGTTGGGCTTGTTTAAAAGGGATAGACTACCTAGTAGATAAAAATATAGATGTAGTAGTATTTTTGGATGGCGATTACTCAGATAGTCCTGAAGAAATAAAAGAATTGTTAAAACCAATTAAGCAAGGTTTGTATGATTTTGTTATTGGTTCAAGAGTTTTAGGGCTAAGTCAAAAAGGATCATTATTAATTCATCAACGATTTGGAAATAAACTTGCTACTTTTTTGATGAGCCTTTTTTATGGCGCTAGGTATACAGATTTAGGTCCTTTTAGAGCGATTAAGTACGACGCATTAATTGGTTTAAAAATGATTGATAAAACTTATGGTTGGACAGTCGAAATGCAAATCAAAGCAGTGAAGAAAAAGCTTAAGTATATAGAGGTTCCTGTAAGTTATAAACCAAGAATTGGAAAATCAAAGGTTTCAGGAACTATTATTGGTTCATTTAAAGCTGGTTTCATTATTTTATTTTGGGTATTCAAAAGTATTTTTGACTAATGCAGTTTGTTTTTTCTTTTATTATCTATTTTTTAGCTTTTGTATTTTTAATGTATGCCGTTTTACAATTTAGATTAGGCTGCTATTTTTTAAAATCACTTAAGCTTTCAAATTCAACAAAAAAAAACATTCAAAAAAATGATTGGCCATGTGTAACAATTCAATTGCCCGTTTACAATGAAATAAATATGATTTTATCGCTTTTGAAAACAGTTGATAATATTGACTATCCTAAAGAGTTATTACAAATTCAAATTTTAGATGATTCAACGGATAATACAAGCAATCTTATTGAAGGATTTTTAAATCAAAACAATCGACACAATTTTTTTCACTTAAAAAGGTCATCAAGACACGGATTTAAAGCAGGAGCTCTTCAGCAAGGTTTGTTTTCAGTTACAGGAGAATATATAGCGATTTTTGATGCTGATTTTCTACCTCCAAAAGACTTTTTATATAAGACCCTTCCTTATTTTACAGAAAATAACATTGCATTTGTTCAAACAAGATGGGGCCATGCAAATGAAAAGAAATCAATGTTAACTAGGATTCAAGCTTTAACTTTAGATATGCATTTTACTGTAGAGCAGGGAGGAAGGTTTTGTAGTGGTGATTTTATTCAGTTTAACGGTACAGCAGGAGTTATAAAAAAAAGTGTAATTAAAGAAGCTGGTGGTTGGAGTAGTGATACAGTTGTAGAGGATCTGGATTTGTCTTTTAGAATTCAGTTGCTTGGTTATAAAGGAGTTTATGCAAAAGAGATTGTTTGTCCAGCGGAATTGCCAACTACATTTGGCGCATTAAGAATACAACAAACAAGATGGATAGGAGGAGGTGCTGCTTGTTTTAAAAAGCTTAATAAAAAGATTATTTTTTCTTCTGCGGTGCCTTTTTCTAAAAGATTTTTTGCATTGTTTCATCTTTTTCACTCTTCTATGTTTTTGTTTGTTTTCCCAATGCTTTTATATAGTGTTTTTTCGGGGTTTTTTGGAGTGGCATTAAATGAGTTTAATTTATTAGCAGCAAATCTTATTTTTAAATTTTCTCTTTGTAGTTTAATTTTTATATATGGCATAAGTTTTTGGCTTAATGAAAGGAGAAAATGGAATGATTTGCCTTTTTTTGTAGGTTCATTTTTTTTGTTTTTCGCTCTTAATTTTGCATTTAGCTTTAATCATTTTATAGCTGTTTTAAAAGGGTATAATAAAAAAGGGCACATTTTTCATAGAACACCTAAAAACAAGTTAAAATCTGGTTTGTTTTTGTATAAAAACATTGAAAATAGGTGGGCACTAACAATAATAGAAATACTTTTATTGTTTTTGTTTGTGTTTTTATTTCTTTTTTCTTTAAAAAACAGGGATTATAGTTTTTCATCTATTCATCTTCTTTCTATTATTGGTTATGTCTGGATGATTTTTAATTCATTTATAAAAAAAAGCCTTAAGTCATGAAGTTAGATGCCAAAATATTCCTGGCACTCTTTTATTTATTTGCTATTTCTGGACTCTTCTTTTTTCCAGATAGAAGTCATTTTATTGGCTTGTTCTCTTTTTATTTAATTTCTATAGGTATTTATTTCTTTTCATTAAAAAGCAAACAGGATTACTTGTTTTCTACACTACTAGGTGTCTTTTTTATTTTGGGAATAGTTTCTGTTTTTTCAATACCTGTTCTTTCTAATGACTTCTATCGATTTTTATGGGATGGGGAATTGTTTGTGAAAGGAGTTAATCCCTATGGTTATAGACCGGTAGACTATATACAGCAAATAGATTTTTTTAGTGCTAAATATTATATGCTATTGTATGATGGAATGGGAAGCCTTTCCCAGCAACACTATTCTTGTTATCCTCCTGTTTCTATTTATTTATTTGGATTTTGTGCTGTTTTTACAAATGATCTGCAAGTAAACATCATGGTTATGCATGTTTTAATGTTATTGTTTCAAATTCCTGGAATATATTTTGGCAAAAAAGTTTGCGAAATAATAGGCATAAATAAAAAAGGAGTGTTTATTTTATTTCTTCACCCTCTTTATCTCATTGAAGTTTTGGGTAATCTTCATTTTGAAGGTGTAATGCTTCCTCTTTTACTAACCTGTTTCTATTTTTTTCACAAAAAATTAATTTTTATTTCCTCTTTCTTTATGGCTTTGGCCATTCATATAAAGCTTATTCCAATATTATTTTTTGGTGCCTTTATTTCTTGTTTATCATTTAAGAATCTTTTTAAATTTTTCATTTTAAGCATGTGTCTTATTGTGTTTTTTTCAATTGGTTTAATGGATCAAAACAACATGTTTAATTTTTTAGATAGTCTAAAACTATACTTTGGAAAATTTGAGTTTTATTCTTTTGTTTATGTTTATTTTCAAAAAATAAATTCAACTTTTTTCATGACTTTTTTAAATATCTTTCTTCTTTTCTATGCTTTTTTCAGATTTAAAAAGGGCGAGTTTTATTGGTATGAATCCACCCCTATAATTTTAATTATATTTTATTTATTAAGCGGTACAGTTCATCCTTGGTATTTACTTTCCATTCTTCTTTTTGCCCCTTTTTGTAAAATGAAAACGGTTTTAGTTTACCCAAGCATTGGGTTTGTTTCGTACTTATTTTATGGCATAGGAGATGGCTATATCTTGCGACTTATTTATATGCTTTCTTATATGGTGATACTTGGTTTTTTGTGGTTTGATCTTCAAGCAATAAAAAGAAGAGGTAGCTTATAACTAATTAGAATTAATTATTTCTCGACCTTTCCATTCTTGCTTTAATAGCATTGAATTGATTAGGATTAACAAGCTATAAAATGGATATATTACACTGTAAAAAGGCAAAAATAAAAACTCCTTTATTAGTCTTAATCTTATGAAATATAAACCTAAAGAAACCTGATCAATTAATGCTTTAATTAAAATAAACAGAATCAAATCCAAGAGTTTTAACTCCATCACGCCATAAATAATAAGGATTGGGTATGTAGAACTAATAAGCATTTGGATAATAGCTAATATTATAGCATATAAATCATTTACATGTTTTGTTTTACTTATCCATCTTGCTCTTTGCCTCAAAATGTTTTTTAGCGTTTTTTCTGAGCTTGTTTTAACCGCTACTTTTTTATCAGCACATAAAAAAACAGTTAAATTGTTTTTTAAAAATGCATTTAAAAGAAAAATATCATCTCCACTTGCTAGGTGTTTGTGTGAGTCTATTTCCGCATAATTTATGTAATGTTCTTTTTTAAAAATCAGGTTAGCTCCACTTGCTAATACGGGTCTTGAAAAACCTGTGGCAGAATAATTTAGAGCATTTGCTAAGATGACATCTGTGTTTATTATCTTTTTGGATTGAAAAATAACCGGTAAAATTATTAAGTTGTCTTGATTAATTTTTTCAAGATTCGAGAAATAATTAGAGGAGAATTCAATATCTGCATCTTGTGTGAGAATAAATGATTTTTTTGAATGTAAAACTCCTTTTTGTATGGCTGTTTTTTTTCCGCTCTCATTTTTATTAAGTTGAATAATCTGAAAAGGCAACTTTCCGAGATGTTTTTTTATTTCGTCAACACTATTGTCAGAAGAATGATCGTTTACAAAAATTATTTCTGCAGGAGTTTTTAGGGAATTTTCATAGCTATTTAAAATACTTTTAATACGGCTTTCTTCATCTCTAAATGGGATTATAACGGTTAAATCGCCCAATTTTATTTTCTCATTGCCTTTTCTTTTTCTTTCTTTTATAAATTGTAATATAGCTCCTGTTAGAATAAACAAAAACATAAAAGACGCTTGTATTATAAGATAAATTAAGATGCTATACATTTGGTGGCTTTGTTTTTTTCCAAGCAATTAATGTTGGCATAAATACATTTATTGTCCAAATAGAAAAAGAGCTTAAGAGAACGGGAAGCGCTTCGTATCCTCCTATGCTAAAAATAGCTACTGCGATCGAATCTCTTATAATCATTTTCCCAAAAAATAAGGAGGGGGTTAAGGTTACAGCAAAATAAGTAATCCAAATCCATAAAAATAATTCGGTGCTTGCTGGAATGTTAAAACAAAGTAATGCGAAAAAAAACTGTGTTGAAAAAACAAGATGCCTTAAGATGCTTAAAACAAGTGCTTTTTTAAAGAACTCTAAAATAGAGTTAATGTTAATTTTATGTTTTAAAAAAAAATGTGTTTTAAAATTTCTTTTTTTAAGGAAAACAACGATTATTGCCAAGGAAACCAATGTCAAAAACAATGCTGTTGTGGATTGATATATCGATTTTAAAGGAAATATTTCAGTTGTTTTCCAAAGAACAAAAAAAGCGATAAACCCAAAAATAATACTAGTGATTAATTGAGAAAAGTTGCCAATCTGTATATACGTGGTTAGTCTTATTCTTCTTTTCTTTTTAAAATAGAAGACTCTTCCCAAGAAATTACCGGGGAAACCAGGGGTGAAAAACCCAGAAACCATTCCGGCTGTAAAAGAATCTAGCGCTTTATCATTTTGCATCCGATTTTCTTTTAATATAAAAATCCATTTTTGCCATTCTAAATACCAATTAATAGGCATTAGCAATACGACAAGAATTAAATAAAATGGTTTTTTTAAATACAAATTAATGCTTTGCATGTCAATCTTTTCTATTTGAAAAAAAAGAATAAGAATGCAAAAAGCAAGGATAATTGCTTTACAAAACATAAAAATAATTGTTCCTTTTTTAGTAGTTTTAAGCAAGACTTTTGTTTTAGTGTTTGAAGATAAGATTATTCTAGGAATTGACCCTGGAACTACGGTTCTTGGTTATGGCATTGTTCATGTTCAAAAGGGAAAAATAAAAATGCTTAATTGTGGAGTTATTCAATTAAAAAAATTAAATACCCACGCAGATAAACTTAAACGTATTCTTGATAGGTTAAATGGGCTTATAAAAGAGTTTAAGCCTGATGAAATGGCTATTGAGGCCCCTTTTTTTGGTAAAAATGTTCAATCGATGCTTAAGCTTGGTAGAGCTCAAGGAGTTGCTATTGCTTCTTGTTTAAATCACAATATTCCTTATGAAGAGTATTCTCCTAGGAGGATTAAACAAGCAATTACTGGAAATGGAAATGCATCTAAAGAGCAAGTTGCTCTGATGTTACAATCGTTGCTGTCTTTGAATGAATTGCCTGAGTATCTTGATGCTACTGATGGTCTTGCTGCTGCCGTTTGTCACTATTTTTCAAAAGGCATCGGCGAAAATAACAAATCAAAAACAAAGGGTTGGGGGGCTTTTGTAAATCAAAATCCAGCTAGGATTAAAAAATAATTTATGGTGGTAGAGATATATACAGATGGTTCTTCTAGAGGAAATCCAGGTCCCGGTGGATTTGGTGTTGTTATGATTTTTGGTAAAAATAGAAAGGAATTATCTAAAGGATATAAATTAACGACGAATAATAGAATGGAATTGTTAGCGGTGGTTTCTGCATTAGAAACTCTCAAAACAAATAAGTTTAAAATACACATCACTTCAGATTCAAAATACGTAATAGATTCTATTACAAAAAGATGGTTATACGGGTGGGTGAAAAAAAAATTTAAAGGAAAAAAAAACAAGGATCTCTGGCTTAGATATCTGAAGGTTTCAGAAAGTTATGAAATAAGTTATACGTGGGTAAAGGGGCATGCAGGTCATGTAGAAAATGAACGTTGTGATTCTTTAGCTGTTCAAGCAGCCGATTTTGGTCCATGGGAAATAGACCAAGGGTATGAAAAAGATGATTCTTTAGAGATTTTTGATTAATGTTATTTCTTTTAAAACGAGTGAGGGTTCATATCCCCTACTTACAAGGTAATTGTATAGCTTCCCTTTTTTCTCTTTAATCGAATATTTTTCTATTTTTTGGATGTTTTTGAATTTTTGTAATAGTATATCTTGAAGATTATTAAAATAAATCGTTTGGTTAATTTCTTTTAAAGATAAATTGATGTCTTGAGATGCTATCCCTTTTAGCTTTAAGCTATTTTTAATCTTATTTCTTCCCCATTTTTTTAACTTGTAATGATCGTTAACATAGGCAAATGCATATCTTTTTTCATCAATATACTTTTGTTTAATAAGGAGTTCAACAATTTTTTGCGTTTCTTCTTTGTCAAGCCCAATCTTAAGTAGTTTTTTTGTTACTTCGGATATACAGACTTCTCTTTTTGCGCAATAATTTTTTATCTTATTAAGATGGTCCATCTTAAAACGGCGCTAAATTTTAATCTTTTTGCCATTTTTTCTGACAAAGCTATATTCAAGAAGGTGATTTGTTGTCAGCGCTCTAACAGGGATCCATTTTTTGTGCTTTAAAAACCATTTAAACTGTCTTGAAATAGTTCCCGAAGTGAAATAAGAGTGTATATAGGGGTGAACAATTAAAGAGATGTCTTTTTCTTTTTTCTTTTCAATTAAAAAATTGAGATTTGCTTCAATTTCTTCTGCAAATAAAATACTGGCTTGAACTTCACCCGTGCCTTTACATGTTGGGCATAACTCAGCCGTTTTTATATCGGTTTCAGGCTTTACTCGTTGTCTTGTTATTTCAATTACACCAAATTTTGATGGCGGTAATATGTTGTGTTTTGCTCGATCGGATTTCATGAATTCCTTCATTTTTTCAAACAAAGCTTTGTTGTTTGATCGATCATGCATGTCTATGAAATCCACACAAATAATTCCTCCCATGTCTCTAAGTTGAAGTACACGGGCAATTTCTTTTGCAGCCTCTATGTTTGTTGCTAGGGCATTCGATTCTTGACCATCCGCACCTTTACGATTCCCGCTATTAACATCGATAACATGCATTGCCTCTGTGTGTTCGATAATAAGATACCCTCCGTTCCCAAGAGGCACTTTTTTACCGAATAGTGTTTTTATTTGTTTGTTAACCCCAAATCGCTCAAAAATCCCATCCTTTCCTTTGTATTGCTTTACTATTTTAACTTTTGATGGAGCAATATCCGCAATATATGCTTTTATGTTATCTGCAAATTCTTGGTTGTTAACATGGACATTTGAAAAGTCATTGTTAAGTAAGTCTCTTAATAGAGAGTTAGTTTTATTTAATTCAATAAGAATCCTTTTTGGAGGAGTTGAAAAACGCAAATTTTCATGAACACTTTTCCATTTATCTAATAAGCCATTAAGGTCTTGTTCTAACTCTTAAGTTTTTTTCTCTTCTGCTACTGTACGGATAATAACTCCAAAGTTTTTTGGAATAATTCGATTAAGAAGTTCTTTAAGTCTTTTCTTTTCTTCGTTTGATTTTATTTTTTGTGAAATAGAAACCTTGTTAGAAAAAGGGACAAGAACGAGATAACGACCAGCTAAAGTTATTTCAGAGGTTAATCTAGGTCCTTTATTGGAGATGGGTTCTTTAGCAACTTGAACAAGAACAGATTGTGAAGAGGAGACCACCTTGTCAATTTTCCCATCTTTTTCAATATCTTTTTCAAATTTCTGATATTGTAAATCAGGAACCGTGTTTTTTTTCTTTAATGTTTTTTTGGTGTAAGCAGCAAGGGTTAAATATTTAGGTCCTAAATCAAGATAATGCAAGAATGCATCCCTTTGATATCCCACGTCAACAAACGCAGCATTAAGACTGGGGACTATTTTTCGTACTTTTCCAAGATATATATCTCCGACAGAAAACTCTGAATTACTTTTTTGTTGGTGTAGTTCAATAAGTGAACCTCCCTCTAAAAGAGCAATCCAAACCTCATCGGAACGAATGTCGATGACTAATTCTAGACTCACAAAAATTTATTATAAGGTTAAACTTCAATATTTGAAACGCAATTGTTTGATAATCAAAAAAGGATGCGTAAACTAAAAAAGAATTATTTTTTCTTTTTATGTCTGTTTTTTCGAAGTCTTTTCTTACGCTTGTGCGTAGCCATTTTATGTCTTTTTCTCTTTTTACCGCTTGGCATTTCTTTATATTTTTATATGTATAATGTCTTTTCTAAAACATCCCTCTAGAAGGGATTGATTTTTGCAAAGATAAATAAAATTTATCTTTAAATAAATGTTTTGTGCTTTTTAGCTTAAACTTTAACGTTTTCTTTAACTTTCTCGATAAATGTTTTCGCAGGTTTAAAAGAAGGTACGTTATGAGCTGGAATAATTACGATAGTTCCTTTTGATATGTTACGCCCGGTTTTTTCTTTTCGTTTTTTAACAATAAAACTTCCAAAACCCCTAAGATAAACGTTGTTTCCGCTTGCTAGTGATCCCTTGATGCTAGACATAAACGCTTCAACTGCTGTTAATGCTTCTAATTTGTCTAATCCTGTTTCTTCTACTATTTGATTAACTAAATCTGCTTTAGTCATGATATACTTTTTAAATTAAACATTTATATTTAAGTGGCACAAATGTAATTACAAATCTTAATTATTTTCATTTTGAAATATTTTTTTCATAAAAATTTTACAATAAATCAATTTAATGTTGATTTACTTTCATGGTATTCGCTTAATAAAAGAGATTTGCCGTGGCGTAAAACAAACGACCCATATAAAATATGGTTAAGTGAAGTGATTCTTCAACAAACCAAAGTTTCGCAAGGCTCCCCTTATTATGAGTCATTTGTTAAAAACTATCCAAGAGTGGAAGATTTAGCAAAAGCGGATGAGCAAGAGGTTCTTAATAAGTGGAGAGGTCTTGGATACTATTCAAGAGCTAAAAATTTGCACTCTACCGCAAAAATAATCACGGAGAAATATAATGGTGTTTTCCCTTCTAAATACGAAGATATTTTAGCCTTAAAGGGCATTGGTAAATATACTGCTTCAGCAATTGCTTCTTTTTCATTTAACCTTCCTTTTGCCGTTTTGGATGGAAATGTTTACCGTTTTTTAAGCCGGTTATTAGATATTGATATTCCAATAAATTCTTCACTTGGTCAAAAAACATTTGAGGACTTGTCAAAACGCTTGCTAAACCAAAAAAACCCATCAATACATAATCAAGCAATCATGGAATTTGGGGCCTTAAACTGCACCTATAAAAACCCGAAATGTTCAGAATGTCCTTTTGAAAAAAATTGTTTGTCAAAAATTAATAGTTCGATATCTCTTAGGCCAGTTAAAAACAATAAGAAGAAAGTTAGAAATCGATTTTTTGTGTTTAAAGTGTTTCATTTGGAAGAAAATAGTTCTTTTATCGTTAATAAAAGATTAAAAAAAGATATTTGGGAGTCCTTGTACGAATTCCCAAACCAAGAGTTTTTTTCTGAAAAAAGTTTTTTAGAAGAAATTGAAAAAAAATCTATTAAAGGGCATGAGGTTTCTAATGTCGTTAATCATTTATTAAGTCATCAGAAGATTATGGCTGTTTTTGTTCATTATAAAAAAAGAAAGTTCGAATTAAAATCTGGCGAAAAGGCTATCTCATTTGAAATGATCGAAAAATATCCCATGCCAAGATTGATTGATCGTTATTTAGAAAGTTTCTTTCAAAAAAACAAAGCAACGTAGCTCAATTATTTAAATTGCTATAACTTTGTGCCTGTAAATGGAAAATCAATTAATAAAAGTAGGGATAACAATCGGAGATATAAACGGCATATCCCCTGAAATAATTATAAAATCTTTAAGTGATAAAAGAGTATTAGAAGGGTTTACACCTGTCATTTATGGACTTAATGAGGTGTTTGATTATTATAAAGAACTTTTAAATAATGAAGATTTTGTTTTTCAACAAATTCCTTCTGCTGATAAAATAATAAACAAAAAGATTAATCTTATCAATCTTCATAAAGAAAAGGTGCAAATTGATTTGGGATTGCCAACAAAAATTGCTGGAGAAGTAGCAATAGAATCCCTAAAACGTGCAACATCTGACCTTGCTGCTGGTAAAATAGATGTAATAGTTACCGCCCCATTCTGTAAGGAAAGTGTTCAGATGTCTGGTTTTGAATTTCCGGGTCACACCGAATTTTTAGCAAATTTGTCAGGGGAAGAAGATGCGTTAATGGTACTTATGTCACCGAGCTTAAAAGTTGCACTTGCTACTGTTCACATCCCAATTAAAGAGGTGGTAGAAGTTTTAACTAAAGATTTAATCGAGAGAAAAATAAAAGAATTTAATAATTGCTTGATTAAAGATTTTGGAATTGTTAAACCAAAAATTGCTGTTTTAGGATTAAATCCACATGCTGGTGAAAATGGGAAAATAGGTCGCGAAGAAAAAGAAATAATCTTGCCAGCAATAAATAGCCAAAAAAAACAAGGTGTTTTAGCTTTTGGTCCCTATCCTTCGGATGGTTTTTTTGGTTCCAAAATGCTCTCTAGTTTTGATGGTGTTCTTGCTATGTATCATGATCAAGGACTAGGTCCATTTAAAGCTTTGTGTTTTGATGATGGAGTTAATTATACTGCTGGCCTTCCAATTGTTAGAACTTCTCCAGATCATGGAACGGCATTTGATATTGCAGGTAAAAATAAGGCATCTGCTCAATCTATGCGGAGTGCAATTTATTGTGCTTTAGATGTTTTTAAATGTCGCAAATGGGTTAGGGAAATTTCAAAAAACCCATTAAAATCAATAACTGATAAAAAGCAGAAAAAAGAAAAAAGCACTTAAAAGCAAAAAAAATAATGAATCATTTTAATTTAATTTAGCGCTTTCAACCTTTTTTTATAAATTTGCCAACTATTTTCTAAGAAAATGAATTGTGAAAAAAGATAAAAAGTTCTTAATTCCTTTTTATGGATTGAAAATAGGAACTCATCATTTTACTTTTGAAGTAAATGATACGTTCTTTGAAAAAAGAGATTATTCTATCCTTAAGCAAGGGAATGTTTGCTTTGAGGTTGCTTTTGAAAAAAAAGAATCCATGTTGATTCTTGATTTTTCTTTAAATGGAGAGGTTGTTTTAAGTTGTAACAGATGCAACGATGATTTGTGTAAAAAAGTTCAAGGGGAGTATAAGTTAATATATACTTTTGGAAATGAAGAGAAGTCTAGCGATACGATCATTGTCTTGCACCCTGATTCTTATCAAATTGATATTGAACAACAACTGTACGAATTTATTACCATTTCTATTCCATCTAGAGCGATTCACAATGAAAACGAATGTAACCAAGAAATGCTTGAGGCATTGAATAAATATCTTTTATTAAAAGACACTAATAATAACAAAGACTCTGACGAGATCGATCCAAGATGGGCGGCTTTGAAGGGTTTAAATTAAAATTAATATTATGGCACATCCAAAACGTAAAATCTCTAAAACAAGAAGAGATAAAAGACGTACCCATGTTAAGGCAGAGGCAAAAAACATTGCAACCTGCCCAACTACAGGTCAGCCTCATTTATTCCATCATGCTCACTGGCATGAAGGAAAACTTTATTATAAAGGCAAGGTAGTTGCTGAAAAAGAATTAGCTCTATAATTTGGGATTAAATTTCTCAGATGAAAATCGGGATTGATATTTCTGGTGGCGATTATGCCCCTGATGCAAATATTGATGGTGTTATTTTAGCACTTAAAGAGCTTCCTTTGGATGTTATTTTGGTTTTGATTGGTGATGTAGATGAGATTAATCCAAAATTAGAGAAGCAAACCATAGATAATAATAGAATTGAACTTGTTCATGCATCTGAGAAAATAACCATGCATGACCATCCTACAACAGTAATAAGAAAAAAAACAAAAAGTTCTATTTCGGTAGGCTTAAATCTTCTTTCAAATGGAGATATCGATGCGTTTGCTAGCACAGGGAATACTGGAGCGATGCTTGTTGGCTCAATGTATATCTTAAATTCTTCTCCTGGGGTTATCCGTCCATGTATTACATCAACACTTCCTACCCTTAACGATGGGAAAACCGTTCTTTTAGATGTTGGCTCAAATGCGGATTGTAAACCCGACGTGCTTTATCAATTTGGTGTTTTAGGTTCCGTTTATTCCGAATTTGTTTATGGAATAAACTCTCCAAGAGTTGGTCTTCTAAATATTGGTGAGGAACCAACAAAGGGAAATGCTGTTTCAATTGAAGCTCATAAATTATTGGCTGAGTCAAATGAAATCAATTTTGTTGGAAATATCGAAAGTCGAGATTTATTTACAAATAAGGCAGATGTTATTGTTTGTGACGGTTTTACGGGCAACATTGTGTTGAAAGAAGCAGAAGGGATTTACTATCTTATGAAAAAAAGAGGGATAGTTGACTCATATTTTAGTAAATTTAACTACGAAAATTATGGGGGAACTCCAGTACTTGGTGTTAAAGGAAATGTGATTATAGGCCATGGTTTTTCAAATGCTAAAGCAGTTAAAAATATGATTATTCATTCTTGTGAGGTGGCAAAATCAAAGTTGTCTAATCGGATTAATGAAGCTTTTAATAATTAAATGAAAAAAATAAACGCAGCAATAACAGGTGTTCAGGGGTATTTACCCCCTAAAGTAGTAACGAATCATGATTTGGCTAAATTTGTCGATACTTCAGATGAATGGATAACCTCAAGAACAGGAATAAAGGAAAGGAGGCTAATGGAGAATGGAGCTACCTCCGACATGGCTGCAGAGGCTGTAAAAGGGCTTTTAAAAAAGACCAACACAAAGCCTGAAGATATAGAAGTCGTTATCGTTGGGACAGTTACACCTGATTACCCTTTTCCCAGTACAGCAAATATTTTATGCGACAAAGCTGGTTTATCAAATGCATGGAGTTTTGATGTGAATGCAGCTTGTTCAGGATTCATCTATGCTTTGTCAACAGGCACACAATTTATTGAATCAGGAAGATATAAAAAAATTATAGTTGTTGGGGCCGATAAAATGAGCTCAATTATCGATTATGAAGATCGAACAACTTGTATTATTTTTGGCGATGGTTGTGGTGCAGTGATGTTAGAACCAACCGAAGAAGAGAATGGCGTAAAGGATTTTATTTTGCACAGCGATGGATCTGGAAGAGAGTATTTATTGCAACCAGGTGGTGGTTCAGTAAACCCTCCATCGATAGAAACGGTCCAAAAAAGAATGCACTATGTTAAGCAAGAAGGCAAGCAAGTTTTTAAGTTCGCTGTAACAAATATGGCTGATGTTTCTGCTGCAATAATGGAAAAAAATAATCTGAAAAGTGAAGATATCGATTGGTTAGTTCCTCATCAGGCAAATCTTCGAATTATTGATGCGACAGCAAATAGAATGGGGCTTTCAAAAGAAAAAGTAATGATTAACATTCAAAAATATGGTAATACTACCGCAGGTACACTTCCTTTGTGTCTATGGGATTATGAAAAAAAGCTAAAAAAAGGTGACAACATTGTGCTTTCTGCTTTTGGAGGTGGTTTTACTTGGGGAGCGGTTTATTTAAAGTGGGCTTACAATAGTTAAAAAAAAGTATTTTTATAATAAATAAATTTAAAATTATGAACTTAAATGAAATTCAAGATTTAATAAAACTTGTTTCTAAGATGAACATTTCTGAGGTAGAACTTGAGAAAAAAGACTTTAAGATTACGATTAAATCCGAATGCGCTAAATCAAAAGGAGCGGCAAATGAACAACAAATAATCGTTCAAGCTGCTGCACCTCAAGCTCAAGTAGTTGCTCAGCCTCAAGTTGCAGCAGCTCCTGCTCCTGCTCCTGCTCCAGAAGAAAACTCTAATTTAATAGAAGTGAAATCTCCAATGATTGGAACTTTTTATAGATCTACAGCTCCGGATAAAGACCCTTTTGTTAATGTAGGTTCAGTAATAAAAAGTGGCGATCCTATATGTATCATTGAAGCCATGAAACTTTTTAATGAAATTGAGGCAGAGGTGTCTGGAAAAATTGTAAAAGTATTGGTTGATGATGCAAAGCCTGTGGAGTATGACCAGCCACTTTTTCTTGTAGACCCTTCATAAATTAAATAACTTTTAACTACTCACTCATGTTTAAAAAGATTTTAATTGCTAATAGAGGAGAGATTGCATTACGTGTAATTCGTACTTGTAAAGAGATGGGGATAAAAACAGTAATTGTTTATTCTACTGCAGATAAAGATAGTTTGCCGGTTCGATTTGCTGATGAAGCGGTTTGTATAGGTCCTGCTTTAAGTTCTGAATCTTATTTATCTATTCCAAATATAATTGCTGCTGCGGAAATAACAAATTCGGACGCAATCCACCCTGGATATGGATTTTTATCTGAAAACGAAAAGTTTTCTAAAGTATGTCAAGAGCACAACATTAAATTTATTGGAGCTTCTCCAGAACAAATTGCAGGAATGGGAGATAAGGCTACGGCTAAGTCTACCATGGAGGCTGCTGGTGTGCCTTGTATTCCTGGTTCAAAAGGACTTTTAAAAAACATGGCTGATGCAAAGAAAATCGCAAAAAAAATTAAATACCCAGTCATTTTAAAAGCAACTGCTGGAGGTGGCGGAAAAGGGATGAGAGTAGTATGGGAAGAATCAGCACTTCAAGGCGCATGGGATTCTTGTAGGCAGGAATCTGCCGCAGCTTTTGGTAATGATGGGTTATATATGGAAAAATTCATTCAAGAACCTCGTCATATTGAAATTCAAATAGCAGGTGATAAGTTTGGCAATGCATGTCATATGTCCGAAAGAGATTGTTCTATTCAAAGAAGACATCAAAAATTAGTTGAAGAAACACCATCTCCATACATGACAGATAAGTTGCGTGAATCTATGGGGGAAGCAGCTATAAAAGCAGCGAAGGCAGTTAAATATGAAGGTGTCGGAACGGTGGAGTTTTTAGTTGATAAAAACCGGGATTTTTATTTCATGGAAATGAACACTAGAATTCAGGTGGAACATACGATAACAGAAGAGGTTATCAATTTTGATTTAATTAAAGAGCAAATTAAACTCGCTGCAGGTCAAAAAATAAGTGGAGAAAATTACTTTCCATTAATGCATGCGGTTCAATGTCGAATTAATGCAGAAGATCCAAATGCTGACTTTAGACCTTCGCCTGGAAAAATAACTAATTATCATTGTCCAGGCGGACATGGAATTAGAATTGATGCACATGTTTATAGTGGATATATGATTCCACCAAATTATGACTCCATGATTTCAAAATTAATCGTTGTTGCACAAACAAGAGAAGAAGCAATAATGAAAATGAAGCGAGCGTTAGATGAGTATGTTATAGAAGGAGTTAAAACAACGATTCCTTTTCATCAAAAGTTAATGGAAGACGAGAGTTTCAAAAAAGGCGATTTCACTACAAAATTTATGGATGATTTTGAGTTTTAACTGTAAAAATTCAAACTCGATTTCACCATCCTTTTTAATAGTGGATTAGGGCGATACCTGTCTTCGCTATAATCTTCATATAACTTGTTTAGTATTTCAAGAACATTTTCTAATCCAATTTCATCTCCCCATTTCAGTAGTCCTTTTGGGTAGTTAACTCCTTTTGTCATTGCCAAATCGACATCTTCAACATTTGCAACTTGCATAAAAACGGCATCGATTGCTTCATTAATCAACATTGCAAGAATTCGTTCAACAATTGCCTTTCCTAACTCTACATCTTTTGTAGGAGCTAGATTTAAATTTTCTTTCTCATAATCGAAATATCCACGACCACTTTTTCTACCTAAATAACCTGCTTCTGAATATCTTTTTTGTGTAAAACTCGGTTTAAATCTTGGGTCATAATAAAAAGCCTCAAAAACAGAACATGTCACGGCATAGTTTACATCATTTCCAATGTAATCCATAAGTGTAAACGGTCCCATTTTAAACCCTCCTATTTCTGTCATCGCCCAATCAATAGTTGCAAAGTCAGCAATTCCTTCTTCATAAATCCGAAGTGCTTCTCCATAAAAGGGTCGTGCAACTCGATTGACAATAAAACCAGGAGTATCTTTGCAAAGCACCCCTGTTTTTCCCCAATTATTCATTAGCTCTTTGCATGAATCGACTACTGATTTATTTGTTTGAACCGCAGGAATAATCTCTACTAGAGGCATAAGTGGAGCAGGATTGAAAAAGTGTAAGCCGATAATTCTTTCGGGATCTTTTAAACAAGCACCAAGTGAAGCAATGGATAATGAGGAAGTGTTGCTTGCTATAATGCATTTATCGGAAACAAGTTCTTCAATTTTAATAAACAGCTCATTTTTAATTTTTAAATCCTCAATAATAGCTTCTATAACTAGATCTGCTGAAGCAATTGAATTAATATTATCTGTATAGTTTATGTTGTCAATTATGTCTATCGCTTTTTGCTGGGTTATTTTACCTTTTTCAACGATTCGGTTTAAAATCTTTTGAAGTTTACTCTTTGAGCTTTCAAGATTTTTTTTGTTTGTATCTACTAAAACAACAGAGTGATTGTTTTGAGCTGCTACTTGAGCAATTCCGCTTCCCATTGTTCCTGCTCCAATTACTGCTATTGTTTTTTTATTATTACGCATGTTATTTTCCTTTAAAGTTTGCTTGTCTTTTTTCTTTAAATGCATTTACTCCTTCTTTAAAATCTTCTGTTTCTCCCGCTTCTGTCTGTAGTTTCTCTTCTAGATTTAGTTGTTCAATTAAGTTGTTTGTTAGGCTCTCATTTAAGGCTCTTTTGGTTAATCCAATGCCTTTTGTGGGCATACAAGAAATCTTTTCAGCAAATTGTTCAATATAGCCTTCAAAATCAGAATCATCAATAGCTTTGTAAATCATATTTATCTTTTCAGCTTCTTCTGCAAAAACTTTATCCCCTGTTATCATTAAAGCAGATGCTTTTTGTGCCCCAATTAATCTTGGAAGAAAAAAGGTTCCACCAGAGTCTGGGATAAGCCCAATTTTACTAAAAGCTTGTATAAAGCTTGCGCTTTTCTTTGCTATTACAATATCACAAGCTAATGCAATGTTAGCTCCTGCTCCTGCTGCAACACCATTTACTGCTGCAATAATCGGCTTTTCAATAGTTCTTATTTTTTTAATTATTGGGTTGTAATGCTCTCGAACAATGCTATTCATGTCAGGGCCATTTGGATCAGTAGCCTCTACAAGGTCTTGACCAGCGCAAAAAGCTTTTCCTTTCCCCTGAATTACTATTGCACGTACAGCATCATCCTTTTCGCATTCATCCAGTCTTTGTTGCAGAGCGAGGGCCATTTTTTTATTAAAAGAATTAAAGACATTTGGCCTATTTAATAGAAGGAAACAAACCCCCTTTTTTATTGTTTTTTCAATTTCCATATAGGCAAAGATAATTATCGTGCGTTAAAATGATGATAATGTTCGTCATGATGTATGCAAACCCCTTGAATTAAATGAAAAGTATTATGTGCATCTACTATCTTTTTTAAAAGAACTTTGTCGGATTCATTATTAAGGCATAGTTCATGCATTTCCAAGCTTTGTTTTTGTAATTTAATAAGTGCTTTTATTGTTTTTTCATCATTAAATTCATTGGGTATTTTCGAGTTTCGAAGATAAATTGAATAAAGCATGAATTCCTTACTTAAAGAACGCAGGGCGTTTAAATTTCCATTTTCTGCTGCATGATATGTATGTGACATAATGTCTTTATAGACTTTTAATTCTGGCCAATTGTCTGTTTTAATGCTTTCAAATACATCCGATCCAATAGCTTTAATAAATTTTTCAGAAACCATTCCCCAATCAATCAACTTCCAAATAGAATTAAAATAACCTTCCTTATTTTGTTTGTGTTTTAAATAATAAGCGTGCTCCCAGTTATCAATTCCAATTACTGGAACACCCCTTTCTTTAACAACATCCATTATCGGATTATCTTCATTTTGGGTGCTAGTTACCATTAGTTTTCCTTTTGGACTTATAATTAACCAAACCCAACCAGATCCTATTTGGGATTTGACAGCTCTTTTCATTTCTTTTTTTAGGAGGTCTAAAGAAATAAAATCTTTTGTTATTTGATTGCTTAATGCTTCAGATATATTACTGGAAGAATTAGGTTTTAATATATCCCAATATAAAGAATGGTTATAATGCCCGCCAGCGTTGTACCTGATGCTTTTGTTTTTATAGTAGCTGATATTGAGTAAAATGTCGTTTAAATTTTCATCCATTTTTTTTGTTCCCTGTAGCGTTTTATTTAAACAATCAATGTAGCTTTTATGATTAACTTGATGGTGTGTTTTCATCGTTGTAGAATCGATTAGTGGGGCATAATCGGAATATGTATTTCTAAGTTTTGGAAGCGTTTGAACTTGCGAAAACATACTGAAAATGAATAAATTAACTATTACTGAACAAATGGCTCCGGTGGTAGTGGTCTTCATTTTTGTTTTTTTTGGTTAAAAAATTTCGACAAAAGTATGAATATTCATCAAAAGACATGAAATATTCATTTCAATATTTTAAATGTTCATCAAAAGGGGCTGTTTAATCATTTAAATGTGGTGAATATTCATCTAGACCTTTCTGTCAATATGATTTCAATATCTTCATGGTAGGAAATAAGGAGAGTAAACAAGTTAGCTTCTTCCTTGGACTGGTTTCGCTTCGAATGAGAGGCATTAGTTTATAGTTTGATAAGAGTTTAAGTAAATAAAAAGAAATCAACTAAGTTAGAGGCAACTTGTTCCTTATGAGTTCTGGTAAAACTCACAAAGGTTTACCATCTTTATTTCGGTTTTTGGTTTTTTGGTTTTAAGTAAGGGCTGTTTATACAGCCCTTCTTACTTTAAATAAGATTGGCCTACTCGGGCTTGCATCATTTTCAAAAGGAGCAATTTGTAGATTTAAAACATATTCTCCATCGTTTATATTTTCTGGTATATATGCCAATTCTGTTATTGTTCGTTCTAGGTCGGGATTGGATGGGACATTCCAAAACTTATGATGAAATGCAAGTTCTCCTCCATCATTTTCTTTATCCACAGACGGAAGATCAATAATTAAATGTTTGATAGCGTGTTTATTTAAAAACGGAATAATGTCACAATCCAAATAACATGGGTTTGTGCCGCTATAATTTTTATTTAATTTTTCTTTTGTGTTTGGGATGCTTCTAATGATGATCGCTTCATGGTCATTAATAGTTTGCTCAACGTCCTTTAAACTATCTAAGTCGATTACAAAATCTTCGGTATCTGATTTTGTGTTAGCTCTCTTTTTTGGAGTAGCAGAAATCAAAAGAGCCTTACAAAAAAAAGCAATTTGTTGTTGATTGATAGAATGTATTTTTTTAGTAATATGTCCACAACATTCTGTGTGTGTGCAATGACTGTGAGGATTAAAAGAGATGTCTCTAAAATTAACATTTCCACCATCTGCAACAGAGCCAATAAATGAACCATCTTTAACCACATTAAAAGAGGGCTTTTCAAGATTCCATGCAGAAGTGTTTTTTTGAAAATCTAAAGGGATAGATAGATCAATAGGAGATGTTGTATCGATAAAATATTTTTCTGAAAGATAAAGTTTCATGGTTGAGCGGATCAATTTTTTATAAGCTCTTTGGTATACGTTCGTTCATTTGTAATAATTTTAACAATGTATGTGCCCGATTTAAAGTCACTCATATTGATGTTTGTTTCAGCAAAAAATTGAGAGCTATTCATTTTTTGTGATAGCAGCTCTTTTCCCATTAAATCATAAATAGTTAAATGTGCATTATTGTATACGGATCCACTAACTTCTATGGTGCAATTTTGTTTCGTTGGATTTGGAAAAATATTTATTTCATGATCCAGGTCTTTTTCATCTACTTCCAGTGCAAAACCTACGGAGAAATTGTATCGGTGATAATTTCCAAAATCTCCTGGGAAAAACTCAATAAATCCTCCTCCCACTTTTCTTATTCTCATTGTGCCAGCTGTTTCCCCCTCTACTTGTGCAGAATACCAAAAAGAAAGTCCATCATTATCATTATCCGTAATAATGATGCTATAACATCCAGGGGCTAAATCAAATGTGTCTTTGTATTGGGTATTGTTGTCTAATTGTGTTCTTTCAAAAATAACATTTCCAGCTTCATCAATGAGCCGATATTCGTTCTCATTGGCTTTGTTATTTGTCGTTAACCAAACATAAAAAGGCCCATCAATAAATTCAGGATTATCAAATTTAGATGTTTTGACACTATTTTCTAAATATTCATCATTTCCAAATGTTCCATTAACTTGATATACTTGTGCAGTAAAAAGGTTATTGCTGTCCAGGTCTTTCCAGAAATTTGGATCTGTAACAGGGATTTCAACCACTGTTTCTTCCAAGAAAGCAAGGTTACCTGACCACTCATACTCTAAAAAGTTGCCATAAGTTATCCAACATCTTATTTTACAGGAAACAAGATTTTGAGCGCCAGTATTTCGAAGAAGAACTCGAGGGTTTGAACAAGTTGGATTAAACTTACTATAGTATTCCCAGTTATTAGGATTTAAGATATCAGTTATTGCGGCATCGTTTTGAAAGTTGGGTGCAGAATATGAAATTAAATCAAAAGCAGCAATGTAGTTTCCACTTCCCTGGCCAGGGTCACTGGTGGGCACATCATTTATACTATAGTCTATGCTAACAGAATCTCCAGGCGTAACATATGGAGTTAATTCAAACTCATATTCTTTCACCTTGTCCCCTGGGCACCAACCTTCTCTCGCATATGGCCATGTTCCTCCTTGGCTTATGTTTGGATTATCTCCACACTCTGTAGGTTGCCATATATTCCAATTAAACCTGGAAACTCCATCCACTTTAATCTGGTGATTATTGGATACCCATTCACAGCAATTGTTATTTCCTTGATGGCCATGCCCAGTCATTCTTGTTTTTATTTTAAAGTTGTTTGAGGTGTCGCTTAATAGAACGTTTTTGGCACTAAGGTCTATATCATTTGCCATGTTATTAAAGGAATAACTTCTAAAATCATCCCAAATAGCTTCTCTTTTATGAATATCTCTAGGAGGAATACCTTCGATAAAGGCAAATTTTAAATCGAGTAGTTCTTGTGTATTATGTGCTCTTAAGTCAACCGTGTCTTTAAGGTAATGTTGATAATCAGTTACATCGTAAATCCAAGCAAATCCATTTGGCCCAAGATCAAATTGAATCCCATATGGGGTAATATATCTTGCAATTTCAATGTCTTCTATTATCTCAAAAGGAGTGTAATAATGTGTTATTTGGTTATTGAATAGGTTGGTGCTTGCGTTTATAGGGCTAGTGTTTATTATTTGGCCTGCCGAATCATAGGTGTTTTCTGTTCCATTTTCATACCCTCTCCATGAGTTTATGATTTCAAAGTGGTAGTTTACTGTTTGTTGTTCAAAAACAATTAGGGGTTCCTTTAATAATGGCGTATATAACGTATCAGCTCCGGATTGAGAAATAGTTCCTCCATATCCAAATCCAATTTGTGGCCTCTTCAATGGGTTTGAAACACCAGCTAGTGGATATTCATTAAATTGAATCATTCCATAACTGGAGGGCATTGCTTTAAAGTCATTAGAAGATTTATCTATCATATACGGTGCATTATCAAAATCATAGTAATTCATTAGGTTTGCCCAATTAGGGTGTGATGAATTTGCTTGTTTTTTATAGTAGTTAGAAATTACGGTTTGACTAAGGGCAGAATTATAAATTCGAAGTTCATCTATTTTTCCTTTCCAATGGTTTGAGGTGTTTTTATTTGCTCCAATTATTAAACGATGAAGGTATCCTACATTTTTATTTTTTCCAGTTCCAGATAACCATAATGCTCCATTTTTGTAGATAAACATTTCTCCAGTGCTTTGTTTTTTTACTAAAGCCCAATGGTTCCATTGGTTATCTATTTCAGTTGTACTAGCTCCGGTATAAATACGATCGTATTGAGAACCTTCTCCTGCATCGAAATAAAAATTATTGTTATTCCATGGCCAATGCAGATTGATGATTCTATTATTAAGGGTGTCATACCCTTCTAAAAGACTTGTGTTTGTACCGGTGTTTCCTGTTCCTTTGGCCCAAAACTCTATGGTAATTTCGTCGTTAAAAAGCGTGTCAGAAAACTCTAAAAGAACATGGTTACTGCCATCAAATTCAAGATGTCCATTTTTTTGTTCATAATATAAAGCATTATCACTAGTTATGTTTTCGGTATTAAAAACAATCGAGTTTGCGTTTGGGTTTTCATTTTCGAAATAAAACTCCACAATAAGATTATCGTTTCCATTCCATGAATATGGCGTATGAAAAAGAAGCTCATTTGCTCCATTAATAAAAGCGTTAGCACCATTTTTAGATTGGTTGTAAACTTCGGTAAAGCCAGTTTGATGAAAATCCAAAAGCACAGAGTCTGAAGTACTTTTAATGGCAATCGATGGATAGAGTAATTCTCCATTAGCACCAATAGAATCAATGTAAAGAGTTAGCGAATTTAACAAGCCTGATGAAATATTAGCAGTATTCAATTCATTTGCAGAAATAAGCATTTGAAACCTTCCAGCGTTGTTTTCTGTGTTGAAAGGATATTTCCCACTGGTGTTTGAAGAATTGATGTTTTCGGTAGATGCACTTGCACCTGAACTTACCAATTCTTTTCTATATAAATAATCATAATGTGGGGTAGGTAATGGAGCAATGGAGATAGTGTCAGGAGAATCCCAGTTGGATAAATACTGGTTTCCATCTACTCTAACAGAATCTAACAATCCGGTGTGATTATATACCCTTGTGTATGTTAAATAATCCCACTCGCCACAATTATATTGATCCCATGTAGTTAAAGGACTACATTTTAATTTATAATACATAAGCACCTTTTCAAACCTTTTGTTGTTAAGGTCTTGAGGAAATTCAAAGTTTGCTCTTCTAGTAGTTATAGAATCAAAAGTAAATGTTTGCACCCAAGTGGTATCTTGAGAAAAAAGTGGGGTAGAAAATAAAAAAGCAAAAATTAATATTCGAAATTTCATGATAAATATTTTCTCAAATTTAATGTATAATTCTTACTTATCTATTTTACCTTTACAATTAATAGAATTCTTTTGAATGCATACTGAAGTTGAAACAGTAATTATTGGATCTGGCATTTGTGGCTTAAGCATTGCTCACTTTATGTCAAAACAAAAAAAGGATTTTGTCTTGCTTGAATCAAAGTCTCAAATAGGTGGGATTATACAAACCAATATAAGCGATCAATTTATTTGTGAATATGGCCCTAATACAGTTTTATTAAATAACGATGCCATAAAAGAATTGATTAAAGATTTAGGCATGTGGGAAATGCTAATATATCCAGAGGATTATAGCAATCAAAATCGATATGTTCTAGTAAACAATGAACTGGAAAAAATACCCTTACGATTTTTTGATTTTTTAAGAAGCGCTATTCTTTCTAAAAAAGCAAAATTCCGAATCTTTTTGGAGTTTTTTGTGAAAAAACATTCTAAAAACACAACGGTTTATGACTTTGTTTGCAAAAGATTTGGAAAAGAATTTCACGACAAGTTGATAGAGCCTTTTATTACTGGCGTATATGCCGGAGACACAAAAAACATGAGTGCAAAACATAGTCTAAAGATTTTGTGGAATTTAGAACAAAAACATGGAAGTGTATTAAAGGGCCTTATTAAATCAAAACGCTCTAAAAAGGAGAAAGTACATTCCTTTAATTTCCCAATGGGTTTAGGGCAATTGATCACTACAATGTCAAAGAGTTTAGAGACAAAAATTCGAACAGAAAAAAAAGTCATTGATATTGTTAAAAAAACAGATGGGTTTTTAATTAAAACCGAAAATGAAACCTTTTTTTGCAAAAAAGTGGTTTCAACCGTTCCTTCTTTTGTTTTAAAAGATATTGTTTTTGACGATTCTTTTTCCAAAGAAATGGCAAAAGTGACTTATAATCCCATCGATGTTTTTCATTTTGGTTTTCATAAAAAAAACATCAAAAAAATGAAAAAAGGCTTTGGTGTCTTAACAAAGCCATCCGATAAAAAATCTTTTTTGGGGGTTTTGTTTAACTCTCAAATATTTACCCATGTTTCTTCTTCAGATACCGAATTGTTTACCATTCTTGTTGGTGGTGAAAGACAAAAGGAATTGTGTCAATTGGAAAGTGAAAAACTTGAGGGTATTGTTTTAAAAGAACTAGAAGAGTTGATTTCTCATGAAGGGGAGGTGTTGCTCAAAGAGCATTATCGTTGGAAAAAAGGAATACCACAATACGACATGAATCAAGAAAATTTAATCCAACAAATAAATTCGTTTGAAAAAGAAAATCCCGGTTTTTTTGTATTAGGAAATTATTTTAATGGCGTTTCTGTGAGCGATGCTGTTATGAAAGGCAAAAACTTGGTGGATAAGCTATAAGCTATTCTTAGTAACCCAACAACGATATCCCACAATTAATTTTTGAAATTTGTTTAATTTATAAAGGTCCTTTCTAATCATCGAAGGGAGAATTAGTTTATTTGTTTTGGCTAGAAAAATGAAAAAGGATTTTTTAATCATTATTTTTAGATAGATTTTAGTTAAATTTAATTCAATTTTTTTAAAAATATTTATTATGAGACACAAATTCCAACTTTTTATTTCATTTTTACTTCTTTCATTTTTTACTTTTTCTCAATCAAATACTTTGGTCATCTTTGCAGAAGACCCAACGCCTTTTTTTGTAGTTGTGGATGGGGTTAAAAAAAATGAAAAAGGGGCAACACGAGTTGCTATTCCAAATATAGACCAAACGAATAGCAGTGTTAAAATATTTTTTGAAGATGAGGGGATCGAACCCATCTCCAAAAACATATGGTGGGATGATGCGCATGGAGATGAGGTTAGCTATCGAATTGTTAGCACAAAGAGAGGCTATAAATTACGATTCTTTAGCACAAAAAAACGCCCAGCTCCTCCAGTTACCCAAACAACTGCCCCTCCAACACAAAATGTTCAATCTACAACCACTACGACAGTTACTGAAACTACAAGAGGAAATGGGGGTAATGTAGACATGAAGATTAACATGAATGAAAACACGAATCAATCCTCAGATTCTGAAAACATGAGCCTTAACATGAACATTAACGTGAATGACGGAAGTACAAACAATTCCGAAAATGTTAATATGAGTCTTAACATGAATGTAAATGAAAACACATCCAATAACTCAAACATGAACATGAACATGGACGTGAATTAAAACATGACAACAAACACTTCTGTTAATGAAAGCGTAACGACAACTACCACCACATCGACAACCGTTAACGAGACTTCTTCAGGATGTGCCCAACCAGAAACAAACATGTACAACATAATGAGTGCAATCAAAAACGAATCTTTTGACGATGAAAAAATGATTGTGGCAAAACAGGCTACGGCTAATTCTTGTTTAACGGTCAATCAAATAAAACAAATAATGGATGAATTCAGTTTTAGTGATGAAAAATTAGAGTTTGCTAAATACGGTTACGATAGATGTTATAACCCAAAAGATTATTATCAAATAAATTCGTCGTTTGATTTTGGATCCGAAAAAGAAGAATTAGATAGGTTTATAAAAACCCGCAAAGGGCAATAATTCTTTTTTTTGATAAATTTCATTTTTTATTTTCGGTTTAATTACAATTAGCCTTGCTTTTTAAGTAGCTGATAATAAGCACATTGTGGTTTAATTAAATTTAATACCTAAGAAAATTAGGTAAAAATTTGGAAATACATAATATTCTTATGTATATTTGTCTTATGTATTCATCAGAATTAATAAAAGGAACGTTAAAAACCATCATTTTAAACCTACTCAAAGAGCAGGGGAGAATGTATGGTTATGAAATTGTTCAAAAGGTAAAAGACCTGACAGATGCAAAAATTCAACTTACAGAAGGCGCTTTATATCCAACCTTGCATTCACTAGAAAAAAATGGTGAACTGGATATTGAAAAGCAGTATATGGGAAAGAGAGTGCGGAAGTACTACACACTCACTGAGCAAGGCCTTAATACTGCCGAGAAAAAAGTAAGTGAGTTTGCAGAATTCATCGAAACGATGAAGTTTTTGTTGGATTTAGAACCGAAAATGAATAATGGCTGAAATAACGGACGATCAGATTGATTATATCATTTCTGATTTTGCAAAACGTGGGATTGTTCTTGAAGATCTACGAGACAATCTTTTAGATCACATGTGCTGCATTATTGAAAATGAAATGAACCAGAACGATGATTTTTATCGATTCTATGATACTGTATTGCCTCGGTTTTTCAAGAAAAACTTGAGTGAAATACAAACAGAAACCGAAAATTTATTAAAATTTAAAAACTTTTATACCATGAAAAAAACAATGAATATTACAGGCATATTGACAGTGATACTACTTCTGTCGGGTGCCATTTTGAAAACTCTGCATTTACCAGGTGCAGGAATTACATTAGTCGCAGGAGGATTTTTATTTAGTTTAATTTTTCTCCCTCTTCTAATGGCGATTAAATTTAAAGATGACAATAACTTAAAAGATAAAATTGTCTTTTCTTTTGGCTTGTTCTTAGGCATGATTTTATCAGCAGGATTTATCTTTAAAATGATGCATTGGCCATATGCAAATATGTTAATGCTTTGGGGTACAGTTGTGTTTACCTTCTGTTATGTGCCGATTTACTTTATCACCCGCATCAAAAGACCAGAATTAAAATTTAATACCATTGTCAATTCTGTGCTTATGTTTGCTTGTGGAGGAATATTATTTGGAATGATAAATTTGAGAAACTCACATCTCTATGATCAAGCTGTATCAAAAAATCATCAATCCATAAATGAGAATACCAATAAAGTAATTAAGTCAAATCAGTATTTATATGACTTGGATAAATCAAGTTCATATAAAAATCTTCATTTAATAACAGATTCGATTATTAAGCAAACAGATAAAGCAATCTCCATAATAAATAATGAAGAAAATCAAGATCAGCTTAAAAAAGCACAAAATGATTTACATAGGATTTGTAAAAAATATAATCAGGAGGTCAAAATAATGAAATCGGATAATTTACAGTCAATAGATGTTGCTTTCTTAGAAAGAAAAGAAAATATTTTAAAGTTGTTAGGGCCTTCAGTATCTCAGGACTTTTTATTAAGTATAAAACAGCAAGTAGCAGTTAATGAAAATGTCTATTTAGTTCATTTATTATAAAAGAACTAACACGATTTTTTATCGTTAAGTTGCTTATAAAAAAAAAGTTTGATGCATAGGGCATTCCGATTTTATTGGTTGCCCTTTGTTATTAATAAGAGAATTTAAGAGTTCTTTTTACGGTACCATCTTCATAGATTATAAAAACAGGAATATTTTCTTTTAACTCGGTATCTCTTCCCATTAGATCAATTATTCGTACCACTTTTTTATTTTCGTTAAAATTAATTTCGTTTATTTCTGTGGATTGTGGGCAAGCTTTACCATCTAAAAATTCCCATATAATTTGTGGGGAATAAAAATCCATATTGATATTTCCAAGTCCACCAACCAGTGTCGTTATTCCAGGCCATTGATGTCCTCCTCCAATAATTTTAATTAACTCTAAAGACTTTCCCGAACAGTTGTTATACACATATTTTTCGGGATAAGAGAGGTCTAATAGATTTGTGTTAGGCATGTTTATAAATGATGGAACAGAATCACAGGATAAAAAGACTCTCCATTTGTTGATGGTAGAATCTACAGAAACACCTGTTGTTGAAGATCCAAAATAACTAACAACGGGGTCTGCTCTGCCATGAATGTGTAAAATGGAAGTTTGTTGAGGAGTAATGCAGTTTGTGTATACCGTATCGCTCATGTTTCCGGATACTGAAGCAATTGCTGCAAAACATAAACTAGATTCACAAGCTAATTTATGACACATGAATCCACCGGTTGAAAACCCACACAAATACCTTTTGCTTGGATTGGTATTATAGCTGTTCTCAAAGTAATTTGTTAGTTCTTCTATGAAACCCAAATCGTTTGCCTGAGAAACACTTACATTCATGTTGGCATTCCAGGAGTTGTTTATTCCATCGGGATAGCAGACAATAAAATCATTTGTTTCAGCAATAGCATTAAACCCGGTAATATTCATTAATCCATTGCCCGTTTGTGTTAAGCCATGAAGAACGATTAAAAGAGGAAGTTGTTGGTTTGCTGTCCAAGAAGTGGGGGTGTAATAGACAAAGCTTCTTTGTATTCCATTATGATTTATGCTATCGGTTGTTTGGGCACTTAAATAAAGATTACTGAAAATAAAAAAAGAAAGACAAAAAAACCGAAGCATCTGTGAAAATAAAAAAAAGATAGGATAAAACCTATTCATTTAGGGTTGATTCTAATGAGATGTTATCTAATTTGGACTTGATTTTAAGTAAAAAAAAATGAGTTTCGATTTGTTCTTTTTCTAACAAATTAAAATGCTCAAGGCATTTTAATTTTTCTTCTTTTGCTTTTTTTCTTCCGGTGTAAAAAAAATAAACAATAAGAATTAAACAAGGAATCCAAATCCCTTCAATATGAGAAAAACGATAACTAATAAAGATATTAATGGCAATTAAGAGGCTAATAAAAAAAGACGAAGAGGCGATGTTCATGCTAAGTGTATCCAATTGATCACTATAGTTATTGAAGGAAGAACTTTTGCCTTTTTCATATGCTCCATTTTTATATAATTCTCGAATCAAGTTTTGATTATGGTATTGTTGCGCTTTTTCAGAAACCATTTTTGAAAGTTGTTCTACTTGTATTTTTTGTTGCGTATTCATTTATTTTTTCTGATTAATAGAATTTATTTTAATCCAACCTTTCTCTTTAGTGCATTGCAATTAAATTTGTTTCCCTCACACCATAAAAAATCTAATTTGGCTTGACCACTTAGATTAAGTTCTCTAATACTATTTTTGTTGCATTCAAGCCATTTCAATGCGACGTTTTTAGAAAGATCTAAAGTGATAATTTGGTTAAACTGGCAATTAAGCGTGGTAAGGTTCAGTAAATTATTGAGAGATAACTTTTTTAAGTTATTATTACCGCAGGACAAGGTTTTAATCAGCGGGTTTTGATCGACAATTAAGCTATCTAGTAGATTATGGTTGCACACCAAAGTGGTAATGAGCTGGTTATTATTGAGGTTTAAACTTTTTAATTGGTTGTTATTGCATTCCAAAAAGCTTAATTTTTCATTGCTAGTAAGGTCTAATTGTTTTAGTTGATTATTGGTGCAACTTAGCATTTTGAGCAGTTGGTTGTTTTTTAAATCAATAGACTTTAGTAAGTTTTTATTGATGCTTATAAAAAAGAGCTTTTTGTTTTTAGAGGTATTAAGGTGTTCAATTTTATTATTGTCACACCACAGCTCTTCTAGGTTAACAAAAGCCTCAATGCCCTCTAGGTTTTTGATGGACTTTCCAAGAAGATATAGCGATTTTGTGTTTTTCACCTTGTCATTTAACAAAACGCCATCCAAAATACTATCTAGTTGAAGATTGATTAATGCTTTTTCAAAGTTTGTGTCTGCAATAGCCGTTGTTTCTTGGCCGAAGCAAATAGAACTAAAAAAAAGAAAAAAAAGGAATTCCTTCATAGACTCGAGAATAGCAAGGAGATGGGTCTCCTAATTTTAAACCAAGATAATAAATAGTTAGATAAGGGGGCTACCCCCTTTTTTAATCATTTAAAATATTGCCTTTTTCATCATATTTTTTTACGCTTATTCGAATACCATCTTTATAATTAGATTCTTCCATCAACTGCCCATTCTCGTGCCAACCTCTTGCTAAACCATCTGGCTTACCATCTTTTGAGTATGATTCAGCTTTCAACTGCCCATTATTGTACCAGACTCTTCCTAAACCATCTATTTTTCCATCTTTGTAGTTCCCTTCCGCCATCAACTTTCCATTTTCTTGCCAACCTCTAACTAAACCATCTTTCTTACCATCTTTTAAGTTAACTTCTCCTTGCAACTGCCCATTCTCGTACCAGGTTCTTGTTAAACCATCTAATTTACCATCTTTAAAATTCGTTTCTGCTCTTATTTTACCATTCTCATACCAGCCCTTTGCTACCCCATTTTGTTTACCCTTTTTAACCTCAAAAAACGCCGCAACTTTTCCATTTTCGAAACATCTTTTTATAATGCCAGTGTAGTCTTTGTATTTATGTTTTATATTTTTCCACTTGTAGCTTTCTTCAACACCATCTATATCTTTACAATCTGGCTGTTCAACGGATGCGCTACTTGATGACTCAGAGGAAATTTTCTTCTCCACTCCACAAGAAGCCAATCCCAACAAAAACACGGAAACAAATAATGTATAAATAAACTTTCTCATAATTCTAATTTTAAACCAAGATAGTAAATAGTTAGATAAAGGGGGCTACTGCCTTTTTTTATTCACACTCTATAACTTTTCCATCTTCATCAAAGCATTTACGGGTTAACTCTATGTCATCTTTATAATTAGATTCTTCCATCAACTTCCCATTCTCGTACCAAGCTCTTCCTAAACCATCAAGTTTTCCATCTTTTAAATTAGCTTCAAGTTGCAACTGTCCATTCGAGTACCATTGCCTTGTTAAACCATCTTCTTTACCATCCTGATAATGATTTTCAAAATACAACTGACCATTCTCGTACCACATTCTTGATAAACCATCTTCTTTATCTTCTTGATAGTTCATTTCTTGCGACAACTGACCATTTTCGAGCCAGCCTCTCATTAAACCATCTTTCTTACCATCTTTTAAATTAGCTTCAACTTGCAACTGACCATTTTCGTACCAGCCTCTTGCTATACCACTTTGCTTACCATTTTTCATATTTCCTTCAAATTTCAACTGACCATTCTTGTGCCATTCTCTTGCTAAACCATTTAGCTTTCCATTTTTGACGTTAAAAATTCTCTCAATTTTTCCGTTTTCAAAACACTTTTTTATAAGCCCTGAATAGTCTTTATATTTATGTTTTATATTTCTCCACTTGGCGCTTTCTTCTACACCATCTATATCTTTACAATCTGGCTGCTCAAAGGATTCGGCATTTGATATATTATGCGAAGCATTTTTTGTTGCATCCTCTTGTCCCTGACAAGAAACTAACCCCAATAAAAACACGAAAACAAATAGTAATCTCATAATTCTAATTTTAAACCAAGATAATAAAAAATAACACCTTTTTAAGAGGGTGGAATATTATTGAATTATACTTTTTTGGGGTAATAAGTGGGGTAATAATAAAATAAAAAAAGTCTAAACTACTGATAAACAATAATTTAGACTTTAAAATGGTGACCCCGACAGGATTCAAACCTGTAACCCTCAGAGCCGAAATCTGATGCGCTATTCAGTTGCGCCACGGGGCCCTAAAGAATGAAGGATTCTTTAATTTTTAGTGAATGTAAAATCTGTATTAATGCTTCCATCTACAGTTCTTAATTTCATTTCTTTGTTTTCTAATTTGATAATGGTTCTTTCTGTAGCAGTGCTAGCTCCATCTTCCATAAATAAAACGCCAGACTTATCGCTGTTAAATTCCCAGGTACCATTTTCAGTATCGGTATAAGAAAGAGTTCCTAAAGAATATTGTATCACAAAGGTATACGTTCCATCGTTATTGATGCTCGATGTTGTGTTAATGCTGCTAATGTCTTGCGTTTGACCATCTACAGTCATTTCGCTAACCGTCCAGTCTCCTGTAAGACGCATTTTTTTAGTTAATAAAGTAAAAGAAGGTCCTTCTTCGTATTTTCCACATGAAGAAACCACGCTAACTGTTCCAAGAAGTAGAACAAATCCGATTTTTGCAAAATTTAAGTTCATTTTTTTGATTTTTTGATTTATCCGCAAATATAATTTAAAAGCCTCTAGCCAAAAAACAAAAAAGCGGCTTTATCCGTTAATCTTTCATAAAAGAAACTGTATTTTTGCATCAAATAAACCTCATGAAATTACTATCTTATTTCCTTTTTAGTTTAACGCTGGTATATAGCTGTAATCAGAAGGATGAAATTGTTGTCTTAAAACGTCAAAAATTAAGTGAAACACAAAAGAACCCAAAACTAAAAAAAGAGACACCCAACACTGTTTTAGAGCTAGACATTGAAGGCATGACCTGTGAACTTGGATGCGGTGGAGCAATTCGTGTTGGAGTTAAGGACCTTGGTGGGGTTAATCGTGTTCGATTTGATTTTAAAGAGGGACAAAAAAAACAAAGAGCCTATGTTTCATACGATTCAAATAAAGTAGACAAAAATCAAATTATTCAAGAAATTGAAAAACTTAATAAAGGCCAATTTATAGCGGAAGAAATCTCCACAGAAAAAACAACCACTAATTCTTAGATTTTCCTATGAAACTGTTTTATAGAGAATATGGAAAAGGAACCCCGTTAATTATTTTACATGGGCTTTTTGGCTGTGCAGATAATTGGCAGAGTCAAACAAAAAAGTTTTCTGAATATTTTCGAGTGATCGTGGTGGATGTTAGAAATCATGGCCGTTCCCCATGGAGTGAAGACTTTGATTATCCAATTCTTGCAAAAGATGTTTTAGTCTTAATACAGTCTCTTGAGATCAAAAATTATTTTTTACTCGGTCATTCCATGGGAGCCAAAATAGCGATGCATTTGGCGCAAATAAATGCAACAGGGATACAAGGCTTAATTCTTGTGGACATGGGAGTCAAAAAATACCAACCACACCATCAACATATTTTAAAAGGAATTCATAGCATTCCACTTAATAAATTATCCAAAAGGAGCGAAGCAGAGCCTTATTTGGCAGCCTATATTGATGAAGTGGCAACCAGGCAGTTTTTATTAAAAAATTTATATTGGATTGAAAAGGGAAAGCTTGCTTGGCGAATGAATGTTTCTGTTCTTGAAAAACAAATGCCAGAGATTTTGTCAGCGCTCCCTCAAAAAGAAGTGTTGGTGCCAAGCATCTTTATTCGTGGTGAAAATTCCAACTATATTTTAGAGGAAGATCTTGCAGATATTGAGTATTTATTTCCAGATAGCGAGTTTGTAACGATTTCAAATGCAGGACATTGGGTACATGCTGAATCTCCCGACAGTTTTATTGACCATGTCTTGTCTTTTTGCCTTCGGTAATTAGTCCAAACTATTTTTTAAAAAAACCTTTTCTTTCTCTTTTAATATATACTTTTATCGAGTCAAATATGTCAGAAAAATCACATAAGCGATCTTTAGCCGGTGTTTTAATCACTATCGGAATTGTTTTTGGCGACATAGGAACCTCTCCATTATATGTTTTTCAAGCAATTACAGGCAATGGAACTCATTTTGACATAGGCCTTGTGTATGGTGGATTGTCTGCTGTGATTTGGACCTTAATTTTAATTGCATCCTTCAAATACATGTATTTTGCATTAAATGCAGATAACAAAGGAGAGGGGGGTATTTTTGCCTTGTTTGCTTTATTAAAAGGAAAAAAAAAGTGGATTATTTTTCCTGCATTAATTGGGTGTTCGACCCTTATAGCCGATGGGTTTATCACTCCCGCAATATCTATTTCTTCCGCCGTAGAAGGGCTTGCAATTATTAACCCAGACATACCGGTTTTGCCTATTGTCGTCGTCATTATTATTTCCTTGTTTTTGTTTCAGCAATTCGGAACGGTTTTAATAGGGAAAACCTTTGGACCTGTCATGATGATGTGGTTTGTATTTATTGGCTTTTTGGGTGCAAGCAATATTGTTCATAATCCTTCAGTTCTTGCGGCATTTAATCCTTATTATGTCTACAATTTAATCGCTAATGTCGATGGTGGTTTTTGGGTTTTAGGCGCGGTTTTTTTATGTACCACAGGGGCAGAAGCGCTTTATTCCGATTTAGGACATTGTGGAAAGGAAAACATTCGAGTTAGTTGGGCTTTTGTTTCATCGATGTTGGTCCTTAATTACCTAGGCCAAGCAGCCCTATGTTCTTCCGATGGATTTTCCTTAAAAGCTGGACAAACCATTTTTTATTCCATGGTCCCAGAGCAAATCATTCCTTTTGCTATTGGGCTTGCAACTTTTGCCACAATCATTGCCTCTCAAGCCCTTATAACAGGAGTGTATACTCTAATGAACGAAGCGGTTAAACTTAAACTTTGGACAAATCTCAAAATTAAATATCCCACCGATCATCAGGGACAAATTTATATCCCATATATAAATTGGTTTTTAATGGCAGGATGTCTTTTGGTGCTCTTTATTTTTAAAAAATCTAGTGCAATGGAAGCAACTTATGGGCTTGCTATTACCATTGACATGATCATGACGACCATTCTTTTGTTTGTTTTATTGCAGTACAAATATCCAAAAGCAAAAGCCTTATACTTTTTAATTTTCTTGACCTTTCTTGTAGTTGAAGGTGTTTTCTTGCTTTCTAATCTTGGAAAGATTGTTCATGGAGGTTGGTTTACCTTAATTTTAGCCATTACCTTTTTTACCTTTTTATACTTGTTTTACGAAGCTAGAAAATTACGAAAAAACATTACCGAATACGTGCACATTAACCGGGTAATTCCACTTCTAAATTCCGTAAATGCGGATGATAAAATACCTTATGAAGCAACCAATCTAGTTTATCCAACTAGAAGCGATTCCCCTAAGAAAATTGATTCTACCGTATTTTATTCCTTATTTAGAAAAAAACCTCGAAAAGCTGGAATTGTTTGGTTTTTACATCTTGACATTTTGGAAGAACCCTGGGGAGTACATTATTCTGTAAAGCCAATTATTGATAAAAAATCTTACTTTGTTAGTTTGCACCTTGGCTTTAAAGAAGAACACCGAATCGAATATATGATGCGAAAGATTCATGACAAGATGGTGCATAAAGGAGAAATTAATGGAGAAAGTGTTTTTGAATGCGTTCGGGATAAATTTGAAAAAACAGATTTTAGATTTGTCGTTCTTAGCACTAGGGTTTCAACAGACAATGAGCTAACACCATTTCAATCGATATGCGTCAGAATCTATAGACTTATTAAATTAACCGGGTTAAAGCCAGCAGAAGATCTAGGGCTTGACGAAACCAACGTAGAAGTGGAATATGTTCCAATTAGTGTAACCAAAACACTAGAAAAGAAAATGATGGAAGATATGGAGCCAGAAGCTTAAAAACAACAAACGGATGCAAAAACAAAATCAATTAGAAAACATTCTTTTTTTAGATATTGAGACTGTTCCACAAACATATTCTTACAAAGATATCGATGTAAAAACAAAAGAACTGTTTGATTCCAAAGTTCGTTTTCGTCTTAATGACGAGAATACTTATGACGAACTTTATGAGCGAAATGCTGCAATATTTGCCGAGTTTGGTAAAATTGTGTGTATTTCGGTTGGCTTTGTTAGAGAAAACAACATGGAGCGTTCTATTAGGCTAAAATCATTTTACCACGACGATGAAAAAACCCTGTTAATTCAATTTAAAAAACTTCTAGAGGAACATTATAATGCGCCTTTTCATGTTTTATGTGGACACAATGCAAAAGAATTTGACTTTCCCTATTTATGTAGAAGAATGCTTATTAATGGAGTGTCTCTTCCAAACATATTAAATATTAGTGGAAAAAAACCTTGGGAAATTAAACATCTAGATACGATGGAACTTTGGAAGTTTGGCGATTTTAAAGCCTATACTTCTTTGGCGCTTTTATGTCATGTGTTTGAAATACCTACTCCAAAAGACGATATATCTGGGGCAGATGTGGCAAGGGTTTATTATGAAGAAAATGACTTGGAAAGAATTGCTCGTTATTGTGAAAAAGATGTATCGGCATTAATTCAGCTTTTTTTAAGAATGAAAGGGGAGGAGTTGGTCGCGGATGCGAATATTTCGATTGTAGAATAATGAATTTAAAAAGTATGTTTCGTCTTTTATTTTTTCTTCTTCTTTTAACGTTTTATTCTTGTAAAACGGTTAAGAATGAGCAGTCTACTTCTTTAATAGATGAACCGCTTACGATATCTGTGGATTACATTGATACTTTATCTATAAACAAAGAATATTATCAAAGCAAAGAATATTATCAAGCCAAAGAAAAGGCATACATACTTGATAGCATTGCTGCTTCTTACAAGGAACCTGAAGATCCAAATACCCTTCCGGATCTTGGAGTTAAAGATTCCACTTTAAAAAAAATAGTTAGTCCTGAAAGCATGCGTTTGCCACAAAACCTTCGATCTGAATGGCCGCATAAAAACTGGACACATGCTCGTGTATATGTAATGAATTTTGGGGGTAGAGATTTCCCAAATAACAAACTTCCATATAAAGAACTTCTTCCAGATTCTGCATATGTTCAGGTTATTGATTTAAGCAAAGAGGAGGCAAATGTTGCCTTGGAACTTCAGCACCGAATAGCTTCTGGAATTATTCATTCTAAGTGCCCCATAACAGTTAGGCATGCAGTGGTTTTTTTTGATGAACAAAACAAGGCAGTTGGAGGAACCGGGATTTGTTTTGAATGTGAAGAGCAGCTGTTTTCTCCAGAATACTTTTCCAGTAATTCTAAGCTTTCTTTAGCAAATGGATCATTACTTGATTTTTATTTGGGATACCCAGGGTATTATTCTAGTTGGGAAATGGAAGAAGATAGTACTTTGTCCAAAGATTCTATTTGGGATGTCACCGATCTTCATTTTGAACTTATTGATAAATGGCAAATGTTTTTTGATCATGTTGGAGCGTATAAATGGAATGGGGTCGTTGAATTTAAAAAGGAAATAAATACAGAGGAAACGTTTTTCTTTGAAGACAAACCTTTTAATGGAATTGCAAAAACAGTAAGCCAGCAAGGCTTTTTTTTAAAGGGAAAAAGAAATGGCCATTGGGAGGAGTTTTATGTTAATGAAAATGGGCAGAGGCGCACTGATTTTATAGGGAGTTATAAGCATAATAAAAAACACGGAAAGTTCATATTATATAAAAATGAAGAACGTTCAGAAAATATTATTGAGTATTATGAGGAAGGAAAAAAAGTGCAAAAAAAATAAAGAGGTCGTTTAATTTTTTTAAATATCTACTGTTTTAAACGGTTATTTTGGCGATTGTCGTTATTGGTAGCATTGAAAAATGTAAATTTGCAAAAAAAATAATACAAGTAAGATGAGTTTTTTAGATATAAATTTATTCAATAATTCAATTGAAGATTGGGGTATCGCAATAGGAATTGTTATAGCTTCTTTTTTGGCGGTTAAAATTTCTTATTGGATAATTGCCAATGTTGTTAAAAAAATAACGGCAAAAACCAAAACAAAACTAGACGATATTTTAATAGAAACTCTTGAAAAACCAGTGGTTTATTTTTTGCTATTGTTTGGTTGTTGGATTGCATTTCATTATTTATCATTTGAAAATCCAACGGTAATTTTAGTTTTTGAAAAAGTAACTTACTTTATTGTGATTTTACTTTCTACATCTATTTTTTCAAGGATTTTTGATGCGGTAGTAACTGAGGTTGTTTTACCCTATGTGGAGAAGACAGATCATGGCCAAGAGAATTTTTTACTGCCAGTTATTCGGAAAACGCTTCGTTCTATCATTTGGGTTTTTGGGGTTATTGTTGGTCTCGATAATTTAGGATTTGATATTACTGCAATGATAGCAGGTCTTGGAATAGGAGGTTTAGCTCTAGCGCTTGCCGCTCAAGACTCGGTAAAGAATATTTTTGCAGGAATCATGATTTTTTTAGATAAACCTTTTAAAATGAAAGATAGAATTCAAATTGAAGGGTTTGATGGAATAGTGGAAGAAGTTGGCCTTCGAAGCACAAGAATTAGAACTTTGGATGGACGAATTGTGACCATACCAAATAGCACGTTTACAGACAATAGTGTGGTAAATGTGACTTCACAACCATCTCTTAAAATTGTTCTTAATCTTGGTCTTACATATGATACAGATGAAAATGGAATGCAGCAAGGAGTAGATCTTTTAAAGCAAATTGTTGTCGATCATTCTGAAATATTAGAAGAGAATTGCTCGGCAGGATTTAAAGATTTTGGCGACTTTTCTTTGGGGATATTATTTATCTACTATGTGAAGCCAGAAGCTCACTGGTTAGATTCTCAAAATACAATTAGCAAAGAAGTGCTAAAAAGGTTTAATGACGCCGGTTTAGATTTTGCTTTCCCAACGCAAACCATTCTAAAAAAAGAGATTAAATAACGTTGTTTAAGCTCCTTGCAAATAAATAGAAGGTGTTTTTTTAACAAGGAAATATCGCTTGATTTATTAGTAGAGTTTTTTTGTGGGCTATACTGGATTCGAACCAGTGACTTCCACCCTGTCAAGGTGACACTCTAAACCAACTGAGTTAATAGCCCAAAGGGCTATAAAAGTAATCAATTTTTCCCTCCCTTGGATTTGCTTGGTGAAGTTGATCGAGTAGGGGTGTTTCTGCTTGGAGAGGATGATCGAGAAGGAGTAGATCTGCTTGGAGAAATAACTCTTGAACTTCCTCTAGATGGAGTGCTTTGATTAAAGGTTTTACTTGGTTTGTTATTTACGTTATTAGGTCTGCTAAAAATTGGTTTACTAGTATTGCTGGGGCTTTTATTTACCGTTGAATTAGTAGAAGAATTCCCCCAAAAGCTATCGTTTCCTCTAGATGGAGAATTGATTTCTTTACTTGGTTTTTTTTCTGTGGTATGAGCTGGGTTATTTCCACTTGCATTTGGAGCTGCTATTGGTACAGCAGCAGTTCCAGTAGGATTTTTCCCTTCTTGATATTCATGCTCATTATTGTTTAAAGCAGGTCTTCGTATAGTGTTTAAGCTTTCATCTTCCGTAAAATCAACCGTTGGAGGTGCTGGGTTTGCGGGGATGTTCAAAAAACCTTGGTCATAAATGCAACCTGCCATGTCATTTTGATTAATGCCATTTTCTCTACAATGGGTTCTTGCATTGCTTAATTGTTGAGGACTTAAATCATGAATAGTATGATGTATTCGTGGAAAAGATCGATCGGTAAAACTAGCAGTACTCATTCCAATTGGATAATCAAAAAGAGTCGTTTGATCATTAACTCTCCAGTCTTCAGCTAAATTTTGACTCGTAAATGCCAAGTATTCCCGATGTGAATTAACATTTGATTGATTCATATTTGTTGCACTAAAGAAATTTGCAGGTCTTCTAAGCGATCCATTTTGTGATTGAAAATCATTAAGGCTATTCCCATCGGCATTACCAAGCAATCCATTGAATTGCTCTGAGCAATTAAAAATATAGACTGTAATATTCATAAAACTCCTTCTCATTCCAACGGTTACAGACTCTCCACTTGGCCAGTTAATCATGTAGTTTCTTCCAGCTAAGCGAATGTTTCCACCATGAGGAAGGTAGTAGGTTCTTCCATCAAGGCTTATTGGTTCGCCATTTAATCGAAGTGCAGAAATATCCGAATCGGGTCTATCTGATCCATAAATACATAAGCGATCTCCAAAAACATTCATAGCAACCGCACTGTTTAAAGAAAAGTCAGATCCATTTGATTTTTGTCTTGCTTGTACTTCCATATGATTTGATGCAGATTGAGTCAAGCTAAATTCGCCTACCGTTTGAAAAGAGGTTCTAGATTCGTCAAAAGAAATAAGGTGAGGGTCTCCATAAGATCGTCCTCGTTGATAAGTACAAGAAATATTTGAAATAATGTTATTTAATTGATTCCATTGGCTTTGGTCTCTTCCGGAAAGATTGCCCTTTTCTGAATCAACAATTCCCCTTATTTTATCATAAGTAGATTCAGGAATTACTTTAAGCATTTCATAAGGAGTAAAATCTTCTGGAAAAGCTCGATCGGTTATTTCTTTATTATTAACCATGTTTGAGAGGTTTTCCCCTAACCAATACCCTCTTACTGGGTCCCAATTTGTTAGTTCTTTTTTAATGGG
>JAQWKT010000004.1 GCA_029247685.1 Crocinitomicaceae bacterium | reverse complement strand
TTAAAGGGAATGTTGCTCCATTTTTAGCGTATTGTAATACATCTTCTACGCCAAGATAAACGGCAAAAAAAGACAAGTTATTATTTGCTGCCATTTCTATTTCATCTAAAACGGAATTCCCTGGAGCAGAGGTCATTCTATTGAAAAAAGGATTTGACCAATTTATGGTATTAACATCGGTTGTTTTTAGACCTGGAATCCCCCAATTTTGATATGGATGCAGAGTATTACCAAAACTTGTTTCCCCTAATGAGGCGATATCTCCTGTCACAGCAATTCTCATTGGAGACAAAGAAGTGTTGTTTAGACAGTCTGTTTTTTCGCCAAGGATTAGTTTGGATAAACTATCGAGACTAACGCCGACAGAATTTTGTGACATTAATGGTTGGTGAAAATCAAATTCCTCATTCGCTGAACTTACGAGCTTTAATTGTTTTGAAAGTAGATTGGCTAAGGATTGCTGTTGACCATCATAAAAAAGAGCACCATTGGTGTATCCTGCCATTTCATTACCTCCAATGCAAATAAAGTGACTTGCGTCAATTTCTCCAGCTTCTGGAGTAGTGCTTACTAGTTCAGGCTTGCAGCCATAACATAGAATGGCGAGAGCAATTATGAGAATATTTTTTTTTACCATTTGTATATAATACCTAAACCAGGCGATAAAACTTTAGTTAAAAAAGTTCCATCCAAGTTTGTTTCTAAATTATGATCCTCTCTTCGGACTTGTACATATAAAAAAGAAAAGTCCATTGAAAAATGCTTGTTATATTCATAGCTTAATCCAGTAGTGAAGTTATATCTTGTTCCGTCAGGTGTTTCTGGGGTAACGTATCCGTCTTGAACAGGAGAGAGAGAAAACCCAAACCCACCTCGGAGAGTAAGTTTTTTTCCAACTTTATAGGAACTTCCAAATCGAATAGCAACAATGTTTTTATAATTTCTAGCCGATCTAGTATCCTCTAAAGAGGAAGTGTTTTGTGCATAATCAAAACCAAGCGTGTCATAGGCTTCCCATGAAACATGATTGAAGTCTAAGGCAAAAGACAATTTAGAGTTGATTTTGCTTCCAAAACCAAGTGAAATCACTTGTGGTAGAGGAAGGATGGATGAAAATAGTCCATCTGGAAAACTTGTATCTAAAGAAGAAGGAACATTAAAAATAGCTTGTCCATCATCCACTTTCATGATAATTTTGGAGCGATAATTAATGCCAATAGAAAGCTTTGGATTAGGTTCATAATAAATCCCAGCATTAACCCCATAGCTAGTTGCACTACCGGACAATTCGGCACTTGCAAATGTTTGATCGCTATATTGTATAGGGATGTCTTTTTGTAGAGAAACACTTCCTGAGCTGATAACAAGTCCTGCACCAATTCCAAGGTTATCGGCAAGTCTATAAGAAATTGTAGGTTGAATAAAAATAGACTTTAATTGCAATTTTGTTACAGCAAATCGTCCAATCCAATTATCTTCCCATTCAATAGTACTTCCAAATGGAGTATATGCTGCTATGCCAAGTTTTAATTTAGCATGTTCTTTTAGTTGAAACAAGCCATAAAAAGAAAATGGCGTTCCAACAGGAGATATAGTTTTATAACTTTTTTGCGTAGCTCTATCAAGATAGGTGGTATTGGCAAACGTCGGTGTACAAGCGGCATTTATAGAGTTTTCATCTAAAAAAACAACGGTGGAGGGATTAAAAAAAAGACCAGCACCATCGGTGATAAGTCCAGTTCCAGCGCTTCCCATTGCTTGTTGTTTTTGCCCTTGAAGATTAACTTGATAGCCTTGAGAATACGTGTGAAAACAAGTGCCTATTAGGAGCATTAAGAACACCAAAAAACCAGTTATTTTATTCTCAAAATTCATTTTAATAATTCTAAAAATAGCCTTATTTTTTTTTATCATGAAATAACTTGCTTAAATTTATTCTAAATCGATGTATTTACTTTGTGTTTATTTTACAATTAGGCACAACATTTGCTGTATTTTTACGTCTATATTTTGATGATGAAAAAGATTTTTTTTATACTGTTCTTTTTGTCTTGTTTTTCAACAAGAGCTTCCCATATAATTGGCGGAGATCTATATTATGATTATTTAGGAGCTAATCAATATCGATTTTACTTGACTTTATACCGGGATTGTAATTCTACGGGAGCACAATTCGATGACCCATTATTTCTTGCAGTTTATACGCAGAATAATTCTCTTTTTCAAAACATAGCTATTCCATTTCCAGGAAGTGTTGGTTTGCCCGTTCAGTTTAATAATCCTTGTGCAACCCCACCAACTAATATTTGTGTAGAAAAAGCGATTTATGAAACGGTAATAACTCTTCCTCCCATACAGGGAGGCTATACTGTTTCTTATCAGCGTTGTTGTAGAGGACCCAATGTTACCAATATCATTCAACCGGATGATACTGGTTTAACTTTAAGTACACATGTTCCTGGAGTTTCCACGGGTTTCACCAATAACAGTAGTCCTAGGTATACCAATTACCCCCCAATATTACTTTGCAATAACGATAACTTGATTTTTAATCATGCTGCAACCGATCCAGATGGAGATCAGTTGGTTTATTCATTGGTTACTCCTAATTCAGGCGCAAATGGAATTAACCCAATGCCAAGTCCCACCCCTCCACCTCCTTATGCCCCTGTTATTTGGAGTGGACCATTTAATGCTTCTAGTCCATTGGGCCCTGGATCCGTTACTTCTATTGATCCAAATACCGGAGAATTAAATGTTTCTCCTAACATGATTGGTTTGTTTGTTGTTGGCGTTCGAGTCCAAGAATTTAGAAATGGAACCTTGGTGGGAGAAACTATAAGGGATTTTTTATTTCGTGTTTTTGATTGTAACATTGTCATGCAGGCCATCCTTCCCGCTTATGAGCAGCTTCCGACTTTTGTTTCTTATTGTCAAGGATTATCTGTCGATTTTGTGAACAATTCTTATGGAGGAACAAATTACCTTTGGAACTTTGGAGATGGAAACACCTCGACATCTTTTGCTCCAACGCATACTTATGCTACTCCTGGAACTTATCAAGTGCAATTAATTGTTAATCCTGGATGGGCTTGTACCGATACTGCTTATATGACTGTTATTGTGAATAACCCCTTTTCTGTTTCTTGGACATCACAGGATTCGTTGTGTATTTTGGATAATAATTTTGATTTTATAGTTCAAACAAATATTAATACCGCAAGCTTTGATTGGACTTTTGACTCCACTTCTTCGGTACAAACAGCTAATGGTCTTCAGGTTCCGGGAGTCTCGTTTAGCACCCCTGGATATCATACGGTAACTCTTCATGGAGAAAATCTTGACTGTCAAACCGATTACATAGATTCTATATTTATTTTTGATATACCCGTTGCGGGTATTGAGGTTCCTCCGGATATTCAATGCGAAGGCTTAAGCATTCCTTTTGGAAATAATTCTACGGGTGCGGTAAATTATTATTGGGATTTTGGAGTCCCCGGAATTAACACCGATTTTAGCACTTCCGCTACCCCTAATTATTTATATCCTTCCTCTGGCACCTATACCGTTACTCTAATTGCTGGATCTTCTCCATTGTGTGCAGATACCACGACAATAAACATTGATGTTAATGAAGATTTAACTCTTTCTTTTTCGCACACAGATTCCATGTGTATTACCAATAATAGTTATGAGTTTATTGGAACAGCTTCTGGGCCAAATAATATAACTTTTGAATGGGATTTTGGTCCTTTTGCCACCCCAAGCACCTCTACATTATTGCATGTTTCTGGAGTAAATTATTCTCAACCTGGCACTTTTCCTGTCCAATTAAAAGCAATGTTTGATATTTGCTCGGATTCGGTAAGCTCTAGTGTTTTTGTTTATGCAGAACCTCAAATAGGATTCTCTTTTGTTAATTCTATTCAATGCGCTCCTTCTACTGCATCTTTTATTAACACTAGTCAATCCGATACTCCTCCGATTTTTTATTGGGACTTTGGAGATGGAGGAACATCTACGATGAAACATCCGTTTCATGTCTACAATAATGTTGGCAATTATAGTGTTTCTTTAACCATGATTACCACAGAGGGATGCATAGACACGCTTTATCTGCTCCAACAAGATCTGGTTACTGTTTATCCTTCTCCATCTGCAGGATTTACCGTTACCCCTAATCAAACAGATATTTGCGATTCTGAAATTGAATTTATCGATCAATCTGTAGGAGCCACCGAGTACTTTTATTTCTTTGATCATTACAACTTTACCTCCACATCAGCTAATTTTACTCATGAATATACCTTATCTGGCTCAGATTATCCAATGCAAGTGGTTTCCAATGATTATGGATGTAAGGATACGGCAAGATGTGAAGTTTTCATAGAGCCTTTTACAATTTATGTTCCAAATGCATTTATTCCAGATGGAGATAATATAAACGACGAATTTTATCCAGTGACTAGTTTTGAAATTATAGAATGGGATTTTAAAGTTTTTAATAGATGGGGAGAGGTTTTATTTCAAAGCAATAGTCCGGATCATAAATGGGATGGTACTTTTAATGGTAATCCATGTCAAGATGGAGTTTATGCATATGTTTTAAAATATAAGTCATGTGCAAATGAACACAATACAGAGTTAATTTCTGGACATGTTTCCTTGTTAAAATAATATTTTTTAAAAAAACCAACCTTTTAAGTTGTTCTTAAGTCTTAGTTTGTGTTAAACAGAATTAAAAGATGTCGAAAAAGAAAAAAAGAAGTGTGTTAATCTTTGAAGCTTTTTTCACCCCTAAGGGTGATTCATCCCCCCCTTCTGAGTGATGTGAAAAACAGATGTTGTTAATAGTTTTGGAATGCTAAACAACAAAATTATTTCTTATGAAAAAGAAAAAAAGTAGTGTATTAATCCTTGTGGCTTTTTTAAGCATTTTGCTTATTAGCTTTTCATCTGCTTTTTCACAGTTGGTTCAGCCTTTTGATATTCGTTATCAAACTCAACAAAAAGGAGGGATTGTTTTTTTATCTAATGTTAGTGTTTCTTGTAATTCGGGCTCCAATTGTATTAGTTCTACATCAAGTTTACCTGGCTCTGGCTCCACTTCCTATGGAAATAATGATTTTATAATGAATTATGTAGATATTGACGGAGATCCCTCTACATATATGTCTACTAGCGATAGCCTTAATTTACAAACATGTTCTGAGATTATGTGGGCTGGTTTATATTGGGGGAGTAGAATTAATTCTAATACGCCTAATTTTCCTCAAAGAAATAAAGTGAAAATAAAAGCCACAGGAGGGGCTTATCAAACCTTGCTTGCGGATCAGATGATAGATTTTACAGGGCCTTATACGACCTCTTACTATGGGTTTAAAAATATAACTACGATTGTTCAGTCAAGTGGGATTAACTCTAGATACACAATTGCGGATATGGTTTCAGAAAATGATTATAATTGTTGGGGAGGATGGACGATAGTGGTGGTTTATAAAAATGTTGCAGAAGCAATGAGAAACATAACAGTATTTGATGGTTTTGCTAACATTAGTGCCTTTGGTGCAATCAATTATCAGTCTGTAGATATTCCTATAAATGGTTTTCTAACCCCCCCGTCTGGCCCAGTAAATTTTGAGCTTGGTGTGGTGGCTTATGATGGAGACCGACAATCTACTGGAGACCAAATGAAATTTAATGGATCGGGTTCATTTTTGAACATTCAGGATCCTATTCATAATCCCACAAATTTATTTAATAGCACTATTTCTTATGGAGGCGTTCTTACCCCGTTTCGTGCTCCACCTCTTAATAATACACTTGGGCAAGATGCAAATATATTTTTACCAGATAACTCTTCTTTTTCTTACCTTCCAAATAATGCAACTTCGGGAATTATTCGAATTTCAACTGGAGGAGAGTCAATTTTGTCTCATGTTGTAACTTCTGTAATTGATGTTTATGAACCCGACTTAAGAGCAACTGTTTATATTGAAGATTTAAATGGTGGAATTGTAAACCCAGGAGATACTCTTGAATATTCAATAGTAGGCAAAAACATTGGTTCAGACTTATCTGTTAATACTTATATAAGTGATACCTTGGATATTAGAACAAATTATTTAGCCGGCTCATTAAGTATTTCAAGTGGCCCAAATTCTGGAGCGAAAACAGATCAGTTAAATGATGACCAAGCAGAATATGACCCATTAACAAGATCAATAACAGTCAGAATCGGATCAGGAGCAAATTCAATTTCTGGGGGAGAAGTTTTAAATGACATTATTGGTTCTGATAGCACCGTAATAAAATATAAAGTGGTGTTGGTTGAGGATTGCCTTATTCTACAATGTGATAGTGTTTTAGATGACGAAGCGTTTATTTTTGGAACCGGAAATATTTCTGGAAATTCAATCAATAATGGGGGGCTGTCCGATTTATATGATATTAATGGTTGTCCAATAAGCAGCCCAACACCGATGTTTATATCCACGGGAAATTGCCCGAACGTTGCCATTCAAAATAATGGACCATTTTGTGAAGGAGACTCTTTGTTTATGTCAGTTCCATCGATGAACACTCCGCTCGCGGATAGTTTGGCTAATTATCAATGGTTTGGTCCAAATGGATTTACTTCAGTCCAATCTGAAATAATAATTAACCCAACAAGTATGGCCGATACAGGAGTTTATAGTGTGGAAATGACATTTACAGGGTTATCTTGTATCTTGAGTTTTGATATGGATACTGTTTTTATTGATGAAAACCCATTAGCTGCGGGCTCTTTGCCACCAAATGCTTCTTGTGATGGATTGTCCGTTCAATTTGATAATTCTTCATTGTCGGCAAGTACTTATTTTTGGGATTTTGGTGTTCCTAATATTTCTAACGATGTTAGTTTTTTGTTTGAACCTTCTTATACTTATCCACAGGCAGGAATATATAACGTAATGTTAATTGCTAGCTCTTCTTCGGTTTGTGCGGATACCATTCTCTTTGATGTAACGGTGAATGAAGATTTAACCATCTCTATTTCTCACACGGATTCGTTGTGTATTGTGGATAATTCATATGATTTTTTTGCCAATGCATCTGGACCACCAAGTGCGGTTTTTGAATGGAATTTTGGCTCTCATGCAACTCCCTCATCATCTAATCAATTAAATGTTAGTGGTGTTAACTTTGACTTACCAGGAGTTCATCCCGTTCAATTCATCGGCAGTTATGATGTTTGTTCAGATACGGTTAATTCTTTTGTATTTGTTTATGCCGAACCCCAGATAGATTTCGTCTTTGTTAATTCTTTACAATGTGCTCCATCAATTGCTCAATTCATTAATTTAAGCACTTCTGATACTCCACCAATATATACATGGACATTTGGAGATGGTCAAACCTCGAACTTACCTAGTCCTTCACATGTTTATAACAATGTTGGAAACTACAGTATCGGTTTAACAATGATTACTACCGAAGGGTGTATAGATACTCTTTATTTAATGCAGCAAGATCTTATTAACGTATACCCTTCTCCTCAAGCGGGCTTTATGGTTACACCAAATCAAACTGATATTTGTAACTCTGAGGTTGAATTTATAGATCAATCCAATGGCGCTAGCGAATACGTTTATTTTTTTGATCATTATAATTTTACTTCAAATGCAGCAAATTTTACTCATGAATACACCTTGTCCGGAGCGGATTACCCAATTCAAGTTGTAACAAATATTCATGGGTGTAAAGACTCGGTTAAATCACAACTTTTTGTGGAGCCTTTTGCATTGTATGTTCCAAATACGTTTATTCCTGATCAAGATGGGGTAAATGATTTGTTTTATCCGGTTACTGATTTTGAAATAATAGAATGGGACTTTAGTATTTATAATAAATGGGGAGAACGTGTTTTTAATTCGATGGAATATGGGGAATCTTGGGATGGGTCTTTTAAAGGAAACCAATGCCCTGATGGGACATATATATACCAACTAAAATATAAATCTTGTGCAAATCCACATGCAGTGGAACAAATAAATGGACACGTTAATCTTTTGCGGTAAATTTGCATTATGGCATTGGAAACAAAGAAGATTTCAGATAAAATAAACTCCTTGCCAAATTTGCCTGGTATCTACCAGTTTTTGGATAACAAAAAGCAGATTATTTATATTGGGAAAGCCAAAGATTTAAAAAAAAGAGTTAAGAGCTATTTTAGCAAAAACAATAAGTCTTTTAAAACGTCAATTATGATATCTCATATTGACGATGTATTAATTACAATTGTTAATTCTGAAAATGATGCTTTTCTTTTGGAAAGAAGCTTAATAAGAGAAAATCAACCAAGATTTAATATTCAGTTAAAAGATGGGAAAACTTATCCTTGGATATGTATAAAAAAAGAACCATTTCCAAGGGTTTTTATGACCAGAAGAGTAATAAAAGATGGCTCATTATATTATGGTCCTTATTCCAATGTTAATATGATGCATACGCTTTTAAATTTAATAAAAGACATTTATTCTATTCGAAATTGTACATTGGATTTATCTAATTCTAAAATTAAATCGGGTAAATACAAAGAATGTTTAGAGTTTCATATTGGAAATTGCAAAGCACCTTGTGTTGGTAAACAAGAAGAGTCTTCTTATCAGGAGGAAATTTCCGAGATAAAAGACATTTTAAATGGAAATTTAAATAAAGTAAAACAGATAATGCAAATGAAGATGCGAAAGGCATCCGAAAAAGAAAATTTTGAATCTGCTCAGCGCTATAAAGAAAATTTTGAGTCATTAAAGTCTTATCAATCTAAATCAATTGTTGTTTCTTCCAAAATAAGAGAAGTAGATGTTCTAACCTATAAAAAAGAAGAGAAGAATTTGTATTATAATTATTTGCTTATCCGAAATGGAGCAATTGTTCATACTTTAACCGGCGAGGCCGATTTTTTTGATACAGCAAAACCTGAAACAATACTCAAGGGCTTATTGTATGAATTAAGAGGAAGGTATGAAAGCAAATCCAAAGAAGTCATTACAGAAAAAGGGAAGATTTTTCTTTCAGAAGAATTTCTTTTTCATCATCCCCAAAAAGGGGAGAAAAAGAAGCTGTTAGATCTTTCATTAAAAAATGTACAACACTTTTTGTTGCTTCAAAAAAAGAAAAAAATAAATGCAACAAAAGAAAAATCAGGAGAAGAACTTTTGGAGCATCTAAAAAAAGACCTTTCTCTTAAAAAGAAACCAAAACACATGGAGTGTTTTGATAATTCAAATTTCCAAGGGACTAATGCGGTATCTGCTTGTGTTGTTTTTAAGAATGCAAAGCCAAGTAAGAAAGATTATCGCCATTTTAATATTAAAACGGTATCTGGTCCTGATGATTTTGCATCGATGCGAGAGGTTGTTTTTAGAAGGTATAAACGGTTGATAAAAGAAAAAGAAAGCATACCAGATTTAGTGTTAATTGATGGTGGTAAAGGACAGTTAAGCGCAGCTTATTCTGCAATAAAAGAATTAAACTTAGATAATAAAATGATCGTTTTGGGAATTGCGAAAAGAGAAGAAGAACTTTTTTTTGCCGGAAATTCCACCCCATTGCTTTTAAATAAAAACTCTGCAAGCTTAAAAACCTTGCAATTCATGAGAGATGAAGCCCATAGGTTTGGAATAACTCATCATCGAAAAAAGCGAAACAAATTAACCAAGACTTCGCTTCTTGACCAAGCTCCTGGAATTGGTCCAAAATTAAAAGAGAAACTTTATTTAAGTTTTAAAACTATTGAAAGAATTAAAAATGCCGATTTAATTGAGCTTGAAAAAGTTATAGGAGAAAAAAAAGCTTTTGTGCTAAAGGATTTTTTGAAAATAGATTAACTTTCATATAAATGTTTACTGTTAAACGATAATGTTTAATTTCGCGCTGTGTAATGATGGATATATTTTTCATTTTTTCGGGGCTTATTTTATTAGTTTTTGGAGGAGATTTTCTTTTAAAATCTGCAGTAGGTTTTGCAAATCGAATGCAAATACCCAGAATAGTAATTGGAATGACAATTGTTTCGTTTGCAACTTCTGCACCCGAACTTATTGTGAGTATTAAATCTGCAATCGAAGGCCATGCAGATATAGCTTTAGGAAATGTAATAGGATCAAACATTGCAAACCTTGGTTTGGTTTTATCGATTACGACTATTCTTTGTTCTATTGATATAAAAAAGCATTTTTACAAAACAGATTGGCCTATCATGATGTTCTCCTCCTTGCTTTTATATCTTTTTATTGGTTTTGATGGTGTTCTGGGCAGAGTAGAGGGGGCTGTTTTGTTTTTCTTTTTATTATTGGCACTTGTTTTTCTTTTCAAATTTAATAGATCATCTGTTGATGAAACTTCCGATGAGGTTATCGACAAATCACCAAGTTTGTTTAAAGATATTTCATTCCTAGCGATAGGAGGTTTAGGTTTATGGGGAGGAGCAGAACTTTTAATTAGTGGTTCGATTGAAATTGCAAAGCAATTTCATGTAAGCGAAAGAATTATTGGAATAACAGTTGTTTCAATTGGAACAAGTGTGCCAGAACTAGCCACATCCATTATTGCTGTTATAAAAAAAGAAAAAGCAATTTCTATAGGTAATTTAATCGGTTCAAACATGTTTAACATATTAGCGGTGCTTGGAATAACTTCAATTATACAGCCGATTCACGTGATGGATAATGGGTTAATGAATTCCGATATTTTCTGGATGCTTGCTGTTTCCTTTCTTATTTTTCCATTGGTTTTTGCGCCAACCAAAATGAAATTAGCATGGAAAGAAGGGTGTCTACTTATTAGTATATATATATGTTTTCTTTTTTTTACTCTTTTTTAAATGAAAACAAACCAAACACAACTTTAACTTCTTTTTTATGAAATTTAGTGATTTAAAATTACTCCCTTCTTTATTAAAAGCATTACAAGATAAAAAATACACGGAGCCCACGTCTATTCAGGAAAAAGCAATTCCTCCTATTCTTGCATTTGAAGATGTTTTGGGTAGTGCCCAAACAGGAACAGGAAAAACAGCTGCTTTTGCTCTTCCAATTATTCAGCATCTTGAAAATGAACAAAATCGCCAATCGGGAAAAAGAAAAATACGTGCATTAGTCGTAACCCCAACACGTGAGTTAGCTATTCAGATACAAGAAAATTTTGTAGCGTACTCAAAATACAACAATGTTAAATCTACAGTGATTTATGGTGGAGTTAAGCAAGGTGCTCAAACAGATGCATTAAACCGTGGGGTCGATGTTTTAGTCGCTACTCCTGGGCGTCTTTTGGATTTAATGAATCAAGGATACATTTCTCTTGGAGATATTGGATATTTTGTTTTGGATGAAGCAGATCGAATGCTTGATATGGGTTTTATACATGACATTAGAAAGATTTTGGAAAAACTTCCTAAAAAAAGACAATCCTTGTTTTTTTCAGCCACGATGCCTCAAAATATTTTAAAGCTATCAAGGCAAATTTTAATGAATCCCAAAAAGGTTGCTGTAAACCCTGTCTCTTCAACTGCAGATACGATTCAGCAATACCTTTATTATACTAATAAAAACCAAAAGAACGATTTATTGCTTCATCTTTTAAAAGATGAAAATATTAATCAGGTTTTAGTGTTTTCTAGAACAAAACATGGTGCAGATAGAATTGTTAGAAATCTTAGAAAAAAGAAAATAAATGCTGCAGCAATTCATGGAGATAAATCTCAAAATCAGCGACAAAAAGCATTGAAATCATTTAAGAAATTAGAGGTTAGAGTTTTGGTTGCAACAGACATTGCTGCTAGGGGAATAGATATTGACAAACTCCGTTTTGTTCTTAACTATGACATACCAAATGAATCCGAAACCTGTGTCCATCGAATTGGAAGATGTGGAAGAGCAGGAGAAGAAGGGATATCCATATCAATTAGTGAGCCTGAAGAAAATACATATGTTCGTGATATAGAAAAATTGATCGATCAAAAAATCAAAGTAATTGACACACATCCTTACCCTCAAACAGATAAACCGATGAATAACCAACAAAAAAAGGAGTTTGAGAAAGAAAAACAGCGCCGAAAAAAAGAGTTTTTTGCAAATAGAAACAAAAAAAAAGGATTTCAAAACAGGGGGAGAGGTAGAAAATAAACAAGCTATTTTTTTAATTAAAAACAGGAATAAAATGAAAAGGGTTTTACTATTAGGTTTATTCTTAATTGCTTTAGCATGTAGTCCTAAAAAAGAAAAGACGAAAGGAGATAAGCAATCACAAAAACCACAAATAACTCTTCCTTCTGAACAAAAAACGCTATCGCAAAAACGCTTTAAAATTAAGTTGGATTTGTTAAAAGAGATGGATGTTTTTTCAGAAGAAAGATTTGTTATTTCAAATAAAGACTCTATTCGAACCTATAAATATCTCACTTCAATTTTTGAGACTTCAAAAATTGATTCCATAGAGTTTTGTGGCAAAATACAAAAAGCCACTTTAAAAACACGAAATTCTCCAAATGTGTTATTGATTTTATATTATAATGATTCTTTGAAAGCTAAAAAAACAGTGAATCTTTTGGAAAGAAACTATCGAAATAGAGCTAATTTTAGAGCAGTGGAAGCTGTTTTTAAAATTGGCGGGATGGCCTTTGAACTAGATAATCAACTTTGTTTAATTTCTTATCATACTTGTATAGGTGTTAACACATTTGAATCTGCAAGATCTTTTGATTCTAAAATTTCTAAAATGGTATTCAATGGCCATCCATTTGATAGACTTCTATCTAAATGTGGCATGGGGCCATTTAAAAGGGTTACAGAATAAAACCAATTAAAACGAAGTTTTGTTATTTAATGATTTCCTACTTTTGCAATAATGAACAAAGGGATTGTATATATTCTTATCTCAGGGATTGCTTTTATGGTGGTAAATTTGTTTGTTAAAATTTTAGCAAGCGGTCCATCTCAACAAGTTATTACTGGAATTCAATCTTATCCAGTACCTGAAATAATTTTATTTCGTTCCTTGATTACTTTTTTAATTTGTTGTGCGGTAATTAGAGTGAAAAAGATCCCATTTTTTGGAGTAAATAAAAAATGGCTGCTAATACGCGGAGTGTTTGGAACAACAGCGCTTACGATGTTTTTCTTTACGCTAGACAACTTACCGATAGCAGTAGCAACAACGGTTCAATATTTAAGTCCTGTATTCACGGTAATTATTGCCACTTTTTTGGTTTCAGAGAAAGTTCGCAAAATTCAATGGATATTTATGCTGGTTGCCTTTTCAGGAATTGCCATGTTAGGAGCTTCAAAATTTTTAAGTCAAAACACCAGTGTCTCAAATATTGACCCATTATGGGTTTTATTAGGCGTTTTATCTGCGGTATTATCGGGCGTTGCTTACAATGCAATTGTAAAATGTCAAAACACCGATCATCCCGTTACCGTGGTGATGTATTTTCCTTTGATCGCAACGCCAATTATGTTGGCATATGTTATTTTCGTTGAATTTGTAATGCCTCAGGGAGTTGAATGGTTATTGGTTTTAATTATAGGGGTTTTTACCCAGATTGCTCAGATTTTTATGACAAAAGCGTTTCATTCTGATAATACAGCAACCATTACCCCCTTCAAGTACTTTGGATCTATATATGCATTTTTCATAGGCCTTTTTCTATTTGGTGAAGTTATTTCTTTCTATGGTATCGCTTCTATAATTTTAATTTTAATTGGAGTTTTAGGTAATGCACTTTTTAAAAATTCAAGATTAAAAATACAAATGAATAAATAATTAAAAATCGAGACCTTGTTTTAAATATTAATCCTTTTATTGCTTTACATTTGAATACCAACAACCACATCTTGACACAACTTATATATAAAGTACTTGATTTTTTCTATCCTATTGTTTCAAAAATAGTGGATAAAACCACTTATTACTATGCTGCTTGTGGGGTGGGGAATCTCGTTTTAAGTTGGGTGCTTTTTTTTCTGTTTTTTCAATTTCTTTTTCATAAAAGAACCTTGTATATTTCATTAATAGACTTCACTTTTACTGCCTATACTTTAAGTGCTTTTTTATGTTTTATTATTGCTTTTGTAGTGGGTTTTTTATTAATGAAATACGTGGTTTTCACCAAAAGTGAACTTAAAGGAAGAATTCAGTTGTTTCGCTATGGCTTAAGTGCTGTATTAACAAGTACTTGTAATTGGATATTGTTAAAGACATTCATTGAATGGCTGGGGTTTTATCCATCTCTTGCAAACGTTTTGTCATCTTGCATTGTTGTGTTATTAAGTTATTTAATTCAACGAAATTTCACGTTTAAATAATGCAGTACAGCAATAATATATTAATGGTAAGGCCGAATGCTTTTGGTTTTAATAAAGAAACTTCAAGCACAAATTTTTATCAAACAAAACAAACGTCTTATACCGAAGAGGAAATTCCCAAAAAGGCAATGGAAGAATTTGATGCCTTTGTTTTTCTGTTAAAGAAAAATGGTCTAAATGTTTTGCTAGTTGACGACCTTTTAAATGGAAACACCCCGGATTCTATTTTCCCTAATAATTGGGTTTCTTTTCATTCTTGCGGCAAATATTTTTTATATCCGATGTTTACTCCAAATAGAAGAAGAGAAAGACGATCAGATGTGTTGCATTTAATTCAAAAGAATTGTGGGCAAAAGCAACTAGTCGATTTTTCAATTTATGAGAAACAAGAAAAGTTCCTGGAGGGAACTGGTAGCATGGTTTTGGATCGAGTTAATAAAGTTTGTTATGCAGCTATTTCTTCAAGAACCAATGTCGATTTGGTGTTTAAATTTTGCGAAGAATTGTCCTATACTCCTTGTGTTTTTCATGCATATCAACTCGTTAATAAAAAAAGAGAGTTAATTTATCATACGAATGTTATGATGAGTGTTGCCGATAAATATGTAGTTATATGTTTGGATTGTTTGGAGAGCGAAACAGAGAAAAAAAAGTTATTAGACTTATTTGAAAAAACGAATAAAGAAGTAATTGAAATTTCGATTAATCAAAAGCTTAATTTTGCCGGGAATGTACTTCAAGTTGGGGGAAATAAGCCTTTTTTGGCAATGTCAAGTACTGCTTTTAAAAGTTTATCTAAGCATCAGATTAAAAAAATAGAAAAATATAATCCGATTGTTCATTCTCCTCTTAAAACTATTGAATTAATTGGAGGAGGTAGTGCCAGATGCATGATGGCTGAAGTGTTTTAAAAAACACTATTGAATGCGTATTCTAAATCATTCTGTTTTCTACTTTTTCCCAGTTAATAATTTTAAGAATGTTTTGAATGTATTCTCCTCTTTTATTTTGATACTTTAAATAATATGCATGCTCCCAAACATCAATACCCAATAAAGGATTCCCATTGGTTTTTACATGTTGCATAAGGGGGTTATCCTGATTGGCTGTAGAGCATATTTTCAGGTTTTTATCATTGTCTTGATACAACCAAGCCCATCCTGAACCAAACCTTGTTTTTGCAGCCTGAGTAAGTTCATTCAAAAAGCTTTCTTTGGATCCAAAGGAGGCGGTTATTTTTTTATCAAATTCTTTACTCATGCTCCCTCCCGGAGTTAAGATGTCCCAATATAAGCAATGGTTGTAATATCCCCCTCCATTGTTTTGAATGGAAGAAGAAAGCGATTTTGCAGAAAGAATTTCTTCTATACGTTGCGTTTTAATGTTTTCTTTTGCACAAGCTTTATTCAATTTATTGGTATATCCATTGTGGTGTTTTTTGTGATGTATCTCCATGGTTTTTGAGTCAATAACATTTGGAAATGCAGAATATCCATAAGGAATTTCTGGAAGAGAAAACCCAGTACTTGAAAAAAGAGAATTGTTTTTTAAGGGACTATTTTTTTTGCTAAGAGCAATAGACGGAACAGCAGCCAAACCAACAGTTAACATGGCCGATTGTTTTAAAAATTTTTTTCTATTCATGGGCTTTGATTTTTTAGTCTTTTAAAGATAGCAATACATTTTACTTTTTAAAAAAGCTATCGGATATTCCTTTATTTATTTGATAGTTTGCAATACTTAATAATATTTTCCCTTGTTTTTTATTATTCATTTTTTTAGAGGACCCTTTGTGTGGATTAGATGAAAAACTCTTTGGCATTTTAAAGCTTTTGACATCTACAATAAACAATATAGAAGAAGGAAGCCCAAAGTTTTTATTTATTCCATAAGAATATTTGGCTTTTAGTGTGCCACTGTTTCTTGTTGTTACTTCAGATTCAATGATAAGTTTATTTATAGGGTCAAGCCAAAGTTTAGCTAAAACAATATTATTGGTGTTTTCATTTGGGATTATCGTAATTATTTTGGTATTTATGTTTCCAATCATTTGGCTTCCTGTTTCCACAGAGATATATTTTTTTGGATGAAATAAAAATGAATTAACTTCCGTAAACCCTTGTTTTGGAAGAATAGCAATGCTTTTGGATACCACTTTGAACTTGTTTTCTTTTTTAAAATAAATTTTAGCATTTACCGCCTGCACTTTAATCATCGGAACATCCGCTTTGATAGTAACATTAGCCGAATAGTCATTTACTTTTTTCATTTTGTTAATCACACTAGAAAGTAGTGGGTTTGTCGTCTGTGAATACACAGAAAACAGCATAAAAAAAGCAGTTAATAGAGAAAAAGTTCTTGTGTTCATGTATTGATGTCTTTGGTGTTAAATCGCCACAAAGCAATGGCAATAAAAAAGAAAATATGTCCTAAGAGAATATAGATGGAATGAAAAATATCCTCCATAGGAACGGGCATTTCAAAGAGGCTTCTCCATGAGGCCATGTGTGTTGTAATTAATAATGGGTGAATAGATTGAAACAATGGGACATCTAAAGAACCAATTATTGTAAATAAGATAATAACGGCCATGGTTGTCACAATTGGCCCAATGGAGTTTTCTGAAAAAACAGAAAAGCAAATAGACATGCAAGCAATTGAAAAAAGCGATAGAAAAGCCAGGCAAAAGCCATACACGTATCGCCATGAAATATCAAGCTCTGGGATAATTACAAGCCCGTCCGAATTAAGCACAATTAAATCTCCAGTTCCAAAAACCCACTGTCCAATAATAAGCGCTAAAAAAGCAAGCCAAATGGTAAGAAAAAAAGTGTAAATTGCTCCTGCAAAAAACTTAGATAAAATAAAGGTGATTCTAGATATTGGTTTTGTTCCCATAAACCTTAAAGTCCCCATTGACGCCTCTCCAGAAACCAAGTCTCCGGTAACAAGCGCAACCAATAAAGGGACATGAATAATAAGCATTTGTAGGATGATAAATGCAACTAAATTCCCATTTAATATTTTTCCATTAAAACTAAGTGTTTGCTCGAAGGAGGCTGTAACAAAAGAAATATAATCTTCCCCATCTGCCTTCATTGCCAATAAAATGATCGAAATAATTACTGTTAAGGCTGCAAATCCAATGTAGCTTCTTGGTTTAGAAACAATTTTAATGATTTCGTTATAAGTGCTTTTTAAAAACATCAGTTTTGCGATTGAATGGTTTTGATAAAATAATCTTCTAGTTTTTTCTTTTGCTCTATAGCAAATACGCGAATATTATTTTTGGTAATCAGTTGGTTTATTTCTGGAATAAGTTTTGGGTTCATTACCATTTCTACCTCTTCCTGCATCGCTTTAGCTTCTGAAATTTGATCGAATGAGGCCTTAATAATTTCTAAACATTTTTTTGGGTTGTCCACTTGAATTTTCACCAACATTTCCTCGTTGTTTAATAATTCACTAACCTTTCCCTCTATAACGGTTTTGCCTTTGTTAATAATAACCATTCGATTGGCAATCAACTCGATTTCGGAAAGTTGGTGAGAGGATAAAATAACGGTTTTCCCTTGTTGTTGGCTAAGTTTTAAAATAAGGTTTCGTATGTCAATAATTCCTTGTGGATCGAGGCCAGTAGTTGGTTCGTCCAAAATAATTAATTCTGGATTATGCATTAGAGCTTGCGCGATTCCAAGACGCTGTTTCATTCCATGAGAAAAGGTTTTAAATTTGGAAGATTCTCTTCCTTTTAATCCCACAAAATCCAGAATATCTACTATTTCGGAACGAGAAACATTTTTCCCTGAAACTCGAGCGATTAATTCTAAGTTTTTTTTGGCGGATAAATAGGTGTAAAAATCCGGCTTTTCAATGATGGACCCAATGTTTTTTAATATTTCAGACCGGTTTTTATTTAAGGGTTTGCCAAATATTTCGATACTCCCCGAATCTGGTTTTATTAAAGAGAGCATGCACCTAAGAGAGGTGCTTTTTCCGGCACCATTAGGACCCAAAAAACCAAAAACATCGTTTTTGAAAACCTTAAAAGAAACATTGTCTAATGCCTTGAACCCTTTAAAGGATTTGCTTAAACCAGAAATCTTAACCAATTCTTTTTCCATTGTTATTGATAACAATAAAGTTACATAAATGTTTTATTTAATATATTGTATTAGGCAAATTCTAGGCCAAAAAAAAGAGCCTCGTTAGAGGCTCTTTTAATTAAATAGCTTAAAACTATTGCTTCACTACTTTAATTCTTCCTGTACCAAGTTGGTGTTTTATTTCAATGAAATAAATCCCAGTAGAAAATGAGGAAAGATCCACTTGCGTTTCATTTACTTTTACTTTCTTAATAAGTGCCCCTTTATTATCTAAAAGGTGAATCTGCGAAACTTCTGTTAAGGAATTAATTCCTTTAAGAGTAATCTTATCCGATGTTGGATTTGGATAAACAGAAACAACATTGTTGAGGTTAGAACTGATTTGTACAGAGTTTATTAAAACACAAGATGAGGTATCGGTACATCCATTTTGTGTAACAGCAACAGCATAATTGCCATTGGTTGTAGCGGTAAAAGAGGAGTCTGTTTCTCCAGAAATAAGCACATAGTTGCTATCACAATCTAACCATTGGTATGTCGCATTTGTAGCATTGCTTGTGATGTTCACTCCATTAGTTGTTGTACTTGCGTCTACAGAATTAACAGTTAGGTTCAGTATTGCCACAGAATCACAACCCAAAGAAGTTTGTAGTATCGTTGTCTGGCTTCCTGCGGCAGTAAATGTTAAACCATTCCATGTATATGGTATCTGATCATCACAAATAGCAAGACTTGTTGTGCTTGTGTCTACAGAATTAACAGTTAGGTTCAGTGTTGCCACAGAATCACAACCCAAAGAACTTTGTAGTGTCACTGTCTGACTTCCTGCGGCACTAAATGTTAAACCATTCCATGTATATGGTATCTGATCATCACAAATAGCAAGACTTGTTGTACTGGTTACCGTATTACATGAATTTACAGTTTGATAACTTTCCCATTGACTTGCTCCAGCATTGTAAAGCCATAAATGATCATTTGCAAAGCTCATTTTATATTTATCAGGGCCTGGAGCTGTTGAAGGTAGTTGGCAAGAAGTGATATAATTTCCGCTTGTTTTATCTATAAAATAAAAAGCTTTGTTGATATAGTCATATATCCCGGCCTCCATGTTGCTAATCCCTGTGTAAGCAATAGTATATTCGTTTATATTGGATAATGCGACGGGCAATCCGCTAATTGTAACCGATGAGATTAAAACATGGGCACTTCGCGTATATCTATAAATCACTCCATTGTGATAATACAAAATTTCATCATCATTAGAGTCGTAATCTGCATTAGATTGATTGTAGGGTCCACTTACACCAGGAATGGCATTTGTTCCTGTGTTTAAAGGATAAAAATTGACATCTAAATCATGTTGCCATATTCCAAAAGTATTATATCCATTGCCTTCTAATTGATTATTATTTGGGTTCCACCATGCTCCTCGATAATCAAAGCCAGAATTATTAGTAGATAATAAATTCCCATTTAAATCAAATGTTTCAATTGGATAGGAAGGGCTTCCTGTATTAACACTATAATATAATTGTTGATTAGGATTAAAAGCAATGCCTGACCGATTATCCGTTCCGCCAGAACACTGCATGGTTATACCTAATGTCGTGTTTGTAATAGGAGATTGACCAAAGCTTGTTGAAGAAACAAGTAGGAAAAAGAATGCTATTTTTTTCATTAAAAGGATTTAAAATCAGTTGTAAAGATACTCATTAAAATAAAAAAGAGCCTCGTTAGAGGCTCTTTTAATTAAATAGCTTAAAAGCTATTGCTTCACTACTTTAATTCTTCCGGTTCCAAGCTGGTGTTTTATTTCAATAAAATAAATTCCAGTAGAAAAAGAAGAAAGATCAATTTGCGTTTCATTTACTTTTACTTTCTTAATAAGTGCCCCTTTATTGTCAAGAACATTAATGGATCTAATCTCTTGTAGGTTTTCTATTCCCTTTAAAGTTAAAATACCTCGTGTTGGGTTTGGATACACTTCAAAGTTGCTTGCATTATTTTCTCCAAGCGACGAACAGTCATTAACCTTTACCATCACTTGATTACTTCCAGTACATCCGTTATTATCGGTGTAGCTATAGGTAATGGTGTGATTTCCAACTCCTGCCGTTGCAGGGTCAAAGGTGGCTCCATTCATCCCAGGACCAGAAAACGTTCCTCCTGATGGTGTTCCAGTAAGGCTAAATGATCCATCCACAGAACATACTTCTGGATATGGAGAGGTGACCGTGACTGTTGGAAGAGCGTTTACGGTAATTGTTTGTGAGTAGGAATCATTTCCTGCAATGTTACTTGCTGTTAGTGTAACGTTGTAGGTTCCAGCGGCAGTATATTGATGGCTTGGGCTTGCGCTAGAACTCGAATTTCCATCTCCAAAATCCCATTGATTTTGAGAGACAACCCCAGTTGAGGTGTTAT